>CAZJUC010000009.1:0-31646 GCA_964549065.1 uncultured Ilumatobacteraceae bacterium
GACGGCCTCCTCGTGCTCGATGCCAACTTGTAGGCACGTGTAGGCACGACGGCCGATTCCGGGGCCCGGCGTTACACGATTCCCGGCCAAGAAATGACTCTTGACCAGGACTTTCGCGTGGAGCGGACGACGAGAATCGAACTCGCATCATCAGCTTGGAAGGCTGAGGTTCTAGCCGTTGAACTACGTCCGCAAGAGCCGACACCCTACCGGGGTGGCTTCGCAGCCGTCAGTCGAGCATCGCGGCGAGCGCAACCACCCAGGCGGCGCGAATGCGCTCGACGTCGCTGTGGAGCAGGCGAAGGTGGATCGTGTACGAGTCGTAGCTCGTCATGACGACGATCCCGTCGACGAGCAGCGGCCTGTCCTCGTCGGAGCGGGATGCGAGTTCCGTGGCGAAGTGCTCGGCGATTTGACCTCGAAAGATCTCTGCGATCTCTGCAATGCCCTCGTCGATCGCCGGAATTCCTGGGGCTCGCATCCGGGCGAGCTGCATTGGGCCGTCGACGAGCCCGAACAGGGCGACGCGTGCGTCGACGAAGGCGGTGATCCGCTCGGCCAGCGATCCGATGCCGATCTCGGGGACTTCGGCGAGCGGACCTGCTTCGACGAAGGCATGATCGATCGAGGTCCGAACGAGGTCGTCGAGGTCGTCGAAGTACCGGAAGATCGAGCGATGCGACACTCCGGCCCGGTCGGCGATTTCGGAGGCCCCGGGGTGAAGGTTCCCTTCTCGGATGATGTCCAGCAGCGCAGCGATCACGGCGGTTCGGTTGCGAGTGCGCCGCAGGGTGCGTCCGTCGACGTGCTCGATGTCGATGCGGTTGGTCGTGTCGTCTGCTGTGGTCATGGGTTTACGCTCACCGTCTGATGTCGAATGCGAACGATCCTATGTCATCGACGCCGCCGGGTGATTGCGCTCTCTCGTCAGTCGTCGACGCGGGTCTCGTGGCCAGGGTCCGCAAGCTGATGGACAAGGCCGCTGCGACCACCAATGTCCACGAGGCCGAAGCATTCTCCCACAAGGCCGCTGAACTTGTCGCCCGCCATCGGATCGACCCCGCATCGCTCGCCGAGCTGCGCTCCGACGAACTCGCCGTGCGCGAGGTGTGGCTCGGCCGCGGTGCCTACGTTCGGGCCCGGCTTGCGTTGCTCACGGCGGTCGCCGAGGCGCAGGAGGCCCGTGTCGTGTTTGCCGCCACGCCGACGGGCACCGTCGCGTACGTCGCCGGATACTCGTCGGATCTCGACGTAGTGGAGGTGATGTACACGTCGTTGCACACGCAGGCTGCGGCACAGATGGCCGCCGAGCGTCGAACCACCTCTGCGGCCACACAGCGGTACCGGCGGTCGTTCCTCTTCGGATACGCAGATCGTGTCGCGAAGTCGCTCGACGATGCTCGACGCGCTGCCGAGGCGGCGTCGCCGACCGAGGTCCCTCTCGACAGCGCCGGTCGTTCTCTGGTGCGCCGCGAACGTGGAGCGCAGATCGACGAGTTCCTGCAGCAGCAGTTCGGTCGCATCCGGGTGGCCCGGACCTCGGCGGGTGCGGAGGTCACCGGCTGGAGCGCGGGGAGTGACGCTGCAGGGCGCGCAGACCTCGGGCGGCAGCGACTCGGTGGGCGACGGTCGCTGGGGTCCGGATGACCACCGACTGCGGACGCGCCGACGTCTATTCGGCGGAGGCGTCGGCGTTCGATGGCACCGACCTCGAATCGGTCCGACCCTTGCAGCAGATCGTGGAGACGATCGAGGAGGTCATCGGGGGAGCGTGGTGGCCGGGCGGCTCGGTACGTGTGGCCGCCGCCCGCAGTGACGCCCGATCCTCCAGTGCGCGACGAGTCGAAGGCCACGACACGGTGATCCGGTTGGCCGCTGACCAGTTGACGCTCGCCACCGCCGCGCACGAACTGGCGCACGCGCTCGCCGGCCCGGCGGCCGGACACGCACCGGTCTTTCTCGCCGCGTACCTCGACGTGATCGCGGTGATCACGAACCTCGACACGTCCGACCGGCGTCGCCGGTTACACGTCGAGCAGCTCCGTGACGCGTTCGTCCGGGCGGACTTGGAGATCGGGCCGCGACGCTGGCCGCCACCCCCCGAGACCGCAGGCGGCGCCATCGCACTGTGACCGACCGTGAAGCCGGGTTCGCTCAGTAGCATGAGCCGCCAAGTCCGGGATGTAGCGCAGCTTGGTTAGCGCGCCTGCTTTGGGAGCAGGAGGCCGGGAGTTCGAATCTCCCCATCCCGACCGGAGTTACTCAATGACCTCGGCACGCAACGACATCGACGTCTGACCGGACCGGTCGTCGCTTGCGCCTACAGTGCATCCAACCGCTGCACGAACGACGCCTGCTCGTGCGCCGACATGGAGGAGCCGATCTCATGCACAGCCGGAACCCACCACGACGGCTTGCCGCCGGCGCTGCGGCGCTGAGCCTGGTACTCGTTGCCGTCGGCTGCGGCGACGACGACGACGCAGCACCCGACCCCGTGGTCGACACGACCGCACCGGTCTCCGACACCACCGCGGAGTCGGGCGGGACGACCGCAAACGAGCCCTCGGTCGAGCAGGCAGAGGTCGACATGGTTGACATCTCGTTCGACCCGACCGAGATCACGGTGCCAGTCGGCGCGATCGTTGTCTGGACCAATCAGGACAACGTCGATCACACCACCACCGCCGACGAAGGAACCTGGGACTCCGGCGTGCTCGGGTCCGGCGAGTCGTTCGAGTTCGCCTTCGACGAGCCAGGAACGTATGCCTACCTGTGCCAGATCCATCCCACCGTGATGTTGGGCTCGATCACCGTGGAGGGCTGAACAACACCCCACCGGTCGGGGTGGGTCGCCGATCGGATCACGACCGCTGCGCCAACCGTGACCCTGCTGTCGGTCGAGAGCGAGCCGATCGTCACGATCCAGCCGTGGCCCCGGCTCGCTCGGTCCCTCGATGGCTCATCGTGTCCGACCCGTTGCGCCCGGATGCCACCATGGGGGGATGCGCAAATACGTGATCATGGGGGTGCAGGGCAGCGGCAAGGGCACCCAGAGCTCGAAGCTGTGCGAGTCGTACGGTCTCGAGCACATCAGCGTCGGCGACATCTTTCGCTGGAACATCGCCCATCACACCAAGCTCGGCGCTCAGGTTCGTCGACTGGTGGATGCCGGTCACCTCGTCGGCGACGACATCGTCGAGAGCGTGGTACGAAACCGGCTCGAACAGCACGACTGGAACTACGGATTCGTCGTCGACGGATTTCCCCGCAACGTGCCCCAGGCCGAGTTCTTCCTCGAGAGCTACGACATCGACGCCGTGATCGTGCTCGAACTGCCCGACGAGGAGGTCCAGCGACGTGTGCTGTCGCGGCGGGTCTGCTCGCAGTGCGGGCTCGACTACAACCTGATCGCCCACCGTCCCGAAGTGGCCGACGTCTGTGATGTGTGCGGCGGCAGCCTCGAGCAACGCGAGGACGACACGCCCGAAGCACTGTCTCGACGGTTGGCCGACTACTACGCGAAGACCGAGCCGGTGATCGACGTGTTTCGCCGCAAGGAACTCGTCGTCCGCATCGACGCGACACCGTCGAAGCAGGAGGTGTTCGACGCCATCACCGACAGCGTCGGGTTGTCCGGGACGGGCTCAGGTCCTGCATCGTCGTGACCGGCGGCGTCGCAGCGAAGGTGTGAGCCGATCGCTCAGGGGAGACCGATCCGCTGCACCGCCATGATCTTGCTGTCGGACGGGAGTGACCCGATCGTCACCGGGCGACCGTGGCCAACCGCTTGGACCCACCGTTGCGAGTCGAGGGCGATGCCGACGTGGGTGATCATGTTCGGGTCGTTGGTCGCCGAGGTGAACACCAGGTCACCCGCCGAGATCTTCGACGTGCGCCAATCGACGGACTCGCCGAGGCGTGCGAGTGCCCGGCTCTGGTGCGGGACGCTGATGCCGACCTGACGGAACGCTGCGACCACGAGCCCGGAGCAGTCGAACGCGTCGGGACCCGCGCTGAAGAACTTGTAGGGGGCGCCGACCTGGGCGGTGGCATACGACAGCATGGTCTGCAGCGAACTGGCGGACGTCGACGCTTGCGGGACAGCAGTGGGCTCGGGGGTGGCACTCGAAGCAGTGGTGCGAGGGGTCGGGGCGGGTCGTGTCGCGGGTGGGATCTGCAGACGCTGGCCGGGGAAGATCGTGCTGGTGAGCGAGATGTCGTTCGCCCGCAGGAGTGCGCTGATGGTGACGCCGTGGCGCATCGCGATCAGGAACAGCGCGTCGCCGGCTACGACGGTGTAGCTGGAGCCGCTGCTGCGAGCTGCGCCTGTCGAAGGTGCGGCGTCGGGGGCGGTGCTCGCCGCGGACGGTCGAGGGATGGGCGCTGGTCGTGTCGCGGGTGGGATCTGCAGACGCTGGCCGGGGAAGATCGTGCTGGTGAGCGAGATGTCGTTCGCCCGCAGCAGTGCGCTGATGGTGACGCCGTGGCGCATCGCGATCAGGAAGAGTGCGTCGCCGGCTACGACGGTGTAGCTGGAGCCGCTGCTGCGAGCTGCACCTGTCGAAGGTGCGGCGTCGGGAGCGGCACTCGCCGCGGACGGTCGAGGGGTCGGCGCGGGTCGTGTCGCGGGTGGGATCCGGAGGCGTTGGCCCGGGATGATGACGTCGGTCGCCGACATGTCGTTGGCCTGCAGCAGTGCGCCGAGGGTGACGCCGTGGCGCCAGGCGATCAGGAAGAGTGCGTCGCCGGCTTCGACGGTGTAGCTGGAGCCGGTGCCGTTCGACGCGGCCGCCGGTTTCGTCGAGCGGGAGGTCGAGTTCACGGTGGATGCAGCCGACGCACCGGCCGGGATCACGAGGGTGTCGCCGGGATGGATGATGGTCGTCAGCTCGAGCGAGTTCGCCCGGAGCAGCGCCGACAGTCGCACGCCGTGGCGCCAGGCCAGCCCGGAGAGGCTGTCTCCGTCGACGACCGTGATCGTGGTCTCGGTCGTCGACGGCTGACCGGCCGGCGCCGCCGAGGCGGCCCCGCTCGAGATCGGAACGATGACGGACAGCGCCACGCCAGTGGCCAGGACGACTCGTGCGGTTCGTTTCATGGGAGTTCTTTCGGCCGTCACGGCGCAAACTTGACCCGTTCTTGACGAATTCGAGAAGAACTTGACGGAGCGGAAAGCACTGTCGAGCTCTGTCGCTTCGCCCCCCAGCGGGTACTCAGTGATGGCCGGCGGACAACTCGAGCCATTCGGCGTCGGTCCAGTGGCTGCGCAGTTCGGTCGTGACGAAATCGGAGGTCCAACGGACCATGTCGATCCACGGCAGGTCGGCCGAGGCGATCTCGGTGAAGGCCATCCCGTCCAGCAGCAGCGCGGCGTCGTCGATCCCGAGCGTCACCGTCGACGGATCGAGCTCATCGATCACCGCTCCTCCGGCCACCACGCCCAGTCGCACCTCGAGTTCCATGAGCCGTTCGAGGTCCCAGCGGGCGGCAGCGCCGGCCATCGCCTGGTCGGACATGATTCCGATGATCTGACCCAGCGCCATGCGGGCGTCGGGCTCGAGTTCGATCGCTCGCGGCAGCTTCATCGGCGCAGCTTCCCACCCTGCTGCCCGCGGTGCCCGGCCGAGCTGTCCGTTCTGGGCCACCTCTTCTTGGCTACCTCTTCTTGGCGGCCTTCTCGAGCCGCTTCGCCGCGCGTCCGATCGGCTCGAGCTGGCGATGGTCGAGATCGCCGATCTCGGCGCCGTTCTCGAACAGCACCCGATACCGCTGCCAGTTGAATCCGTTGGCGAGGATCACTTTGCCCTCGGTGCCCACCGGCACGCCGTGGATCTCCACGGTCGTGCGAACCTTGTCGTTCATGCGCAGATCGATCTGGTCGGGGTGCGGTGTGGCGAGGGCGTGCGGCTTCCAGTACTCCATCGTCCGACATTCTGCCCCGTCCGGGTGCCAACGCGCGACTCCGCCTGCCCGGCCGGCCGCTCTCGTTCCGATTCCGGGGGCCACCGGTACACTCGCCGATCTGTGAAGAGTTCCGTGGAGACCCTCGAGGGCAACAAAGTCAAGCTGTACGTCGAAGTCGAAGAGGCCGAGTTCGATCACGACATCGACCGGGCCTTCAAGCTGATCGCCAAGGAGGTCAACCTCCCCGGATTCCGTGCCGGCAAGGCACCCCGCAAGGTGCTCGAAGCACGCATCGGCATCGGTGCCGCACGCGAGCAGGCGCTCCGCGATGCGGTTCCGCAGTACCTTGCCAAAGCGGTGCGCGAGCATCAGGTCGACCTGATCGCCACCCCCGAGGTCGAGATCACCGATGGCGCCGAATCGGGCCCTGTCGAGTTCGACGCCACCTGTGAGGTCCGTCCCACGATCACGCTCGAGGGATACGGCGACCTGCGCGTCGAGCTGCCGTCGCTCGAGGTCACCGACGACGATCTCGCCGAGGTCCATCAGACCGAACTGAAGCGCACCGCCGGCCTCGCCGACGCCGACCGCCCCGCCGAGGCCGGGGACTTCCTCACGATCGACCTGGCCGCCACCCGCGACGGCGAGGAGCTGCTGGGGTTGAATACCGAGGACTTCTCCTACGAACTCGGCCAGGGCTGGGTCACCGATGACTTCGACGAGCACCTCACCGGCGCCTCCGTCGGCGACGAGATCGCCTTCACGTCCACCCCGAAGGGGCTCGACGATCCCGCCGACTTCGCGGTCAAGGTCACCGCAGTGCAGACCTCGGTCGTGCCCGACCTCACCGATGAATGGGTCGCCGACAACATCGGCGAGTTCGACACCGTCGAGGAGTGGAACGCCAGCCTGCGCGAATCCCAGGCTGACCAGAAGCTGAACGAAGCACGCCAGAGCGTGGTCACCGCGATGAACGAAGCCCTCGCCGAACTGGTCGACGCCGACCTTCCCGACGCCATGGTGGACGCCGACCTCAACCAGCGGGTCCAGGGAGTCGTGCAGCAGTTCCAGGCCCAGGGCATCGACCTCGGGCAGTGGCTCGGCGCCACCGGCCAGGAACCCGACGAGTTCATCGAATCGATGCGAGGCGCGTCGGTCGAGGCCGTCAAGGTCGACCTCGCCCTCCGTTCGATCGCCGACAGCGAGTCGATCGAGGTCGAGCCCGACGACTTCGAACGTGAATACGCGCGCATGGCGATGCAGTACGGCCAGAAGGCCAAGGACATTCGCAAGGCCTACGAACAGAACGAGGCCGTTCCCGAACTGGCGGCGCAGATCCGCAAGTCGAAGGCGTTCGACTGGCTGCTCCATCACGTCGACTTCGTGGACCCGGACGGCGCAGCGATCGACCGTGACACCTTGCTCGGCCACAGCCACGACGACGACGACGACGACGATCACGAGCCAGCCGACGTGCAAGCTGCCGCTGCGGCGGTCATCGCCGCAACCGACGCCGCTGCGAGCGAACCGGCCGGCGACCAGGATCCCGACCACGACCCCGAAGAGGAGACGTCATGAATCTCGATGCGGTGAACTATCTCGTTCCGAACGTCGTCGAACAGACGAGTCGTGGCGAGCGTGCCTACGACCTGTACAGCAGGATGCTGAAGGACAACATCATTTTCCTGCAGACTCCGGTCGACGATCAGATCGCCAGCCTGCTGTGTGCCCAGTTGATCCACCTCGAGTCGGAAAACCCCGACAAGGACATCAACATCTACATCAACAGCCCTGGTGGTGACATCACGGCGCTGTTCGCCATCTACGACACGATGCAGTTCATCAAGAACGACATCGCCACCATCTGCCTCGGCCAGGCCGCGTCGGCCGCCGCCGTGCTGCTCGCCGCCGGCACCAAGGGCAAGCGTCTCGCTCTGCCGCACAGCCGGATCCTGCTGCACCAGCCGAGTGGTCAGGTCGGCTACGGCCAGGTCACCGATCTCGAGCTCGCCGCCGCCGAGATCATGCGGATGCGTGAGCTCATCGACCAGATCCTCGCCGAGCACACCGGCCAGCCCATCGAGCGGATCCACACCGACACCGACCGTGACTTCGTCATGGAGGCCGACGCCGCGCTGGAATATGGCATCATCGACAGAGTGATCTCCTCTCGCGAGGCGGTGGACCGCACCGGTCCCATCCGCTGATCGGGCGGTGAGCTGTCCGATTCGTCGGGCGGGTCCACGATTCGTGAAGGTGGATGCGCCAGACTGGCGGGCTTCAAACGGGCCGTTCGAACTCGGGACGGCTTCGTACGACACGCGCTGGACGACACGAAGGGGTACCGACAAGTGGCGAAATTCGGGGACACCGGCGAACTGCTGAAGTGCTCGTTCTGCGGCAAGTCGCAGAAGCAGGTCAAGAAGCTCATCGCTGGGCCGGGCGTGTACATCTGCGACGAGTGCATCGACCTGTGCAACGAGATCATCGAAGAAGAGCTGACCGAAACGGCCGAGCTCAGCTTCGACAACCTGCCGAACCCGCGCGAGGTGCGCGCCTTCCTCGACGACTACGTGGTCGGCCAGGAATCGGCCAAGAAGATCCTGTCGGTTGCGGTCTACAACCATTACCGGCGGATCCAGCACCAGAACCAGGCCACGACCGTCGGTCGCCGTGACGAGGTCGAGCTCGCCAAGTCGAACATCCTGCTGCTCGGTCCCACCGGCTGCGGCAAGACCCACCTGGCGCAGACCCTCGCCCGCCAACTCAACGTGCCCTTTGCGGTGGCCGATGCCACGGCGCTCACCGAGGCCGGCTATGTCGGCGAGGACGTCGAGAACATCCTGCTCAAGTTGATCCAGGCTGCCGACTTCGACGTCAAGCGCGCCGAGACCGGCATCGTCTACATCGACGAGATCGACAAGGTCGCCCGCAAGAGCGAGAACCCGTCGATCACCCGTGACGTGTCGGGCGAGGGGGTGCAACAGGCGCTGCTGAAGATCCTCGAGGGAACCCAGGCGTCGGTGCCGCCACAGGGCGGGCGCAAGCACCCGCACCAGGAGTTCATCCAGATCGACACCACCAACGTGCTGTTCATCCTCGGTGGGGCGTTTGCCGGGCTCGAACAGATCATCGAGTCGCGCATCGGTCACAAGGGGGTCGGTTTCCACGGCACGGTGCGCTCGGCGATCGATCGCGATCCGGGTGAGCTGTTCGCGCAGGTGCTTCCCGAAGACCTCGTGAAGTTCGGCATGATCCCCGAGTTCATCGGGCGTCTCCCGATGATCGGCGCCGTCGGCAGCCTCGACCGCGACGCACTGGTGCAGATCCTCGTCGAGCCGAAGAACAGCCTGGTCAAGCAGTACGAGAAGGTGTTCGGTTTCGAAGACGTCGAACTCGAGTTCACCCCCGACGGGCTCGAAGCGATCGCCGACCAGGCGATCCTGCGCGCAACGGGCGCCCGCGGTCTCCGAGCAATCCTCGAAGAAGTCCTGCTCAACACGATGTACGACCTGCCGGGCCGCACCGACATCGGCAAGGTCGTGATCGACGAGAACACCGTGGTCCAGAAGGTCAATCCCACGCTCGTGCCCCGCTCGGGCAGTCGTCAGCGCAAGGCCGCATCCTGACCGGATGACACCGAGGGTCGGATCCCCCGGTGGTTTCTGCTCCGTAGCCTGAGGCGCTGCATGACCTACGACGAAGCGCTCGCCTATCTCGACGAGCACGCGACCTACGAGAAGACCGGTCGGATCAACTCGCCGTCGACCGACACCATCGCTGCGTTCTGCGCTGCGATGGGCGATCCCCAGCACGTGGCACCGGTGATCCACCTCACCGGTACGAACGGCAAGGGGTCGACGGCGCAGATGATCTCTCGGCTGCTGGTCGCGAACGGTCTGACGGTGGGCACCTACACCAGCCCCCATCTCGAGCGCGTGAACGAGCGGATCAGCCGCAACCTCGAACCGATTCCCGACGAGGACTTCGCGGAGCAGATCGCAGCAATCGCCGACCTCGAGGGCATCGTCGGTCGCCGTCCCGGGTATTTCGAGATCGTCACCGCCGCTGCGTTCCGTTGGTTCGCCGACGTCGCGGTCGACGTGATGGTGATCGAGGTCGGGCTGCTCGGCCGATGGGATGCCACCAACGTGGTGGATGCCACCGTTGCCGTGGTCACCAACATCGGGATGGACCACACCGAGTTCGCCGGACCGACCCTCGAACACATCGCACGCGAGAAGGCGGGCATCATCAAGCCGCAATCGGCGTCGGTGATCGGTGAGACCCGACCGGAGTTGATTTCGATCTTCGCCGACGCCGGTGGTGCGAGCCTCCTCGTCGCCGACGACGACTACGAGGTGGTGGGCAACCGTCTCGCCGTCGGGGGTCGTCTTCTCGACATCCGAACACCGACGACGATCTACACCGACGTGTACCTCCCGCTTCATGGTGCGCACCAAGGGGCCAACGCAGCAACGGCGCTCGTCGCGGTCGAGACGTTCTTCGCCTCCCCGCTGCCGGGGGACGTCGTGCTCGAAGGTTTCGCCGAGGTCTCGATGCCCGGGCGCTTCGAGGTGCTCGGACGCCAGCCGCTCACGATCGTCGACGGCGCGCACAACCCGCCCGGAGCGGACAGCTGCGCCCAGGTCTTCTTCGACGACTTCGACCCCGAGGGTCGTCGCATCCTCGTCGTCGGCACCTTGCGCGATCCCGAGGAGATGTTGGCGGCGTTCCGCGCCGACGAGTTCGATCTCGTCTTCGCCTGCACCGCACCGTCCCCTCGCGGCATCAAGGCCGTCGAGGTCGCCGACGCCGCGCGTCGACTCGGGTGCGACGACGTCTACGCCTTCGACAACGTCGAAGCCGCTTGCCAGCGAGCCATGGAGTACGCGGACGGCGACGACGCCGTGCTCGTGACCGGCAGCCTGTACACCGCAGGTGCCGCGCGCCCTGTCCTCCAGCGCTACGCCAACTGAGGACTTCCGGGTCTCGACCCCGTTCTGGCGCGCTGGCGTTGCGCTGAGCGCAACGCCAGCGTGATTTTTCGGGGGGTGTGCGGCGATAGCTTGCGGCCATATGTCTGATCGCACACTCGTCTTGTTGAAGCCCGATGCCGTGGAGCGCAAGCTCGTCGGCGAGATCGTGTCACGGTTCGAGGCCAAGGACCTCGACATCGTGGCGATGGACGTCCGCACACTCGACGCCGACACGCTGGCGACCCACTACGAAGAGCATGTCGGCAAGGGGTTCTACAACGACCTCGTCGAGTTCATGAGCCGTGGGCCGGTCGTGGCGATGGTGATCGAGGGGCCCGAGGACACCTGGGAGGTCGTTCGTGCGATGATGGGCGCCACGAACCCGCGCACGGCCGCACCTGGCACCATCCGAGGTGACCTCGGCATCCTGTTCACCGAGAACCTGGTGCACGGCAGCGACTCTCTCGCCTCGGCCGAGCGCGAGATCGGCATATTCTTCCCCAATCTGTAACATTTCCGGATTCGGGTACCTGGCACGGTTGGAGTGCCGGTCCCCGGCATCTGACCGCTCGCGAAAGGTGGCCATCCCATGGCCCGCAACAACCCGCTCAGCCTGGGCCGTGACCTCGCCATCGACCTCGGCACCGCGAACACGTTGATCTACGTGCGCGGGCACGGCGTCGTCCTCGACGAACCGTCCGTGGTGGCGATCAATGCCAACGACGGGCGCCCGGTCGCCGTCGGCATGGAAGCCAAACGAATGATGGGCCGTACCCCGAACCACATCAAGGCGATCCGGCCACTGAAGGACGGCGTGATCGCCGACTTCGAGGTGTGCGAGAAGATGCTGCGCTACTTCATCCAGAAGGTGGCCGGCTCGAAGTGGAGTAAACCGCGCATGGTGATCTGTGTGCCGTCGGGCATCACCGGTGTCGAGCAGCGCGCCGTGCAGGACGCTGCGGAGTACGCCGGTGCTCGCAAGCCGGTCCACATCATCGAAGAGCCGATGGCCGCTGCGATCGGTGCCGATCTGCCCGTGCACGAGCCGAGCGGCAACATGATCGTCGACATCGGTGGCGGCACCACCGAGGTCGCCGTCATCTCGCTCGGCGGCATCGTCACCGCGCAGTCCATCCGCGTGGCGGGCGACGAACTCGACGAAGCAGTGCTGCAGTACGTGAAGAAGGAGTTCTCGCTGGCGATCGGCGACCGCACCGCCGAAGAGATCAAGATCCAAATGGGATCCGCCTGGCCGATGGAGGAGGAGTTGACCGCCGACATCCGCGGTCGCGACCTCATCTCCGGTCTGCCGCGAACGATCGAGATCACGACCGAGCAGATCCGTGAAGCCCTTGCTGAGCCGATCTCTGCCATCGTGGATGCCGTGAAGACCACACTCGACAAGACCCCGCCCGAACTCGCGGCCGACATCATGGAAGACGGCATCACCGTCACCGGTGGTGGTGCGCTGTTGGGCGGCCTCGACCAGCGACTCAACCACGAGACCGGCATGCCCATCCGGATCGCCGACGAGCCGCTCTACAGCGTCGTCATCGGCTCGGGTCGTGCGCTCGAGAACATCGACGCCATGCGCGGGCTGATGTCGATGGGCGGCGAGGACTGACGCCCCGGCGTCCACCCTCGTCACGACCATGGCCATCTACTCCGTCGGGCGCAAGCGGGTCATCCTCGCGCTGCTCCTCACCACGGTCCTGCTGCTGACGCTCGATCTGCGCGGCAACGCGGTGATCGATGCCGGACGCGAAGGTTTCTCCCAGGTGATGCGACCCGTCGAGACCGCCACCGGTGTGATCACCAACCCGATCGAGCGGGTCTGGGCCGGCATCACCGAGTACGACGATCTCGAGCAGGAGAACCTCGCCCTCCAGGAACAGGTCGACCGGCTGATCGGCACACTGGCTGCCGCCGAGGCAGCCGTCATCGAAGGCAAGGAGCTCCAGGCGCTCTACAGCCTTCCCTCACTCTCGGGAATCGACACCGAGGTCGCTCGTGTGGTCGGTGCTGCCGCGAGCAACTTCGATCAGGTGATCGAGATCAACAAGGGCACCGCCAGCGGCATCGAGGTGGGGATGGCCGTCGTCAACCAGGCCGGCCTCGTCGGCAAGGTCACCCAGGTCACCCGCACGACTGCCCGGGTCATGCTGGCCACCGACAGCCGCTACAAGGTCGCGATCAAGGTGACCTCGTCGTCGGCGGCCGACGACACCGGCCCGACCAACACCACGCCGTCGGGGCTCACTCCCTCCGAGGTCGAGGCTGCCGGCACGACCACCACCACGACGCTGCCATCGCTGCCCGGTGCGATCGTCCCCGGGGTCACGCTGCCCGACGGCTCGCCGGTGCCCGACACCACACTGCCGGGGACGGCCGTCGGCCCGGACGGCCGGCCGGTCCTCGATCCACTCACCGGACAGCCCCTGGACGCCGAACAGATCACCGCCCTGCTCGATGCGCTCGGCCAGACGCCGACGACCGCACCGGCCACGCCGGACACCGCGCCGAGCGCCGACGACGCAACGCCCACGACCGCGCCCACGACCACGACCACGACCACGACGGTGGCCGAGGTGATCGAGAAGGAGTACGGCGCGCTCGAAGGGCGTGGACGCCTCCGGCTGCCGCAGATCAAGTACGTCCAGGACTCACCATCGCTGTCGGAACTGGTCGCCGGCGACCTGGTCGAGACCGCCGGAGGTTCCGAGAGCCTCGCGCCCACCGGCATCCCGGTCGGCCGCGTCGTCAACCGTGCGGACCGGCCAGGGTCGGGTGGGCCGTTGCTCGACGTCGAGCTGTACGCGGATCTCGGCCGTCTCAACTTCGTGAGGGTCGTGCTGTACAAGCCGCTCTCCGAAGTCGATCAGTGAGCGTCGATGTTCGCATCGTTCGTGCAGGGCCCGCTGGTGCGGGTGATTCCCCTCGGGTTGATCCTGCTGGCGTTGCAGCGCACCATCTTCGTCGACATCCAAGTCGGCGGTGTGATCATCCAGATCATGATGGCGACCGCAGCCGCGGCCGGTGTCGCCGGCGGGAGCGAGCGCGGTGCAGTCGTCGGGTTCACGTTCGGGATCATGTTCGATCTCGCAGAGGGCACACCGCTCGGCTCGACCGCGACGGCCATGACGATCGCCGGGGTCGTCGGTGGGCTGCTCGCCCTGATCGCTGCCGATCCGCACTGGTGGCTGGAGGCGATCTTCACGGCCTTGGGCACTGCGGCCGGGGTGGTCACGGTGCCCATCGTGCGAGCGTTCATCGGCGAGCCCGAGCCGTTCCCGCCGGAACTCGGCCTGGTGGTGGCGGTGTGCGCGGCCGCCGGTGCGCTGCTCAGTCCGCTGCTCGTGCCGCTCGGCCGTTGGTCCCTGCGGATGCGTCGGCCCGAGTGGAAACAGCCCGTGGAGGAGCCGGTGGCATGACCCGGTTCGGGTTCGGTGATCTCGCCTGGTCGGTCGCGTGATGATCGTCACGCGATTGTTCGTCTCCCGACCCGTGCCAGCTGCAACACGTTTGTAACATCGGACCCGTCATGCTGATCTGGATGCCGACGATCGAACTCGCACGCGATGGCCGCTGACAAGCGCGCCGCTCGTCTCGGTGTGCTCGCGCTCGTCGGCACGCTGCTGTTCGGTCTGGTCGGCGCCCGCATCTGGTTCCTGCAGACGGTCGAACAGGAGAACCTGCAAGCCGAGGTCGACACCACCAAACTGCGCACGGTGCCCCTGCTGCCCGAGCGTGGTCGCATCTTCGATGCCGAGGGTCGCATCCTCGCCGACAACGATCGCGTGCTCACCGTCGGCGTCGACTGGGAGGTGATCCGCAACGGCGAGAACCGTGCAGAGATCTTCCGGCGTCTGTCCGGGTGGGTCGACGTGCCGATCGAGGAGATGGAGGCCCGCTTCGACAGCGGTGTCTACAGCCCGTTCCTGCCGATGCCGGTTGCCGAGGACATCGACGAGCGCACCGCCATCGCCATCCAGGAGCGAGTCGAGGATCTTCCCGGTGTCGAGATCCTCGAACAGTCGCGACGGGTGTATCCCTACGCCCCGGTGGCCAGTCACGTCGTCGGCTACATGGGCAGCATCACCGCCGAGACGAAGGACTTCTACCAGGAAAAGGGCTACTACCTCAACGAACGCGTCGGGCAGTTCGGCATCGAGCTGAGCATGGAAGAGGAGCTCCACGGCAAATGGGGCTATGTCACCTACGAGGTCGACAACACCAGCCGGATCGTGCGCGAGGTGCGCCGTGTGCCGCCGATCAACGGCAACGACGTGCAGCTCACGATCGATCTCGACCAGCAGCAGTACGCCGAACAGGCGCTCGAGACCAAGCTCAAGATCCGTCAACAGGAAGTGGCGACCAATCCACGCGATCCCGAGACGAATTTCGAGACCCTCGTCTTCCCCGAATACCCGCGTGAAGTGCCATACAAGGCGCCTGCCGGTTCGGTGGTGGTGCAGAACTACCAGAACGGCCAGATCATCGCGCTGGCGAGCTATCCGACGTTCGACAACCGTTGGTTCGAAGCGGACCTCAGCGGTGGCAAGTTCGACGAGCTGTTCCCGTCCGTCGACGAGAACGGCGACCCGATCGACCCCGACGAGTCGATCCTCGTCAACCGTGCCATCCAGGGGCGGTACAACCTCGGCTCGACGTTCAAGCCGTTCGTCGCGTTCGCAGCGCTCGACACCGGGCTGATGGGGGTCAACGACTACTACGTCGACACGGGCACCTACCGGATGGAGTCCGTCGAGGCCGACAAGTGCAACGAGGGCTTGGTGCGGTGCGTGTACCGCAACGCCACGTGCAGCGGCACCGGCCGACCGTGCGTCTACGGGTCCGTCGACGTCGAGACGGCGCTGGCCGTGTCGTCCGATGCGTTCTTCTACCGCATCGGCGAGACGATCATGACCGAGAACGACTACCAACCGATCCTGCAGGAGGAACTCCGCAAGTTCGGCTTCGGCTCCGATCCGGGCATCGAATTGCCGTACGCCTTCGACGGCATCGTCCCCGACGCGGAGCTCAAGGCCGAGTACGGCCGTCGCGGCGTGATCAGCGAGTCCGAGGCGTCGGGCTACTTCACCGGCGACAACGTGCAGCTGTCGATCGGTCAGGGGCTGCTGTCGGCGTCGCCGCTGCAGCTCGCCATGGGGTACTCGACCATCGCCAACCAGGGCTATCTGATGAAGCCCGAGATCATCAAGGCCATCTACCAACCCGGTGTGCCCGACTCGGCGATCCAGGGATACGCCGATCTGACCCAGGCAGTCCTTGCCCGAGAGCCGAACACAGCCGGCGAGGTGACCCAGCAACTCCCACTCGCGGCGGAGTCGTGGAACGAGATCGACAGCGGTCTCGCCCGGGTGATCACCGGGCCCGGCACCACGAGCGACTACTACCACTCGACCACCGGTGAGAAGCTGTTCTACTTCTACCGGCAGACCAGTGGTGCCATTCCGGTCGCCGGCAAGACGGGCACCGTCCAGGGAGCCGGCAACTACCCGTGGAACGACTCGTCGGCCTTCGCTGCCTACAGCATCGATCCGGAGCGGCCCTACACCGTGTCGGCCTTCCTCGAGAAGGCGGGCTACGGCTCGCAGGCTGCGGCACCGGTGGTCAAGTGCATGTTCATGCAGATGTCGGGTCTCGTGCAGGCCGACGCAGTTCGCCTCTCCGACACGCTCGACACCTCCTCGGTCGTCGCCGCCCAACCCCGGCGACTCGCCGACCAGAGCTGCTACGACGGCCGGTGGACCAGCCCGCGCCTCGCCGAGTAGTCGCCGATGGCGACGTCGTTCCTCTCGCGCCGGCCCGATTCGGGCCTCGGCAACATCGGTGCCAGTCCTGCCGACCCCAGCCGCAACGTCGACTGGGTGCTCATGGTGGTGCAGTTCGCACTGACCATCATCGGGTTCTTCGTGGTCTTCTCGGCCTCCCGGACCCGCATCTCCGCCGATCCTTATGCGTTCGCGACTCGCCAGGTGATCTTCGCCATCATCGCCACGGTGGTGATGTTCGTCGTGATGTCGATCGACTACGAGTGGTGGAAGGACCGGGCCGTGTTCCTCTACGGCCTCACGCTCGTGCTGCTGACGTTGCTGTTCCTGCTCGGCATCGCGTCCGGCGACGACCGCATCTCGTTCGACCTCGGCCCGTTCAACTTCCAGCCGGCGGAGATGGCCAAGTTCACCACGCTGCTGATGCTCGCGGCGTACCTGGCCGAGGAACGCAGCGACGAGGTCTCCTACGCCCGTTTCCTGGGGGGTCTGATGATCGTCGGTGCGCCGGCCGTACTCGTGATCATCCAGCCCGACCTCGGTTCGGCGTCGGTACTCGTGTCGATGGCGATGGGTGTCCTGCTCGTGGCCGGCGCCAAGGCACGCTACATCGCGTTGATCACCGTGCTCTCGGTGTCGACGGTGCTCGCTGCGTTCGTCGGACGGTTGGTCAACGACTACCAGGCTGCGCGCATCAGGGCGCTCGTCAATCCGGGCGCCGTCGACAGCGACGACCTCTACCAGGCCGAGAATGCCATGCGCGCGATCGGCACCGGTGGTGTCTGGGGCAAGGGCTGGCTGCAGGGCCCGCTGACCAACGGGCGTGACATCCCGGTGATGTGGGCCGACTTCCCGTTCGCTGCGATCGGCGAGCAGTTCGGTCTGGTCGGCTCGACGGTGGTGCTCGGCCTGCTCGTGATCGCCCTTGTTCGGATCTGGCGGATCGCACACCTGTCGCGGGATCTGCTCGGCACCTACTTCTGCGCCGGTGTGTTCACGATGTTGCTGTGGCAGACGTTCCAGAACGTCGCGATGACCGTGCAGATCATGCCGGTCACCGGTCTCCCGTTGCCGTTCATCTCCTACGGAGGGTCCGGGCTGATCGTGTACTTCGCGCTGTTCGGACTGGTGCAGTCGGTGCACATGCGTCGAATGCGCTGATGGTGCCGGCCGGCGACCATTTCGGGTAGATCCCTGCGAGAGCCGTTGGAGGGCGTAGAATTGGCCCTCCAGTGACCATCGACACACGACAGCTCCCCCCGACGAGCGGGTCTCGCTCCTGCGAGTGGGCACCTGCTCGGAGGCTGTCCGTCGGAACCTGGTCAGCGCCGGCCGTGATGGCCGTTGCGATGCTCGTTGCGCTCGGCCCCCGCCGCGGCGCGTGTACCGGATCCGCCGACCGGCGGAGTTCACGATCGGCTCGAACCCACTGCCCCGTGCAGACGCCCCGAGCCTCACAGAGCGCCCATGCGGCTGCTCGCCCCAGAAGGGACCATTCTCTCCATGGATCATGCCGACTCCGAGCGTTCGAACGAGGTCACCGAGACCACCTCGTCCGCCGACAGCACTGACCCCGGCACTGCCTCCAGCGGTGACGCCGCATCGGGCCCCTCGGCGGGCTCGTCGAGCGCCAGCTCCAAGCGCCGTCGCGGATCGCGTGGCGGTCAACGACGCCGTTCGAATGCATCGAGCGGTGCCGGCCAGCCCGACGATCAGCCTCGCGACGATTCCGACAATGGCCGCAACGACGTCGAATTGCCGAAGTCGATGAAGGAAGGTCGCCCGTCGGCGGAGGCGGCCGAGAAGGCGCTGGTGCGCAAGCCGAAGATCGGCGACACCATGCCGATGCCGTCCTCTCCGCCACCCGGGCCGGCCTCGCGCCCTGCCGCCGACGCCGAGGGTTCGCAGGCACCGTCGAAACGGCGCCGCCGCGGAGGCGGCAGCAAGGCAGGCTCCGGTGGCAGGTCCGGCGATGCAGCAGCCAAGGAGTCCGGCGGGGCGAAGAAGAGCCGTCGGGGGCGTGGACGAGGCAAAGGTCGTGGCGAACCCGGCGAGCTCGACGACGCGACGCTCGAGCAGCGGCGGGGGCGAGAACGCAATGGCAAGCCGATCGGCCGGTATTTCATGGCGGTGCAGGTCCGAGACGGCATGACGCAAGTGGCCGTGCTCGAAGGGCGCAGCTTGATCGAGCACTACGTGAGCCGGCCGGCCGACGACGTCAGCCAGATCCACGGCAACGTCTACGTCGGACGCATCCAGAACGTGCTCCCGGGCATGGAGGCAGCGTTCGTCGACATCGCGACCCCGAAGAACGCGGTGCTCTACCGCGGCGACGTCCAGTACGACGCCGAGGACATCGTCGAGGGAGGCAAGGGCAAGGACCCGCGGATCGAGGACATCCTCAAGAACAAGCAGCTGATCACCTGCCAGGTCACGAAGAACCCGATCGCTCACAAGGGTGCCCGCCTCACGCAGGAGGTGTCGCTGCCCGGCCGGTTCGTGGTGCTGATCCCGAACTCGAAGACCTACGGCATCTCCAAACGGCTGCCCGACGACGTCCGCAAGCGGTTGCGGAACATCCTCGATCGGGTGAAGCCCGACGAGCACGGTCTGATCGTGCGCACCGCCGCCGAGACCGCAACCGAGGACGAACTCGTGGCAGACATGACGATCCTGCTGAAGCAGTGGGACGAGATCGCCACGAAAGCGGCCAAGACGCAACGGCCGGCTCTGCTGTACCGCGAGCCGGAGCTGGCGGTGCGGGTGATCCGTGAGGAGTTCAACGCCGACTACCGCGGTGTGGTCATCGACGACGAACGGCTCTTCCACGAGATCCGCGACTACGTGGCGGCGTTCAATCCCGAGCTGGCCGATCGGATCGAGTACTACGACGCCGGCACCGGCGGCGGCCTCTCCCTGTTCGAGAAGTTCCACATCCACGAACAGGTCCACAAGGCACTCGACCGCAAGGTGTGGCTGCCGTCCGGGGGGTCGCTGATCATCGAGCACACCGAGGCGCTCACCGTGATCGACGTCAACACGGGCAAGAACGTCGGCAAGTCGAACCTCGAGGAGACCGTGTTCCACAACAACATGGAGGCCGCCGAGGAGATCGCCAAGCAACTGCGGTTGCGCGACATCGGCGGCATCATCGTGATCGACTTCGTCGACATGGAGGTCAAGGGGAACCGGGCCAAGGTGGTCGAGAGGTTCCGCGACACCCTGGCGCGCGACAAGACCCGGTCGCAGGTGTTCGACATCACCGAGTTGGGGCTGGTCGAGATGACCCGCAAACGCATCGGCGAGGGCCTGCTCACCGAGTACTCCGAGATCTGCCCCGACTGCGAGGGTCGCGGGGTGGTCGTCGACTACGGCTTGCTCGAATAGCCTCGAACCCATGGAGATCGAGATCACCGACGACGCCCGCACCGTGCTCGAACGCAAGGGTGGCACCATGTCGATCGACTTCATCCGCCCCACCGGTTGAGGCAAGGTCGCCGAGGTGTCGGTCGACACCAACGTCAAGGGCAAGAACACCGGCGCCTACCGAAGGCTCCGTCACGACCGGTTCCAGATCCTGATCACACCCACCCTGGTCGGGATGGCCGAGTCGATGCGCGTGGTCACCAAGGGGCGCCTGTCGAAGTCGCTCGCCGTCGAGTTCAGCGCCAGCGGTCCCACCGACGACGCCTGCGAACTCTGAACTGTCACACCGCGCCGTCCCTGACGGTTCTGTGGCCGGGTCGGATGGGCGGTTCGCTCGGCACATAGGGTGCCGCCATGGCTGACCTTCTCGCACTGTCGTCACGGGTGATCGATTCGGGCAACGCCGATGAACCGGTCAATCGCATCACCAACGAGCTGTCGGAAATCGCCGACGGGTTGGCGGTCGTCGAGAGCTTCTCGCACTCGGTGGTGCTCGACGCGGGCGACGAGCTCGTGGCGTTCGATGCGTCACACGCTCGTACGGGCAGCGATGTCGTCGCGGCGATCCGTGGCTGGTCGGACGCCCCGGTCTCCCACCTCGTCTACACCCACGGGCACGCCGACCACGTCGGCGGCAGCCCCGACTTCGCAGCCGCCTACGGCGACATGACCGTGGTCGGTCACCGCAACGTCGACGCCCGATTCGATCGGTACCGGTACACCAACGACTGGAACGTGATGATCAACGCCCGCCAGTTCGGTGGCGTGCGTGGAGACTTCGGGATGGGCGGTCAGGCGCCGGACTTCATCCCTTCGGACACGGCCGTGCCCAATCATGTCGTCGACGATCACGACACGATCGTGGTCGGCGACCGTACGATCGAGCTGCACCACGCACGCGGGGAAACCGACGATCACCTCTGGGGATGGATCCCCGAACAGAAGTGGGCGTTCGTCGGCGACTTCGTCATCTGGAACTTCCCGAACGCCGGCAACCCCCAGAAGGTGCAGCGATTCCCGATCGAGTGGGCAGCGGCGCTGCGCGACATGGCTGCTCACGGCCCCGAGCTGCTGTTGCCCGCCCACGGGCTGCCGATCGAGGGGCGAGAGCGGATCGAGCGGGTGCTCGGAACCATCGCCGGAGCACTCGAGCACCTGGTGACCGAGGTCGTCGGCATGATGAACGCCGGCGAGGTCCTCGACACGATCATCCACTCGGTCTCGGTGCCCGACGACGAGCTCGCGAAGCCGTATCTTCGTCCGCTCTACGACGAGCCGGAGTTCGTCGTTCGCAACATCTGGCGGCAGTTTGGAGGGTGGTGGGACGGGGCGCCGAGCCGTCTGAAGCCATCACCCGACGCCGCCGTTGCGGCCGAGGTGGCTGCTCTCGCCGGTGGCGCAGGGGTGCTGATCGAGCGGGCAGTGGAGTTGAGCGATGCCGGTGACGTCCGTCTCGCTTGTCACCTGGCCGACCTCGCCGGTTGGGCGGCCCCCGACGACGTTGGGGTCCACGACCAGCGGGCGCTGGTGTACCGAGCCAGACGGACCGCAGAGACCTCGCTGATGGCCAAGGGCATCTTCGCCGGCGCCGCCCGGGAGTCAGCAGCGGTCGCCGAACGCGATTGAACCGTCGCGCGGGTTGAGGCGCTCAGATCCGCCGCTAGCATCGGACAACGCTATGTACGCAGTCATCGCCTCAGGCGGCAAGCAGGAAAAGGTGGCCCAGGGCCAGCAGGTACGAGTTGAACTGCTCGACGCCGACGAGGGCAGCGACGTGTCGCTGACCCCCGTCATGGTGGTCGATGGCAGCACCGTGCTCGCCACTCCGGACGAGCTCAAGAGCGCGTCGGTCACCGCCAGGATCGTCGGCCAGGTCAAGGGTCCGAAGATCAACGGCTACACCTTCAAGCGCCGCACCAACAACCATCGCCGCTACGGCCACCGCCAGAAGTACCACCTGGTCGAGATCACCTCGATCACGGTCTGACCCGGCCCGGCCCGACTCGAACGGAGAGATCTCATGTCAAAGACCAAAGGTGGCGGCTCAACCCGCAACGGTCGTGATTCCAACGCACAGCGCCTCGGCGTGAAGGCCTTCGGCGGCAGCGACATCACCGCCGGCACCATCCTGGTGCGTCAGCGCGGCACCAGGTTCCATCCCGGCAAGAACGTCGGCAAGGGCAAGGACGACACGTTGTTCAGCCTCGTCGACGGCACGGTCGAGTTCGGCCAGACGAAGGGCCGCAAGACGGTCAGCGTCCTGCCCGCCGACGCCTGATCCACCCGCTCGAACAGCAAACGGCCCGGTCTCCCGAGGGAGACCGGGCCGTTTCGCGTCCCCTGTAACGTTTGGTGTCAGACACCAAACGTTACAGAAGTCAGGCGTCGGCGAGTTTTGCCTCGAGCGTGTCGACCTCGACATTGAGCACCGCCGGGAGACGGTCGCCGAAGCGGGCATAGTGCTCGCGGATCTGCGGGATCGCCGCCTTCCAGCCGTCGACGTCGACCGACAGGATCGCGTCGAGGTCGGCTTCGTCGATCTCGAGGCCGTCGGTGTCGAGCGCGTCCTTCGTCGGCAGCTTGCCGATCGGGGTGTCGATCGCCTCGGCGTTGCCGTTGACACGCTCGAAGACCCACTTGAGCACTCGGCTGTTCTCGCCGAAACCCGGCCACAGGAAGCGACCGTCATCGTCGCGGCGGAACCAGTTCACGAAGAAGATCTTCGGGAGGTTCTCGGGGTCGGTGACCTTCTCCATCGACAACCAGTGGGCGAAGTAGTCGGCGTAGTTGTACCCACAGAACGGCAGCATCGCCATCGGGTCGAAGCGCAGCTCGCCCTGGACGCCTTCGGCGGCCGCGGTCTTCTCCGACGCCATGATCGAACCGAGGAACACGCCGTGTTCCCAGTCGTTCGCCTCGGTCACCAACGGCACCGTGGTGCGCCGACGGCCACCGAAGAGGATCGCGGAGATCGGCACCCCGGCGGGATCCTCCCACTCGGCGGCGATCGACGGGCACTGTGCCGCAGGTGCGGTGAAGCGTGCGTTGGGGTGGGCCGCAGGATGGTCCATCTCGGGGTTCCAGGCGTTGCCCTTCCAGTCGGTGGCCCGTGCCGGGGGAGTGTCGGTCATCTCTTCCCACCAGATGTCGCCGTCGTCGGTGAGCGCAGTGTTGGTGTACACGCTGTTGCCCCACAGCGTGTCCATCGCATTTGCGTTGGTCTCGTAGCTGGTACCTGGTGCCACACCGAAGAAGCCGGCCTCGGGGTTGATCGCGTAGAGACGTCCGTCGTCGCCGAACTTCATCCAGCAGATGTCGTCGCCGACGGTCTCGGCCTTCCAACCGGGAATCGTCGGCACGAGCATGGCGAGATTGGTCTTGCCGCACGCCGACGGGAATGCTCCGGCGATGTACTTCGACTCGCCCTCGGGGTTGGTGAGCTTGAGGATCAGCATGTGCTCGGCGAGCCAACCGTCGTCACGGGCCATCACCGAAGCGATACGCAGCGCAAAGCACTTCTTGCCGAGCAGGGCGTTGCCGCCGTAGCCGGACCCGTACGACTGGATCTCGCGGGTCTCGGGGAAGTGGACGATGTACTTGTTCTCGGCATCGCACGGCCATGGCACGTCCTCAGCGCCGTTCTCGAGCGGTGCGCCGACCGAGTGCAGGCACGGCACCCAGTCGTCGTCGCCGAGGACGTCGAGCGCTCCCTGGCCCATGCGGGTCATGATCCGCATGTTCGCCGCCACATAGGCCGAGTCGGTGAGTTCCACGCCGATGTGGGCGATCGGCGAACCGAGCGGTCCCATCGAGAACGGCACCACGTACATCGTGCGTCCCTTCATCGAGCCGGTGTAGAGACGCTTCATCTCGGCGCGCATCTCGGCTGGATCGCGCCAGTTGTTGTTCGGGCCTGCTTCGTCCTCGGTGGTCGAGCAGATGAACGTGCGGTCTTCGACGCGGGCGACGTCACCGGGGTCGGAATGTGCCCAGTAGCTGTTCGGTCGCTTCGCTTCGTCGAGCTTGGTGAACGTGCCCGAGTCGACGAGCTGCTGACACAGCCGTTCGTACTCGTCGGCGGAGCCGTCGCACCAGTAGATGTCCGCCGGCTGCATCACCGCCGCCCATTCAGAGACCCAGTCCTTCAGGCGCTGGTTGCTGGTCGTTCCGCTCATCTGGTGACTCCTCGTCGAGTTCCGGGGGTTGAAGCAGTGAGAACGGGGCCGCGCATCGGTCGATGTCGGTGTCGTTCTCCCCGTCAAGCGTAGGTCGCGCGGCCGTCAACCACGAAACACAACGCTGGGAACAAAGTCACGTTCTCGTGCGCGCAACGGCACGAGCACCTTGTGTTCACTCCCTGGGGACGCGGGCGCGTGAGAACCGACGGGCCCGGGATCAGGCGCCCGGGGTGGCCATGTCGACTTCGGATCCGAGGCGCACCCGAGTGGCGAAGCCGGCGTCATCGAGGTCGAACACCACACGCTGGCCTTGGCGCAGCATGCGGAAGATCGAGCCGACCAGCGCGTCGCCGGCCAACTCGTAGTCGGCGAGGTCGGTGTCGCACATCACGAGCCCGTCACCGGTGGCCGGGTCGTAGGCCTTGACGACGCCTTGCATGACGAGGACTCAGCTCGCCTTGACGATCTTGCCGGACTTGATGCAACCCGTGCAGACGTTGACGCGCTTGGACGCTCCGTTGACGCTGGCGCGGACCCGCTGGATGTTCGGGTTCCAACGCCGCTTGGTGCGACGGTGCGAGTGCGATACCGACATGCCCCACGACGGGCCCTTGCCACAGACTTCACACTTCGATGCCATTGGATTCTCCTGCACAGCTGCCGGATTCCCGGCTCGATCACGTTGGGTGCTGCCCGACCGACGACTCGGGCCGACGGGACAGCCATGAAATGCTACCAAGTCGACCGGCCTGCCCCACGCCGGTCGGGGATCTCGAGAGGGGTGACACGTCGATCCAACTCGATCGTGATCCTGGCAACAGGTGGCTGACCCCAATCGCGGTGCGGTCTCGTAAGCTCGACGGCCGTGCCCACTCTGGAACGGTTGAACACCGCTGCGCTGCGCGACACGGTTCGCACCTTTCGTGACGCAGTCCGCGACCACGCCCACGGGCTGAACCGGCTCAAGCTGTATCCCGTGCCCGACGGCGACACCGGCACCAACATGGCGCGTACGCTCGACGCGGTGGTGGCCGAGATGGACACCACCGCCGACGACGACCACGACGCGACCTGCGATGCGATCAGCCACGGCTCGCTGATGGGAGCTCGCGGCAACAGCGGCGTCATCCTCAGCCAGATCATGCGGGGCTTCTCCGGCACGGTGAAGGAGCACGCCGACGTGCAGGGCGCCAAGTTCGCCGAAGCGCTGCAGGCCGCTGCGACCGGGGCCTACGACGCCGTGCTCAAACCGATCGAGGGCACGATCCTCACGGTCTGTCGGGAGAGTGCCGAGGGAGCCAGGGAGGCTGCAGACGCCGGCGGGTCACTCGTCGAGGTGGTGCGTGCCGCTCGCGCAGCCGGCAAGCTGGCGCTCGACAACACCCCCGAACAGCTCCAGGTGCTCAAGGACGCGGGGGTGGTCGATGCCGGTGGTGCCGGATTCCTCCTCCTGCTCGATTCCGTGTTGTTCGTCGTCGACGGCGAACCCTTGCCGGTGGCCGAGCCCGACGACGGCACCGCCGGCGCGGTCGGGGCCGCCTTCGACATCGTTGCGCACCGCCATGCAGACGCACCGGGCGAGTTGGACGTCAGCGAACAGCGCTACGAGGTGATGTACTTCCTCGACCTGCCCGACGACCGGATCCGCGAGTTCAAGGAGCACTGGGGGGCGATCGGCGACTCGATCGTGGTGGTCGGCGGCGATGGCCTCTGGAACTGTCACGTGCACACCAACGAGATCGGCGCAGCGATCGAGGTCGCGCTCGATCTCGGCGGTCGCCCGAAGTCGATCAGGGTCAGCGACCTCTTCGAAGAGGTCGACGAAGAGCACGCGAAGCGCGAGGCCGAGCTGGCCTCCACGGCGCTGGCTGCACCCGTTGCCGAAGAACTCCCGGCGGTCACGACCGCTGTCGTCGCCGTGTGTTCGGGCAGCGGATTGGTCGAGCTGTTCGCGCAGCTCGGCGTGCAGGGCGTCGTCACCGGCGGCCAGACGCTCAATCCGTCGACTGCGGAGTTGTTGGAGACCGTGCAACGGGTGAACGCCGATCAGGTGGTCGTGCTGCCGAACAACAAGAACATCATTCCGGTCGCCGAACAACTCGATTCGCTCACCGAGAAGACCGTCGTCGTGGTGCCCACCCGGTCGATGCCCGAAGCCCTCGCGGCGCTCGTTGCCTACGACAGCGACGCATCGGCGGTCGGCAACGCTGCCGTGATGGCCGACGCCGCGGCATCGGTCGTCGCCGGTGAGGTCACCCGAGCGGTACGCGACAGCATCAGCGACGTGGGCACGATCGTCGAGGGCGACTGGCTCGGGCTGGTCCGTGGTGAGGGAATCGTGGCGGTCGCCCCCACCGTCGAGGGTGCGGCGATGGCGCTGCTCGACTCGATCTGTGGCGATTCGGCCGAGCTGCTCACCGTGGTCACCGGGGCCGAGGCGGACGACGCCGTCACCGAGCAGATCGTCGGCTGGCTCGGTGATCATCGAGGAGACATCCACGTCGACGTGCATCACGGTGGCCAGCCGCTCTACCCATACCTCTTCGGAGTCGAGTGAACGAACTCGCCTTCCGCGACCTCGCTGCGATCGATGTCGGTCGGCTCAAGGGCGTGGGCGAGAAGAAGCGATCGGCGCTGGCCGCAGTCGGCATCGACACGTTGCTCGATCTGCTCACCTTCTATCCCCGCCGTTGGGTTGACCGATCGAACGAGGCACGCATCGCCGACCTTGCGCCGGGTGAGGAGGCGCTCGTGCTGGCAACGGTGCGCTCGGTGACAAAGCGTGTCACCCGCAACCGTCGCACGATGGTCAACGTCAACGTCGGCGACGGCTCGGGTCGCATGGAAGTGGTGTTCTTCAACCAGCCGTGGCGTGAACGCCAACTGCGCGAGGGGCTGCAGGTCGCGCTGTTCGGCAAGGCCGACGTGTACCGCGGCGGGCTGCAGATGGCGAACCCCGTCGTCGACCTCATCGGCGACCGGACCGGACGGATCGTGCCGATCTACCCGCAGAGCGAGAAGGTCCAGCTCAACACCTGGGAGATCGCCGGCTGGGTGGAAGAGGCGCTCAGGCGCTGCCGCGACCGGGGGATCGCCGACCCGGTGCCGGCCGACGTGTTGACCCGTCTCGACATGCTCGGCCGGTTCGACGCGTTGTCGAACATCCATCTGCCGGAGTCGATCCGCGACAAGGAACGGGCCCGCCGTCGCCTGGCGTTCGACGAGCTCCTCCGGGTCCAACTGGTGTTGGTGCTGCGCAAGCGGGCGATGGAGCGCGATCAGCGTGGCATCGCCCACGATCTCGGCGGCGATCTGGTGGAGCGATTCCACGACGCCCTGCCGTATCCGTTGACCGGGGCTCAACAGCGAGCGATCGGCGAGATCCAACACGACCTTGCGGCGCCGCACCCCATGCACCGCCTGCTGCAGGGCGATGTCGGTTCCGGCAAGACGGTGGTCGCGGTCGACACCATGATGGTGGCGGTCCAAGGCGGGCACCAGGCCGCGTTGATGGCGCCCACCGAGGTGCTCGCCGAGCAGCATGCGACCGGAGTGCGGGCGCTGCTCGCCGGGGTGACCGTGCCCGACCCCGGCAACCTGTTCGGGGACCGGCCGCTGCGGGCGGAACTGCTGACCAACCGGATCACCGGAGCCGATCGCAAGGAGGTGCTCGCCGGTCTGGCCGACGGATCGGTCGACATCGTGATCGGCACGCATGCCCTGATCCAGGACGCGGTCGACTTCTCGAGTCTCGGAGCGGTCGTCGTCGACGAACAACATCGCTTCGGTGTCGAGCAACGTGCTGCCCTTCGTGCCAAGACCGTCGGGGGAGCGGTGCCCGACATGCTCGTGATGACCGCCACCCCGATCCCGCGGACGGCGGCGATGACCGTGTACGGCGATCTCGACGTGAGCGTGCTCGACGAGCTCCCACCCGGCCGCACCCCGATCGTCACGAAATGGGCCGAGGGGCCGCTGCTGGAAGCCGAGGTCTGGGCCGACGTTCACGCGCAGGTGGCCGACGGCCGTCAGGCCTACGTCGTCTGTCCGCTGATCGGCGAGAGCGAGAAGCTCGAGGTGGCATCGGCCGAGGAGACGTTCGAACGGCTCGCCGATGACGAACTGGCGGGGATGCGGCTCGGGCTGCTGCACGGCCGTCTCACGCCGGGGGAGAAGGAAACGACGATGGATGCGTTCCGAGCCGGCGACCTCGACGTGCTCGTGGCCACCACCGTGATCGAGGTCGGCGTCGACGTGCCCAACGCCACGGTGATGGTGATCCTCGACGCCGATCGGTTCGGCATCGCCCAGCTCCACCAGCTCCGCGGCCGCGTGGGGCGTGGCGCTCACGCCTCGACCTGCTGGCTGGTCACCCAGCAGCGCGACGAACCACCGGGCAGTGCACACGGGGCGGCCGGTGACAGGGTCGGCAACCCGCGCGTCGAGGCGCTCGTCGCCACGACCGACGGCTTCGAGCTCGCCGAGGTCGACCTCGACCTGCGTGGCGAGGGCACGTTGATGTCGACATCGCAGAAGGGTCGCAGCGACCTCAAGTTGGCCTCGCTGCGGCGCGACCGCAACCTGGTCGAGTCGGCGCGGGCGGCGGCGTTCGAGATCGTCGACGCCGACCCCGAGTTGGTGGGTCACTCCGATCTCGCCGACGAACTCGACCTGGTCTTCACCGAGGCCGACGAAGACTTCCTCGCCAAGAGCTGACATGTAACGATTGGTGTCTGACACCAATCGTTACATGTCAGGCGTCGGGGCGGTCGCCGCGGGCCATTTCCTCGTCGTCGTCGTCGGACATCACGAGATCCCAGCGGTCGAGGCAGTCCTCGCAGCGGTAGGCGATCACGTCGCCGGGCTCCCAGATGCCGTCCTCGGGCGGCTGGGTGAGCAGGAAGCAGCGACCGCCGCAGTCGATGCAGGTGATCTGGGGCGTCGGAGTGAGCACGACGTCCAGCATGCCTCATCCCGACCTAGCCTTCGGTCATGCGTGTCGTGGCGGGAGAATTGGGTGGCCGCCGGTTGGTTGCGCCTCAGGGAACGTCGACTCGGCCGACGACCGACCGGGTCAGGGAGGCGATCTTCAACTCGCTCGGCAGCGCCGGCCTGCTCGACGGAGCGCTCGTCGCCGACCTGTTCGCCGGGAGCGGTGCCATCGGCATCGAAGCGCTGTCGCGCGGCGCCGAACGGTGTGTGTTCGTCGAGCGCGACCGCGCTGCGCTGCGGGCCCTCGACGAGAACCTCGACACGCTCGGCCTCGACGAGCGCTCGAAGGTGCTGTCGTCCGATGCGTTGTCGGTGGCGGCGAGCATCGATGCCGACATCGTGTTCGCCGACCCTCCCTACGACTTCGACGAATGGGACGAATTGCTCGGCCGTGTGACGGCAGATCTCGTCGTCGCCGAGTCGGGTCGCGCCGTCGGTGCACCCCCAGGATGGCAGGTCACGCGCGAGAAGAAGTACGGGCGCACCCGGGTGACCTTCCTCGAACGTCTCGTCGGCGAGCAGTAGGGTCTGCAACCCAATGACCAACGGATCCACATCTCGACGGGTGCTGTACCCGGGCAGCTTCGATCCGATCCACCTCGGGCACGTCGACATCATCGAGCAGGCGCACGAGCTCTTCGGGTCGGTCGTCGTGGCGATCATGCACAATCACACCAAGGCGTCGGGCCTCTTCACCGTGGACCAACGACTCGACATGGCCGAGCGTGCGCTCTCCCACCTCGACGGCGCCACCGTCGTCGCCGAGACCGGTCTGGCCGTCCAGGCCGCTCAACGCTCCGACGTCGACTTCATCGTGAAGGGCCTCCGCACGGCGGGCGACTTCGAGATCGAGCAGCAGATGGCCCACAACAACCACGCAGTCACGGGCGTACGCACGGTGTATCTTCCCTGCCGCCCCGAACTGGGCTACATCAGCAGCCGCTTCGTACGCGAGATCGCGAAGTACGGTGGATCCATCGATCATCTCGTTCCGGCGCACGTCGCCGACGCACTGCGCAGTGTGAACAGCGCACAGAACTGAGCCAACCATGAGCTACGACGACGGCGACCACGCCGAGTACGACGACATCGACGACGAATACCCCGACCCCGGTGTCCCCGGTGGATTCGTCGGCGACGCCGAGACCCTGCTGCGGCGAGCGATCGACATCGTGGCCACCGCACCCACGATGCCGCTGTCGTCGTCGCCCCGCATCGACCGTGACGAGATGATCGAACTCCTCGAGGAATCGCTCAACCGGCTGCCCGAGGAGCTGCGTCAGGCGCGCTGGATGCTCAAGGAGCGCCAGGACTTCGTGGCCAAGACACGGCGTGAAGCCGACGAACTGCTCGAAGCGGCCCGGGTACGCGCCGAGCGCATGGTGCAGCGCACCGAGGTGGTGCGGGCCGCAGAACAGCGCGCCCGCCAGGTGATGGAATCCGCCGAGGCCGATTCTCGTCGGTTGAAGCACGAAACCGAGGACTTCCTCGACCAGCGTCTCGGTTCGTTCGAGATCCTGCTCGACAAGCTGCAGAAGACCGTCGGCGCCGGTCGACAACGTCTGTCGATCGGCGGCGTCGTCGACGAGACCGACGTCGTCGACGAGGACGACCCCACCAAGGGGTTCTTCGATCAGGATCACTGACCCCTCGATCGCTGTGCCCGACCCCCTACGCCCACTGCGGATCAACGCCGTCGAGCTGCTCCGCCAGCCCGGTGCGGTCCGTGAGGTGTCGATCGACGTCGACGCGACGGCCCTCGACGCGGGCCACGAGCGCCTCGTCGGCGATCTGCGCGTCGAGTTGCGGCTCACCGCGCTCAACGACGGCATCGAGGTCGACGGAACGGTCAGCGCCGATTGGGCCACGGTGTGTCGGCGGTGTCTCCGCGACCTCTCCGGCACGGCGGTGGGCGTCGTCGACGAGCTGTACCAGATCGAACCGCTCGACCCCGACGCCTACCTGATCGAGGACGGCCAGCTCGACCTCGCCCCGTTGGTGCGCGAGACCGCCCTGCTCGAGCTCGATGCCGAACGGCTGTGCCGCGACGAGTGTGCTGGGCTGTGTCCGGTGTGCGGCGTCGATCGCAATGCCACCGCGTGCTCGTGTGACACGTCGGTGCGCGACGACCGGTGGGCTGCACTCGAAGGGTTCGTCCCCGACGACGACTGAGCGGCGCCGGTGCGGCCCCACCACGTCCACCGCTGCGGCAGCGTCGATGGCAACGGCGCCTCCCCCCGATAACGTGATGCAGCCGTTGCGGCACGGTGTGTCCGATTCGGGCCCCGATCCAGATCCGGTCGCACGATGACCGTCCCCCGAGAACCAGGAAGCGAACGATGGCCGTTCCCAAGAAGAAGACCTCCAAGTCG
>CAZJUC010000010.1:0-23168 GCA_964549065.1 uncultured Ilumatobacteraceae bacterium
CGTGGTGCTCACCGCGTACAGCCCTCGCGTGTTCCGCGAGAAGGTGCTCCACAAGCACTGACTCGCGCGGGCGCTCGGTCCGATCGGGTCTGTCAACGTTTCGTGTGACGGTGGGCTTGTCGGGTCGCGGAGCGTGACCGGTTCGGCACCCATCGTCGGGCTCCGTTGAGACTTCGGGCACGTCGCTCCGAATTTGTTGGCACTCGCAACGGTTTGGTGTTAATCAAGTGGCCGACCCGATGACATGGTGCAGGGGAGCTGCGCCTGGCGACTACGGGGATGGGGAACCACATGAACAAGCCGGCGGGCACAGCAATCAGGGAACAACACACCGAAGGCGATCGGCGATCTCGCCAGGGCGAGACGTTCGCTTCCCGACCGCCCGTGTCGTCGCGTCCCATTCGGCGCCCGTCGATGGTTCCACTGCTGTTGGCTGCGGTGCTGGCACTGACCGCCGTTGCCGTGGCCGATCGGGTCGAGCAGCGTCTTGTCGCTCCCGCCGTTCCTGCCGCTGACGTCTCGTCTCCCGACGCAGCCCCCGAGATTGCCGACGCTCCCGTTGCCGCTCCTCTCCCCAGCCAGACCCCGCTCACATCGGCCGCGCTCCCCGCCGGCGAGATGGTGCTCACGTTCGCTGATGGGTCCGCCGCGATCTCCACCGGGGCGAACGAACCGATCGTCGAACTCGGCACCACCGCCATCGGCGACCTCGACCTCTCCGGTATCGACCCGGTGCTCGCCCAGGGCGATGGAGAGGTCTCTGCGGATTGGGGTGACGTCACCGAGTGGTATCGCGCCGCCGGTGAGGGCGTCGAACACGGCTACACCGTCGATGTCCCCGTGGCGAGCGGCGACGAACTCAGGGTGACCGTCGACGTCGTCGCCGGCGAGCCGAGTCTCGTCGACGGCCAGACCGTGGCGATCGAACGCGACGGGGCCAGCATCGTCTGGTACCGGGGCTTGTTCGCGTTCGACGCGAACGGCGCCGATCTCCCGGCCGAGATGTTCGTCGTCGACGGCGACATCGAACTGCAGGTCGACACCGGCGGTGCCGAATACCCGATCACGATCGACCCGATCATCACCGACTCGCAGCAACTGCTGCCGGTGTTCGATGCGAGCGGTGACCGCTTCGGGGAGAGCGTTGCGATCGACGGCGTTCCGGGCGACTTGACCATCGTGGTCGGCGCAGTCGGTGACCGCAACGGGCAGGGAGCCGCATACGTCTTCCACAACGACGGATCTGGCTGGGTGCAACAGGCGAAGCTCTTCGCGCCCACACCTGGCGTCCGGCAGTTCGGTTGGGACGTCGACGTGCGCGGCGACATCGTGGTGGTCGGTGACCCCGGCGACGACGAGAACGGCACGAATGCCGGTGCGGTGTTCGTGTTCGAGCCGACCGGTCCATCCGGCGAATGGCAGCAGACGTCGGTGGTGTACCAGTGCGATCCGTCGGTTGCGAGCCCCTGCGGAGACACCGCAGCGGGGACCGGATTCGACGGCGCCGGCTTCGGGTTCGCCGTCGATCTGACCGACCAGTTCCTCCTCGTCGGCGCTCCTCGCTTCCAGAACTCGGCTGGCGGGGCGTGGGTGTACCAGCAAGCGGGCAGCGACTGGCAGACCAGCACCGCAGGTGTCATCGCTGGCACCCAACCTGCGGTGGCCGGTGACGAATTCGGGTCTGCCATCGCCGGAGCGGATGCCGGCACGCACATCGTCGTGGGAGCCCCCGGCTACGACAGTGTTGCACGCATCGATGCCGGCCGGACCTTCTACTTGCAGTGGGACGGCTCGGCGCTGTCTGCTCCGGTCGGGTTGTTGATCGGCAACGAAGTCGACGGCAACGCGGGGGCCTCGGTCGAAGTGGAAATCGACTCGCAGGGTGACGCGTGGATCTTCAGCGGGCAACCAGTCAACACTCGATTCGAGGACGGCACCGAGACCGGCGATTCGTTCGCCTGGAGGAACGTGCTCCCCGCCGGATCTCCGCCCTCCACCGGCATGCTCAGCTACGGGTCGAGCGCTGGGACCCCGGCTCGTGTCGCATTCACCGGCACGAATGTCCTGTACGCCGACGAACTTGCCGATGGTTCGGCGACCGATGCTGGGCGCGTTCTCCGCGCCCCGGTCCTGCCCGATGACGGGTCTGCCCTGAATCGTGTCGGAACCCGATTCAGTGTGTCCCTTCCCGCAAATGCCGGTGACAGGTGGGGCTTCGACGTGGCCGCCGTCGGCGACACGTACGTCATCGGCGGGCCGGGCAGCGATGCCGCCGGGGCCGATGCCGGTGAAGTCCGGGTGGGGTCGTTCAGCAGTTTCGGTGCTCTCGAGGTGCTCTCCCCCGAACCCGACGTGGATCCGAGGCGCCTGGGTGCAGCGGTTGCTCTCGACGGGAACCGCATGGCGGCGTCGGCCCCGTTCGCCGACGTCGGCGCGCCCGGTGCCGGTGTCGTGTACGTGTATGACCGGGCAACTGACACCAGCCCATGGGTGCTCGCGTCGGTGATTGCGTCACCAAACCCTGAGCTCAACGGGGGCTTCGGCGACTCGCTCGACCTGCGCGGCGACCGTTTGGCCATCGGCGAATCCGACCGATTCCGCCCCGTTGCCGAGCAAGAAGGTCGCGTGTGGGTCTTCGAACTGAACGATGACGTCTGGTCGCAGCTCGGCGGCTGGATCGACGCCTTCGGGAACGTTGAAGGCAACCTGTTCGGCGCGTCGATTGCCTGGACCTCCGACGACCGTCTTGCAATCGGTGCACCCGGACCGGTCCCGACCGGCACCGGTGCGGTGTGGGTTGCAGATTTCGTCGACGGCGAAACCGGCTGGAACCGCTTTGAACTCTCGACGACCAACGGCGGCTTCTCGGCGCTCGGCGCCGGCGACCAACTGGGCTTCGCCGTGGCGTTCGACGACTCGACGCCGGGCGTCGGCCAACTCGTTGCCGGCGCCCCCGGGGCGAGCCGTCGCTACAGCTGGACGGTGGCCGGCGCCGATGCCATCGGGAACCCCGGCGTGGCGCAGTTCGACGCGGCCTGGAACATGGGTTCGGCCGTCGACATCTCGGGTGTTCGCGTCGTCACCGCTGGTATCTCCGATCGTCTGCGTGTCAACGTCAACGAGGCCAGCCCGATTCAGCGAACGAACACGACGGACCTCGGAGCGGTGGTCCCGGCCGGGCTGCTGAACGATGCGGTCAACGATTACCTCGACATCGAGGGCCGGAACGTCGCCGTGAGCCGCGGTGGCGGGGGCGGCCAGGTCGAGATCTACGGCATCAGCGACCTGCTGACGCTCGAGAACCCGACGACGTACGCACCTCCGGCCACTCCGGGCGATTTGGTCGGTTGGGCGATCGACCTCGACGGTCGCTCACTGATCGCCGGCGCTCCCGGGACGAACGCAGATGCCGGCGCGGTGTACTCGGCCGAGGTGCCCGTCGTGGCGACGTGGACCGGGCCTTTCAACGGCGACTTCAGCGGTCCGACCAACTGGGACATCGGTGTGGCGCCTGGCTCGGGTGACACGGCGATCATCCCGGGAGGGTCCTCTGTCATTGTCGACGTCGACACCGTCGTCGGTCGCCTGGTGGTCGACAGCTCCGCCACGCTGTTCGTCGACGGGTTCCGGCTCGAGTCCGGTTCGACAACAGTCTTCGCCGGCCCCGATGACGGTGGCGGCGTCTTCGTCCAGCCGGGTGGCGAGCTGGTGCTTCGCAATGACGCACTCGTCGAGGGTTCGATCGTCGTCGACGAGGGTGGCGGCGTGGGTGTGCTCACACTCGACGGCGACGTGGCCGTTTCCGGAACCGGCGTCCTCCCTGTTCTGGGCACACTCCGAAAGACAGGGTCGGGAACTGCAACGGTCGACGTGGACGAACTCCTGACGGTCCAGACCACGACCGTGTCGGTCGAGGAAGGAACACTCCAGCTCACCGGTGCCGATCTGCGCGACGGCACAGGCGAAACATCCGCGGACGGCCTGGTGGGCAGCGCGTTCGTCGCCGCAGGGGCCGAGTTGCGGGTTGTCGGTGACCTGCAGCTCACTGATGCCACCTCGATCGCCGTCGAGATCGTGGGCCCCTCGGTCGGTCCCGCCAACTCCGGCCGGATCACCGTGACCGGCACGCTGACGAAGAACGGTGCGCTGACTGCTGCGTTCGGCGGTTACGTGCCGACCGCGGCCGACTCCTATGAGGTGTTCGGCTGCACCGTCGACTGCATCCCCGGCGTGTTCGCCACAACCGGTGTCGACCCGCTGGTCGTCACGACCACCTCGACGTCGGTGACGCTTGCTCTCCCGTCCGGTGCCCCGACGTTCGTCAATCCGACGCCTGGCGCGGCGTGGGACGACCCTGCCAACTGGAGCACCGGCGTCGTGCCCGGGCCGACGGAAGCAGCGATCGTCCCCGCAGGCGTGGATGTCACAGTGTCCGGATCGGGGACCACCTCGATCGGCTCACTCACGCTCGCTGGCACGCTCCGACTCGACACGACCGGAACTGGCCGGACGTTCGAGATTCGCGATGACTCGGTGATCGAATCCGGTGGTCTGCTCGACATCACCGGGGCGATCGACGAGGACGTCGGGTTCCCCGGGACCGCCACTCTCAACACGCTCGCCTTGACCGCAGACCTGCAGATCGACGGTGAACTGTCGGTGGGGACGAAGGGCATCGCCGCAGGTGCACCGGGCTCCTTGGTCGAAGTCGAGTCGGCGGGCCGTGTGGTGTTCGCCGGCGCTACTGCGCAGACCGTCACCGGTGCCGGTCAATTGCTCAACGGCGGCATCGTCCGCAACCAGAACCCGGAATCGGTGACCATCGCCGGCACGGTCGACTACGTCGACGGCGGCGACTCGAGCATCGAGGCGGCCATCGGGGAGTTCCAATTCGGACCGGCCGATCTCAGCCTCACGACCGTCGACATCGAGAACGGAGCCACGTTCAGGTTCACTGCGGAGTCCGCCACGGCTGGTGGCAACTTCGAGGTCAGAGGAGCGCTCGAGTCGCAGTCGCTCGGCGTCTCGGGCATCGTCCAGGTCCGCGCCGGCGGCCTCTTCGTTCCCGACGGCATCTTGGACATCGAGGGTGGCCAGGTGGTGACCGCCGAGTTGGCGCCGCGAGGCGAGATCCAACTGCTCGACGGCGCATCGATCACCGGGACCGGACTGGTTGCCAACAGTGGCGACGTCGTCACCACCGGCGCGGTGACCGTTGGGAGCGGCGTGACGTGGAACAGCGGGCGCAACAGCCTCGTTGTCGTCGACGGCACGCTCGATGTGCAGACCACGAACTTCGACGCCCGAGGGTCGCTCCGCGTCGATTCCGGGACGATCACGTTCGCCGGCAACACGATCCTGCGTCCGTCGTCGTCGCTGACATTCACCGTTGCCTCCAACGGCACCGCTGGCACGATCGACACGCAGCAGCTCGGCTTCGAGCCGTTCCCCTCTTCCGGTCCTGGCCCCGATCCCGATCCCGACCAGACGTTGGCACGGATCGAGCTCGACATCAACGAGGGCTACACCGGTGCCGGGCCGATCACGATCTTCACCTGCACCGACTGCGCCGCGAACCCGCCCGATCCGGCCAACGGCGTCGAGTTCGACGAGTTCGTCACCGGTGACTTCGACGTGATCGTCGGCCGCGAGACGGTGGACGTCACGATCCTCGACAACAAGAACCGGAGTGCTGCCGGCGGCACCGGATTCGGCTCGTCGGTGTCGGTCGACGGTGATGTGGCCGTCGTCGGCAGCGCCGACGGGGTCACCGGCCCGGCGGTGCTCGAACGCAGCGGCGGCGACTGGGAACTCGTCCTGCAGCCGGACAACAGCTCGAGCGTCGACGTCGTCCTCGACGGCGACCAGTTCATCGCCGACGGTGTCCTCTACGAGTTCAACACCGGGCTCGGCCAATTCAGCGCCACTGACGTGATCGGCGGCACCGCGTTCGATCTCGACGGGCAGTTGGCGTTGCTGGGTGACGCCGATGTCGGTTCCGGCGCTACTGCCCAGGTCTTCCTGCGCGCCGACTTCGCCAATCCCCTCGTGACCCTCGAGCCCGACGTCGTACCTGCGACGTATGCCAGCGACGTCGCGCTCGTCGACCTCGGAGCCGGCGACGCCGTTGCAGCCGTCTCGGCGCCCGGCGACGGTGCGGTCTACCTGTTCGATCGTGCCGAGGGCGCGTGGAACACGACACCGTTCCGCACGCTGACGAGCCCCGACGGCGCGGGCAACCGGTTCGGCCAGTCGATCAGCATCTCGGAGTCAGCGCTCGTCGTCGGCGAGCCGCTCAACGACAGCCCCCGTGGCGACGGTGGCGCCGCATGGGTCTACCCGATCGACGGGACCACCGTGGCCGACACTCCGGTCAAGCTCACGCCGTCGGAGATCGACGGCGGCGACCAGTTCGGTAGCGACGTCTCGATCGACGGCACTGTGGTCGTTGTCGGCGCCAGCGTCGCGCAGAAGTTCAATTTCCCGATCCGCGACGGTGCCGCGTTCGTCTACCAATTCGACGGGATCGACTGGGTCGAGACCGACGCGCTGCGGGCACCTGATGCGTTCAGCTTCGAACTGTTCGGCGGAGCGGTCGGCGTATCCGGTACCGATGTGCTCGTGGGCGCCCGTCAGGACCGCAACAGCAACGGCTTCAGCGCCGGCGCGGTGTACGACTTCGAGGTCACGCCCGTCGCCTCGGCCGTCAACACCTTCATCGGTGTCGGGCCTGCCTCGTGGGCAGATCCGGCCAACTGGTCGTCCGGTTCGGTTCCGGTCATCGGTGAGCCCGCGATCATCCCCTTCGGAGCGAACGTCGAACTCCCGTCGGGCTTCCACGCCGCCGGTGCACTCTCGTTGGCGGGCACCCTGACGACCGCGCTGGATGGAACGGACATCGCATTCCTGCTCGGTGCCGGCTCGATCATCGAGCCCACCGGCCAACTGGCCTTCGGCGGGACGTTCTCGTGCACCGACACCAGTGACCAGGGGTGCGTGTCCACCAACACCCTGAGCCTCGAGGGCGACCTGCAGGTCGACGGTGTCCTCGGCGTGACCAGTTCGGTGTTCCTCGACGTGCTTGCGGACGCGAGCCTGATCTCCACACCGACGGTCGATGTGTCGGGCCCGCTGGCGCTGACCGGCGATGGTGGCGTGATCCTGTCGGCCCCGCTGCTCAAGACCGGCACCGACACGTTCTCGATCGGCCCTGACCTCTCCTTCGATCTGGCCACCGACGCCGTCCTCGACGTCCGCGAGGGCGTCGTCGACATCGAGGGTGCCGGGTTCATCCCGAACGGCACGATCGACGTCGCTCCGGGAGCGACGGTGACGGTCGCCGAGAGTCTCAACCTGAGGCCCACGTCAGTACTGAGCTTCGGCATCGACGGACCGTCCACCAGCACCGACAACTACGGGCGCCTCGTGCTGCCCTCCGGAACCCTCAGGGTGGCCGGCACGTTGCGAGCGGCGATCGGCTCGTACACCCCGACGGTGTCCGACCGCTACGTCGCAATCGAGTGCGGGTTCTGCACCGGTGAGTTCGATCAGACCGATACCGCACCGCTCGACGTGGTCGTCAGGGCGACATCGGTGGCCCTCGACGTGCCCGCTCCGCCGGACCCGGACGCCCCGACATTCGGATCGTTCAGCTTCGACGCTGCGCTGTCCGAGGTCTCGGTCGCTTCGACAGGGATCGCCACCTCGGCGATCCCGAACCGCAACGTGAGCGGCGCCACCGGCCAGGCCGGATCGGTGGCCTCGACCTCGCTCGTCGGCCTCGACCTCAACACACCCGTCGGCAGCACTGTTGCGGCGTCACCCATCGCCAGTCTGACGATCGGCGAGAGCGTGCTGGCTGCCATCGACGGAACATCGTCGCTCGACCGCCTCCCGCTCACGGACATCGACGTGACGGTGCCGATCCCGGACACCAACCCGCCGCAGGTCGGCGGTTGGGAAGAGATTCTCCTTCGGATCGGAGATCCGGTACTGCTCTCGCGGCCGCCCCAGAACATCCAGTTCGGAGAGATCAAGGACTTCCCGGCGGTCCAGCAGCTCCGGCTTGACGAACTCAGCTTGGCCGGCACGCCGATCGCTTCGCTGCCGATCGCCAGCTTGGTGCTCGGCTCGACGCCGATCGCCTCGCTCGGTGTCGGCACCGACATCGAATGGTGTGAGGAGATCAACCGGGTCACCGGTGCCACCAACTGCGAGGGGATCGTCCCCGAGGAGACCACGCTCGTTGAACTGACGCTCGCCGGCATCCCGATTGCCAGTCTCCCGATCGCCTCGCTGCCGATCGCCAGCCTGCCTATCGCGTCGTTGCCGATTGCGTCGTTGCCGATCGCCTCGCTCGACCTCTCCAGCACCCCGATCGCGAGCCTTCCGATCGCTTCGCTCGATGTGACGGGCACGCCGATCGCCAGCCTCCCGATCGCCTCGCTGCCGATCGCCAGCCTGCCGATCGCCAGCCTGCCGATCGCGTCGTTGCCGATCGCCAGCCTCCCGATCGCGAGTCTCCCCATTGCGTCCCTGCCGGTGGCAGATACCCCGATTGCCTCGTTGTCTCCGGATGGGTCGCTCGTGTCGATTCCGATCGCTTCGCTCGATGTCACGGGCACGCCGATCGCCAGTCTCCCGATCGCCTCGCTGCCGATCGCCAGTCTCCCGATCGCCTCGCTGCCGATCGCCAGCCTGCCGATTGCGTCGTTGCCGATCGCTTCGCTCGATGTCACCGGCACACCGATCGCGTCCCTGACTGTCGACGGCACGCTCGCGACGTTGCCGATTGCGAGTCTTCCGATTGCCAGTCTCCCGATCGCCAGCCTGCCGATCGCGAGTCTCCCGATTGCCTCGCTGCCGATCGCCAGCCTGCCGATTGCGTCGCTCGATGTCACCGGTACGCCGATCGCCTCGCTGAGCACCGACGGCACTCTGGCATCGGTGCCGATCGCGAGTCTTCCGATTGCCAGTCTCCCGATCGCCAGCCTGCCGATCGCGAGTCTGCCGATCGCGTCGCTGGAAGCTGTCGTCGACTGCACGAGCCCGGCGCTCGACTGCACGAGCACGGAGATCACCCTCGCCGAGGCGCTCCGCGACGCACCCATTGCGGGCGTCACGTTCGAGACGTTCGCGCCGCTGATCGCCGGGCTGCGCTGGAGTGAGGTGCTGCCGTTCCTCGGGCTGTCCGAGGCGGAGTTCGCCGGAATCCTCGTCGACCTCTCCAATGCCGACGGAAGTACGTTCACGATCGGCGACGCGCTCGACTTCGGCGATCTCACGGTGGGCGAGCTGCCCCAGACGGTCTTGGAGCAGCTCTTCCTCGGCGATCTCGTGGACGAGAACGGGGTGTCACTGCTCGACGGCATCCGCCTCGGCGACCTGGTCGACCTCATCGGCCCCGACGGAGAGTTCCTCGATACGGCTGAGGTCGAGGCGGCGCTCACGGCGGCCAAGGACCGGCTCGCCGCAACGTTGGGGTCGCTCCTCGACTTCGGCGACCTCACCCTCGGCGATGTCGACGTCGTCGGCGAGGACGGCGAGCCGCTGCTCGGCGAACTCTCGTTGGGTGACGTGGCGCCCTTCCTCACCGGACTTCGACTCGACGATCTTCTCGGAGTGTTCCCCGGACTTTCCGAGTCCGATGTTCGCGCGGCCTTCGACCAGATCCTGGCCAACAGCTCGCTCACACTCGATGAGCTGCTCATCGGCGACCTGACCTTCGGGGACCTGTTCGGAAGCGACGAGTTCGGTGAGGTGACGCTCCAGTTGCTGATCGATGCCATCCTGGGCGCGAATCCGAATGCGCTCGACGGCATCACTCTCGGTGACCTCCTCCTGGCATTCGTTGCACCGAGCGACTATCCGTGGGACGCGATCTCGTTCGACGAGATCGATCCGGCCGACATCGCCGGCGTCGTCGGCTCGGTCACCTTTGACACGAGCTTCGAGTTGACGGGTACGACGCGGGGCCAGTCGGTCGAACTGACCGTCACCCTGCCCGACACGGCCGACTTCCTGCCAGGTACCTCGGCGTTGAACGGGGCATCGCTGGCCGAGCCCACCGTGGTGGACAACGTCCTCACCTGGCGCCTCACCGGGCTGGCGCCCGACACCCCGTACACGCTGTCGTTCGACCTGCAGCCGACGCTCGAGCTCGGCTCGTCGACGGTCGATGTCGAGGCCCGAATCGTCGGAGTTGCGGGCGGAACGATCACAGCGGCGTCGAGTGTCTCGGTGCAGCAGGCGTTCGAGCCCAACAACAGCCCGGAGACAGCCGCACCACTCGCCGACGACACGATCTACATCAACCACGTGGCCAGCGCCGACGACCTCGACTACTTCAAGATCAACGTGACCGACGGCCAACGCCTCGTCGTCAACCTGTCGAACCTGGCAGCCGACTTCGACATCGTCGTCTACGGTCGCAGCAAGAGCTCGACGATCCTCCCACTCGTGCCACCGAGCGGTCAGAGCGCCGGCACGCCGACACCCGATCCCGTTATCACACCAGACGGGACGACGCAGGTGCAGACCGAGTTGACCGGTGCGGCCTCGACGTTCGACGGGCTGCCCATCGTGGCAACCGGCAACCGCCGCGGCACCGAGACCGAGACGGTGGTCACGCCACCGCTAGAGGCCGGCATGGTGTACGTCAAGGTGTTCGGCGCGAATGGCGAGAGCTCGGTGCGAGCCGCCGTACTCCAGGCCGAGGTCACCGAAGGGACCACCGTTCCCGAGTGTCTGCCGCTCACGTCCAGGTTCGTGGACGGCATCCCAGGCGCGAGCTCGGTCCCAGCCAATGCGAACACGTTGTTCCTCGTCAACCAGGAGCGCATGAGCGCCCTGTACCCGGACTCCTACACGCAGGTGTTCGATCGTCTCGACGAGCTTGTCGGTTTCCTGAACGGGACCGACGGAGGAAACGGTGCCGATCTCGGCATCGTTCCCGGGGTGCTCGATGTTGGCCTCGTCGCCGACTACGCCACCTGGGACGCCGAACCCTGCAACTCTGCCAAGGCCAACGCGGTCGTCGCCGAGATCACCGACGAGATCACCGAGCTCCGCCGGACCCGCGACATCGAGCACATCGTCGTCATCGGCGGCGACGACATCGTTCCGCATGCCCGGGTCACCGACGGCGCCGAGATCTCCAACGAATTCGACTACCGGTTCACGTTCAGCGGCAACAATGCCATCGCCGGATCGGCCTGGGATCGCCAGATCCTCACCGACGAGCCGTACGGCGACACGGCCGCGCTCGACTTCGGTGACCGCTATCTCTACATCACCGACACTGCGCTCGGCCGCCTGGTCGACACGCCGAGCGACATCGCGTTCCAGCTCCAGCAGTTCGTGACATCGCAGGGCCTGCTGAACCCGACCACCGGGCTCGTCGTCGGCTACGACTTCCTCGACGACGGCTCCGAGGCGATCGCCGCCGACCTGCGCAGCGCGCTCGACGTCGACAATGACTTCGGCTCGTTCGATGATGACGACACCTGGGACGCTGACGATCTGGCCGGGAAGCTGTTCCCGACCACGCCGGCGGGTGCGCAGACGCCCGACGTCATCTCCCTCAACGCCCACTTCGACCACCGCCGTGCGCTGCCGGCGCTCGACAACACCAACAAGACCGAAGTGGATCTCTTCGATGCGCAGAGGGTGTTCGATGCCGCCCCAGGCGCGCTCACCGGACGGATCACGTTCTCGATGGGCTGCCACAGCGGTCTTGCCGTGTCCGACGCCACGATCGGGGTGCTCTCCGACGACTTCGCCCAGGGCTTCACCCTCCAGGGCGGTATCTACGTCGGCAACACCGGCTACGGCTACGGCGACACCGAGACCGTTGCCTACTCCGAGCGGCTGATGGAACTGTTCGCCGAGGAATTGGTCAACCCGATCCTGTTCGATCGAACCACCACCGCCGGCCAGGCGCTGCAGTTCGCCAAGAACACGTTCTTCTCCGAACTCGGCAACGTCAGCGTCTACGACGAGAAGGCGTTGATGGAGGCGACGTTCTACGGTCTGCCGTTCTACCGTGTGGCGCTCGAACCCGAGGCTCCCGCTCCCACGCCGACCACGACCACGCAGATCGATCCGATCACCGGCAGTCCGGTGGCGACGTTCGTCGTCACTCCTGAGAACGAAGAAGTCCCCCGTGCCGTCGACGGCGACGGCACGAAGTTCGTCAACCGGTCCGAGACGGGCGATCCGCTCGAGCTCAAGTCGCCGTTCAACCCGGCTCAGCCGCTCGAGCTGGTCGATGTCAGCGTCGTCGACCCAACCGACCGGACGAGCCTTGACCTGGTTGCCCGGGGAGCAATCGTCACCGGGCTGAATTCGACCTACCTGCCCGACATCGATCCGATCATCGTCCGGCCGGTCGCCGACGACTCGGCGACGCAGTCGGAGCCCGCCGTGGGCGACGTGGTGTTCCCGGTCCGTCCGACGGCGATCCGCACGGCCAGCCAGGCGGAGGGCGAGCGTCAGACACTCGCCCTCGCCACGGGTCAATTCCGCGGGGCGAGCACCAACGGTGTCCAGCGACTCGACAACGAACTCGAGGTCGCCGTCTACTACGCCGACGAGTCCGAGACGGACTTCACCGCACCGCTGATCCGTGCGGTCGACTCTTTCGTTGTCGACGGTCAGCTGTCGATCTCGGTCGACGTGAGCGACGCAGGCGGCGCCGGCGACGCCGGCACCGGCGTCGACCGGGTGTACGTGCTCGTCGCCGAGAACCCCGGTGAGGACGACGTCGAGTGGCGCGGCGTCGACCTGGCCGAGGACCAGACGACCTCCGGCCGTTGGGTCGGGTCGCTGCTGCTGTCACCTGGCTTCGACGACGTGCAGTTGTTCGTCCAGGCCAAGGACGGTGCCGGCAACGTCGGGGTCAGCTCGAACAAGGGAGAGAACTTCGGGGCGGTCCCGGTGGAAGAACCGCCGGCACCGCCGGCTGGCGTCGAGATCACGATCGGTGGCGAGCCGAGTGCCGACGTGCCGGTGGCGGACTGGTTCGATACGGAAGTCACCGTGACGGTGACGGCTGGTGAACTCCCCGTGGAGTACCGCCTCCGCAACGGACCGATCACGCCGTTCCCCGACGATGGCCTGGTGATCGACGCCGAGGGGGCGAGCCGTCTCGTGGTGACCGTCGGTGGTGATCCGGTCCTCGATCGGGTCATCCGGATCGACCGGACCCCTCCGGCCGTGCGGATCGCGTCGCCGATCGACGACTCCACGTTTGTTGTCGGTAGACCACTGGTCGCCTCGCTGACGTGCTCGGATGTGTCGCTCGTGTCGTGCATCGCCACGCTCGACGGCGAGCAGATCTCCTTGAGTGAGGACCTGAGCGGGCTGGCGATCGGCGTGTACGAGATCGAGGTCATCGCCCAGGACGCGACCGGCAGGACCGCCAGCGCAACGTCGACGTTCACGGTGGAGAAGCAGGAAGCGCCGGAGATCAACCTCGTCGACGGGCTGCGTACGCCGCAGCTGATCACCGACGGGTTCATGGTCGACATCGAGTTCGACGACGCCAACTTCGATCGTGATGACTACACCGTCACGATCGACTGGGGCGACGGCGTCGAGGACACCCCCGGCACCTCGACCACCTGCGTCGCCTCGACCACGGGTGGAGCGACCTCGGGCAACCCGAGCTGTGAGGTCCTGGCCAGCCCATCCGCTGATGGCCCGGGACTGGCAGTCGCCAACTTCGAGTACGCCGCGCCCGGTGTCTATGCGATCACCGTCACGGTCGACGACGGCACGGAATCCGACACATCGGTGTTCCAGTTCGCCACGGTCTACGACCCCGGCGCCGGCCGGGTGAGCGGGGCGGGCCTCTACTGGTCCGGCCCGGAGGCGTACGACGGTGGTCGCTGGGGTTCCACGGCGATCTTCGGCTACAACGCTCGCTACAAGGGTGACGACCCCGTGCCGCGCGGCAAGACGAAGCTCCACCTGCTCGGCGAATTCCTCTTCAAGTCGACCTCGTACGACTACCTGATCATCAACGACACGTTCGCCGTTGCCGAGGGAACGGGCAAGTTCAACGGACGTTCCGGCTACGACTTCCGTGTCCAGGGGATCGACAGCGGTTGGCTCGACTTCTTCCAGCTCACGATCTGGGATCCGAACGGCGAGGTCGTGTACGACAACGGCGTGAAGTACGACGATGGTCAACTCGTCGAAGCCCCCGAGGGAGATCGAGTGCTGCTCGGGGGGATCCGGATCCGCCGATGACGCGAGGTGTCCTGTTGGCACTGATCGTCGCCGGGGCGGCATTCGTCGGGTGCACCGTCGACGAGTCCTCCGAGCCGACCAGCACGTCATCACCATCGACGCTGACAGAGACCACGGTGGGTCCCACAACGCCACCGACCGCCGAATCCGGCCCGGACCTCGGTGACGTCGCGACGGCACCTACAGGGGCAGCCGGTGAGGCAACAGGGCCCCTCGGCTCGACCGAACTCCGTGTCGAAACCGATGTGGGCACCGTCCAGATCGGCTCGGGCAGTGTGCCGGAGCGACTCGGTTCGGCGTTTCCGCTGCCAGCGGATTTCGTCGTTGAACTCGCGAGTGAGACAACGACCGATCTCGGATTCTCCGGCACCACCCAGCTGTCGTTCGACGAGCTGATCGAGTTGTACGAGACCGGCCTTCCAGAGGCCGGCTACGTGATCGAGGCGGTCGATGACGTCGGCTCGGAGTTCGCAGTGTTCGAGTTCTCGAACGACGACGGCATCGGCGAGGTTGGGATCACTGAGGCTCCCGGATCATCGACTCGCTTCGTGATCATCACCTTCGGCGACGACGCTCAGCTCGAGAACTGATCGAGCCCGACGAGCCGGAACGCGGCCGGTGGCGTGACGACACCGAGGTCGTCAAGCAGCGTCTTGGCCGACGCCCGGAGGTCGTCATTATCGGAGACGTGGGCGAGCAGAGCGGCGGCGAGCGCCTCGTCGTACCGAGCACCTGAACGTTCCGCGTGATCTAGCGATGACCGGAGCGCCGAACGCGAATCCTCTACTTGGTCGGTGAGGAGCGACGCGATCGCCGTCGTACGTTCCAGTCGCGCGATCAGCTGCTCGTCGCTCACCTCGCGGAGGGCCTGAGCGGCGCATGCGTGGGCCTGGGTGGGGTCGGCTCGATGAGCGAACGCTTCGGCCAGTCTGACCAGACCCTCTGCCACGAACTCGTCGGCCCCGAGTCGACGGAACTGATCGAGCACGTCGACCAACTCGTCGACGGTCGTCCCAACGTTCTTGTCGCCTCGCCTGGCACGAGTCAGTGCGAGGTTGGATCGCGTTCCCAACATCCCAAAAACCCAGCCGGCCGCTGTCCAGTTCCGGAGCACGTCGGTGAACTCCGCTTCGGCGCGGTCGAAGTGGCCCTGATCCGACAGGACCTCGGCGGCGTTGGCCCGTCCGAGGTTGGCCTCGATCACGTCGCCGGCCAGCGCTCCCTCCTCGGCGGCGCGGCCGTAATAGTCGAGCGCGGTCGACCAGTCGTAGGCGAAGTAGGCCTGGATGCCCATGTTGTCGAGAATGCGTGCGGTGCTGAGATGGTCACCGAGCCGTTGGTGGAGTGCGAGGGCTTCGGGTCCGTACCGCTCGGCGTCGGCTCGCTTGAGATAGGTGGCTGCGACGTGCAGACGATCCAGAGCACTCGCCAGGCTGGCGTCGTCGCCGAGCTGACGTGCGTCCGTCTCGGCGCGCAACGCCCAAGCGAGACACTCATCGAAGCGACCCTGCCGGTGGCACGTCGCGGAGTAGGCAAGGCAGGTCTTCATGCGCACCTCGCGCTCGCGCTCGGTGCCAGCACTCGGCGGTACTCGTTCGAGGCAACGCTCGTACCAGCGCGTCGCCGTGGTCAATGAGCCCTGTCGGTCGCGGACGATTCCCTGCTTACGCATGAGGTCGACCTCATTGATGGGATCGGCCACGCGACGCGCCCGTCGATATGCGGCAAAGGCGGCGTCGTAGTCGCCGATGGTCAGCAAGGTGTCGCCGAGTTGCGTCGCGACCTGCCGCCGCTCGCTGTCGTCGACGGTTCGCAGTTTCGAACCTGCAGCAACGGCTCGCTCCAACGCAAGCGCTGCATCCCGATGCGCGTACTGGCGCGCAGCCTGGTCGCCGGCGAGCCGGGAATATCGCCATGAGCGGTCGAAGGCGTGCGCTTCGTGGAAGTGGAGCGACAGCAGTGGGGCGACGGTTTCCGGGTCGTCCGCCGTCGATTCGAGGTGATCGCCGACGCGGGCATGCAATCGACGACGCTCTCGGTACGGAAGGCCTTCGTAGGCAGCATCGCGATACATCGCGTGCCGGAACCGGTATCGCCGGTCGCGGAGCGGCTCGACGATCTCGTCGAGTTCGGGTGTCGGCTCGATCGGCAGCTCGATCGCCCCGACCGCGTCGATGCTGAACTCCCGGCCGAACACCGATGCGAGTCTCAACAGTCGACGTTGTTCCGGTGCGAGTTGGTCGATGCGCGTGGAGATCAGCCCTTCGATCGAATCGGGTAGATCGGCGATCGAGCCCCGCGAGGCAGCCCGACTCAGCTCAATGGTGAACAAGGGGTTACCCCCCGATCGGGTGACGATGGCACCGAGGTCCTCGTCGGACAGGGCCTTCGTGCTCACCTCGAGAGCGATTTGGCGGATGTCGGCGCCGGTGAGCGGTTCCAGATGCAGCTCGGTGACGTGGTGGGTCTCCTCTGTGGGCTGCCATGAGCCTTCGGGGCGTCGCGTGAGCACACCGGCCCACGGTCGAGACTCCGATGCGACGATGAGATGGTTGAGCAGGTCGCCGGAGGCTTCGTCGATCCAGTGGAGGTCTTCGACGACCAAGAACACCGGTCCGTCGAGCACGCGGTCGAGGAAGTCGACCACGAGATCGTGGATGCGGGCGCGCCGGAACTGGGGATCGATTGCCTCGCTCTCGGGCGTTGCGGCGACGGTGGCGCCGAAGGGGACGGCGAGGAGCGGGAGCATCGGCGTGAGGTCGGGTGCGTGCTGCAGGATGATCTTGGCGAGGAGCTCGCCGGCGTGGTCCGGGTCGGCGTGGAGGTCGATACCCGATCCGACGCGCAGCAGTGGCCGGAACACGCTGTAGGGCGACGCGGCGCCGTACGGGGTGCACGCTCCCTGGAAGATCCGGAGACCTTCCGCTGCCGTCCACGCTGCGTCGAGAAGTCGGGTTTTGCCTACCCCGGCACCACCGCGCAGGAGCACCACCTCACCCAACTCACCGATCGCGTGGGTGAGCACGTCGAGTTCGCGTTGGCGACCGACGAGCTTGGTGCCGCTCGTGTCGCGCCGCACCTCGTCGGAAGCCGCCAGAACCTTGTGGGCGATGATCGGCTCGGTCTTGCCTTTCACGAGGAACGGTTCGAGTTCCTCGGTCACGAACACGGTGCGCGTGTCCCGAACCACGGAGGCGACGGCGACGACATCGCGATCGTCTGCCTTGCCGAGCATTCGTGCCGCCGTATTCACCGGGTCGCCCATCAGGGTGTACGTCCGCCGGTAGTCGCTGCCGAGAAAGCCCGCGAAGACCCGGCCGGTCTGGACGCCCTGGCGGAGTACGAACGGCGAGTCGACCGCGGCCAACTGGAGCGCCGCCTGGAGCAGCGCGTCACTGGTATCGCCCGGGTTCACAGGTGCGCCGGCGCACAGGACGAACTTGATGCCGTCAGGCGCGATGTCGGTGTGCAGCGGTGTCACGCCGAAAGTTGCCCCGATCCGTTCGACGTCGTCGACGAATCGGTGGAAGGCCTCTGCAACGACGTCCGGTCCGTTCTGTTCGAGGAGAGCGCTGACACCGATGACCATGAGGAAGCCAACCGAGACCAGGCGATGCTCCCCGCCCGTACCGGCGAACGCCGCCAGTTGCTTCACAACCGCTGCGGGCACGTACGGAGTGAGGCTCTCGTGGCCGAGATTTCGCTCCCCGGGTCCACTCGGTTGATCACCGGTCGAGCCGGTGATCACCCAGCCGCCGTGTTCCTCTCGGAGCCTCATGTCATCGGGGAGACGCTCGGCGATCATCGCGTCGACGAGCGTGTCGCCCTTGGCGGCTTCGCCCTCCAATCGGATCACCTCGGTCGCCCTCGGGCCGGTGATCAGCAACTCGCGGTACCCGGACCCGACGAGGAACACGTCGAATGGTCCCGCAGCGGCACCGACCGTCATGGTGAGGTTTGCGCGCTTCGCTGCCGGCGACGAGTGGAGCGCCCGCTGCATCAGCAGCCCGGCGTCCGCGGCTCGACGCTCGTGGTTCTCGCCGCGGAACAGGATCAGCAGGGCATCGCCGCCGAACTTGATGATCTCGCCGCCGTACTTGTACGCCGACTCGATCAGTGCCGTGAAGCACGTGTTGATGAGCGACGTGATCTCCTCGGCGCCCGCCTTGCCTTTACCGGCGAGCTTTTCCGACAGCGCCGTGAAACCCGAGATGTCCGCCGACAACATCGACCCTTTGACGCTCGTCCACGACGGCACTGGCCCTCGGCCGAGTTCGACGGCGATCCGGGGCACGAACGCGGTCAACGCATCGAAGGCGTCGCTGTCTGTGCCCGTCCGTGTGAGCGGGTCGTCGGTGTCCGTTGCCATCCGCGCTGCTTCCTTGGCTCGCAGCGAGAGTAGTCGAAGCCGATGACAGTTGTCCCGCCCGCTCTGGCGTGCGGATCAGGGGCCTGATTCCCTTGCGCCGAGCACGACGTCCAAGACGCCGTCGAGGGTGGCGTCGTCGATGCCCTTGAAGTCGGCCATGCGACCGAAGACGTCACGCGCTGCGTCAGCGAAGCCGGTCGGCAGGTCGTGCGCGGCGAACGACGCTGCGATCTCGGCCATCTCGCCGTCGAAGCGCCAGGCCTTCGGGGCGGTCATCCGGGCGGTCGCCTTCGAACGTTCCGCCGTGCCCGGTTGTGAGATCTCCCACTCGTCGAGCAGCGCCTCCTCGACCCCCTCGGCCCTTGCGAGCGCCCGCACCGCCAGCAGCATCGCGGACGACACCTTGGTCCACGTGGCGTAGGTGATCTTCAACGCGGATGCCGCGCCGGGGCCGCCGTCGATCGGCCGAGTATCGAGCAGCGAACCGTCCCACAGCGACGAGATGCCCACCGCCTCGTCACCCGACAGGTACAGCCGAGTGATCCCCGCTCGTGTCGCCGGCGGGCCGATGATGCCACCGTCGACGAACCGCTCGAACCGCCGACCGACCGACCGGGCGGTGTCCGGAGCGATCGCATTCGCATCGACGTAGACGCCGTCGAAGCCGAGCGCGGCGACTTGGTCCGCGACCTCGATCGCCGAACCCGGTGGGCATACCGACACGATCACTTCGCTGCGCCCGACCAACCCGTCGAGCGTGTCGACCGCGGCCAGCCCCGCCGACGTCGCACGTTCGACCGATGCACCGGACCGTCCGGCGGAGCACCAGATGACGTCGTTCGTAAGGCTCGCGGCGCAGGTGGCTGCCACGGTGACGCCCATCGCGCCCGGATGGAGAACACCGACGACGGTCACTGCTCAGACGACGTCGTTGGCGGCGAGGAACTCGAGCGTGCGCCCGAGCGCGATGGCGGCCGAGCGGGCGTCGTACTGGTCGCGGGCGTCGCAGTTGAAGCCGTGGTCGGCGCCGTCGTAGACGTGCACCGCTACGTCGGGGTGGGCGTCGGCGATGGTCTGCACCCGGTCGAGCGGGATCCCGGCGTCGAGTTCACCGAAGTGCAGCATCGTCGGGACGTTGGGCGAGCGGTCGACCATCGCCGGTATCTGGCCGCCGTAGTAGCCGACCGCAGCGGCGATCGGCAGTTCGTTCGCCGCCAGCCAGGCAACGCTGCCACCGAAGCAGTAGCCGATCACGGCCACCGGCCCGGTCTCGGCGACGTGGTCCACCGCCGCGGCCACGTCGAGCATCGCCGGCCCGAACGCGATCGGGCCGACCAGCTCGATCCCCTTCGCCTTGCCCTCCTCGTCGTAGCCGAGTTCGACCCGGCGCTCCTGGCGGTCGAACACCGCCGGAGCGATCGCCCGGTACCCGAACGACGCGTACCGGTCGACGACCGAGCGGATGTGGGCGTTGACCCCGAAGATCTCCTGCACGATCACGATCGAGGCCGTCGCGCCGTCGGGGTGCACCTCGTAGGCGTCGAGTTCGTGTCCGTCACTGGCCGTGAGTCGAGTCATGCCCCGACGGTAGGCGATGCGATGGCGTGCGCGCGGAGAGGAGCGACGGCACGCTCGGCGGTGGGCAGCAAGGCACGCACGCGATCGGACAGCTCGACGGTCGGTACTCCACCACGAGGCGCTACGAAGCCCGTCGAGGCGGCTGCGTTCTCGTACCAGTCGCGCCACAGCTGCCACTCGGACCGCATCCCCGCCGACCACCGCAGCGACTCGGGTCGATGATCGATACCCACCCGCTCGCACCAGGCCGCCACCACCCCGTCGGGGTCGGTGACGAGCGCGTCGCTGTCGATCACCGCCGGCACCGTGCCGGTCACGGCGACCACCCGATCGAACAGCGCCCGTTGTGCGCCGTAGCCCGCCTCGTCGTCGGTGAAGTCGGGCCATCGCCGGTGCAGCGAGGTGAGCGCGGCGCGCGGATCGCGGATCAGGAACGTGTGGGTCATCGCCGACAACGCGTCGTCGGTGATGCCCGGCGCGGCGTGGTACGCCATGTCCTTCACGAACACCGCCGTCCCACCGGCACCGGCAGCGAGCACCCCGGTCTCGACGGCGGCGTACGTCGACTCGGGGAACGTGAGCGGGTACCGGCCCGACGCCCGTTCCGGCCCGAAGTAGTAGGCCCGCGACCAGGGTTCGTCGAGGACGAGGTGGTCGCCGCGTTCGATCATCATCCGCTCGAACGCGGTCGACACGGTGCGCGGCGTCGCCCAGAGTGTCAGCATCTTGCCGACCCCGTCGGGCAGGTCACGACGACGTGCGGACGACGAGGACATCGTGGCCGTGGGGGTCGAACAGCAGTCGCTCGGGCACGCTGCCGAGCACGTAGCGTCCCGCTGCGTCGAGACCCCGGCTGCCGAGGACGATCAGGTCGGCGCCGATGGTGTCGGCCACGTGTGCGATCTGGGCGGCGGCCTCGCCCTGGACCAGGTGTTCGGTGACCACGGCACCGAGGTCGTGGCCCACTTCGGTGGCGCGTGCCAGGGCCCTCCTGCACTCCGCCCGGTGCTCGTCGGCCTGACGGGCCAGGGCCGCTCCACCGGCGGCGCCGACCGCCGCTCCGACCACGAGATCCGGCACGACGCTCACCGCATGCAGTTCCGCGCCGACTGCAACAGCGAAACGCGCTGCCCGTTCGATCACCTGATCTGCGGTCGAGGAGTGATGGGTGGCCACGAGGATCGGCGCGTGCATGGACACCATCTTGTCGCACCGTCTGTCGGTGATGCGAGAAGGTCAGCTCGCGATGACGGGCGAGCCGTGGTGGGCGACGAGGAGCCAGCGATCGTCTCGAAGCACGTAGAGGTTGGTGGCCGCGACGGTCCCGGTGCCGCCTGAGTCGACCAGGTTCTCGTCGAGGGTCACCCATGCGGTGTCGCCGTGGACGGCCACCGCCTCGTTGGTGAGGATGAACTGGTTGCGGCCCGGTCCGGCGAAGATCTGTCGCCAGGATTGCTCGACGCGCGGCCACGTGCGCAGGATCGGCCACCCGGGGTGCACGCACACGACGGCATCGCTGTGCTCCCAGACCGCTTGCATCGCGTCGAGATCACGCGCCTCGTGGGCGTCGTAGAACGCCCGGTTGGCCTCGAGCACCGCTGCGATCACGGGTTCCATCCGCCCGACGGTACCGCGACGTGTCGCTCGGCCGTACTCGCCGGACGACGGTGGGACCGGCGGTGGGAACGCACTGGCAGGCGCTGTGACCGATGGCTCGTCACGACAATGGTGGCAATCCGTCATCGTTCCGTAACATTGTGGTCCACGAACACCAGGCCCGACGCACTCGCGTCGACATCCCGTGCGGACCCACGTCGGTCCCCGTCGCCGAGGAGTGTCATGACCCCCCAATCAACTGCACACAGCGCTCGCCGTGGTGCCATCCGCCGATCCGCTGCCCTCGTGGCGGCCGTGCTCGTGATCGGCGGCACCCCGCTGGCGGCACGGGCGCTCGCCACCGAGCCGGCTCCGACGAGCGGTGTCGCTGCGCTGGACGACCTGGCGAGTGCATCAGAGCTGGCCGAACGGACATCCGTGCCCGACTCGGGAACTGCGCCCGACGCGCCGAGGCCTGCCGGCTCCGATCCGGCGCCCGCGGAGCCCACCGTCGACCCGGTGGTGTTCGTGCTGACCGCCACCTATGCCTGGGACGAACGCGGTCCGCGGGTGCAACTGTTGCAAGAGGTCATCGGGGTCGAGCCCGACGGCCGGTACGGCGCACTCACCCGGCAGGCGCACGTCGCCGCGCTCGGCTTCGCCGGTCTGCCGACCGACAACGTGCCCGTCCCCGTGCTGCCACCCGGCCCGAGCGCCGAGCAGTGGGCGGCACTGCGCGACTGCGAGTCCGGCGGCGACTACTCCATCACCAACCCGTCGGGGAAGTATCGCGGCGCCTACCAGTTCGACCGTCCGACCTGGGACTCGGTCGCCGGGCGTCACGCGCCACACCTCGTCGGCGTCGATCCCGCCGCTGCGTCGCCCGCCGATCAGGACGCGATGGCCTTCGCGCTCTACAGCGAACGCGGTGCAGGGCCCTGGCCGCAGTGCGGCCGCTACCTCTCCTGAGCGGTCCCTGACCGCCATCTGACCGCCATCTGACCGTCGCCCACCCGACGCCCCACCCGATGGGGGCTCGGGCTGGGCGGAGGCACGGCTCGGGAAAGCGTTCGACCGGCACCAGCGGTAGCGTCATGGTCACACGGGTGCCGACACCGGCGCCGTCGTGCTCCCACGCCCGTGTACCCGGGATGGACGACATGACGATCGACGACACGACAGCGATGAGCGCAGCACTCGAGGCAGCAGCGGTCGTGCGTGCCAGCACATCGCCGAACCCCTGGGTGGGCGCCGCGATCGTCTCCTCCGACGGTGAGTTGGTGGCGGTCGGCTCCACCGAGCCGCCCGGCGGTCGCCACGCCGAGATCGTCGCGCTCGACGCCGCCCGAGACGCCCTCGGGTCCACGTCCGG
>CAZJUC010000010.1:23268-25855 GCA_964549065.1 uncultured Ilumatobacteraceae bacterium
TCGCACCACGGGCGCACCCCACCGTGCACCGACGCGATCATCGCTGCGGGCGTCACGCGTGTGGTCGTCGGCGTCACCGACCCTGACCCGTCGGTGGCCGGCTCCGGCATCGACGCGCTGCGCGCCGCGGGCATCGAGGTCGAGGTCGGCGTCCTCGCCGACGACGTCGACGCACAGCTCGCGGCGTACCTCCACCATCGTCGCACCGGCCGGCCGTACGTGATCTGCAAGCTGGCGATGTCGCTCGACGGCGGCATCGCTGCGCCGGACGGCACCTCGCAATGGATCACCGGTGAGGACGCCCGTCGTGACGCGCACCGGCTGCGCGCCGAGAGCGACGCGATCCTCGTCGGCGCCGGCACCGTCCGCGCCGACGACCCGGCCCTCACCGTGCGCCACCTCGTCGGAAGCGACCCGCTGCGGGTGGTGCTCGGCACAGCGCCTCCCGGCTCGAAGGTGCATCCCTGTCTCGAATGGCAGGGCACCATCGACGACCTCCTCGACGAACTCGGCCGGCGTGACGTGGTCCAGTTGATGGTCGAGGGCGGCGCCGGTGTGGTCGGCTCGTTCCACGCCGCCGGACTCGTCGACCGCTACGTGCTCTACGTCGCACCAGCCCTGTTCGGAGGCTCTGATGCAAAGGCGGCGATCGGGTCGCCGACCGCAGCGACCATCACCGACATCTGGCGCGGACGGTTCGACACGATCGAGCGTGTCGGTGACGACGTCCGCATCGAACTCATCGCCCGCCATGCCCAGAAAGCAGGATCCTGAATGTTCACGGGAATCGTGGAAGAACTCGGCCGACTCGAATCGCTCGCCGACGGCCGGCTGCGGATCGCGGCCACCCAGGTCCTCGACGACGTGGCGATCGGCGAGTCGATCGCGGTCAACGGTTGCTGCCTCACCGTGGTGGCCTTCGGTGACGACTGGTGGGAGGCCGACGTGTCGGACGAGACGATCTCTCGCACCAGCCTGGCGGGGTTGAAATCCGGCGACGGCATCAACCTCGAACGAGCGGTGAAGGTGTCGGACCGCCTCGGCGGCCACATCGTGCAGGGCCACGTCGACGGTGTCGGCGAGGTGGTCGATCCGGTGCCCGACCTGCGCGTGAAGGTCCCTGCGGGAATGAGCCGCTACCTGGTCGAGAAGGGATCGGTCACCGTCGACGGTGTCAGCCTCACCGTGGTCGACGCGCTCGACGACGGCTTCACCGTGGCGATCATCCCGCACACCGCCGACGTCACCACGCTCGGCGCCAAACGCCCCGGCGACCTCGTCAACCTCGAAGTCGACGTGATGGCGAAGTACGTCGAGAAACTGATGTCGGCCTACGTCGAGAACGGAGCGGCGCAATGACCATGCGATTCGACCCCATCGAGGACGCGATCGCCGCCATCGCCCGCGGTGAGATCGTGGTGGTCGCGGACGACGAGGACCGCGAGAACGAAGGCGACCTGATCATGGCCGCCGACGCCGCCACACCCGAGGCGCTCGCGTTCTTCGTGCGGTACACGTCCGGGGTGATCTGCGTGGGTCTCACCGGTGAACGCTGCGACGATCTCGATCTGCCGGCGATGGTGGTGGCGTCGCAACACACCGAGGCGCACGGCACTGCTTTCACCGTCAGCGTCGATCTCGCCGAGGGCACCTCGACCGGCATCTCGGCGAGCGACCGGGCCGCCACGCTGCGGGCTCTCGCCGACGTCGACTTCGGCGCAGGGGCGTTCAATCGACCCGGGCACATCTTCCCGCTGCGCGCCCGCGAGGGCGGTGTGTTGAAGCGCACCGGCCACACCGAGGCCTCCGTCGACCTCGCCCGCCTCGCCGGACGCGCGCCCGCCGGCGTGTTGTGCGAACTGGTCCTCGACGGCGGCGAGATGGCACGCGGCGACGACCTGCGCCGATTCGCGGACGAGCACGGCCTGCGGTTCGTCTCGATCGCCGACCTGGTGCGGCACCGACTCCGCCACGAACAGCTCGTCGAACACATCGCCGACGCGCGCGTGCCCACGGTGTGGGGCGACTTCCGCTGTCACTCGTTCGAGAGCGCGCTCGACGGCGAGACCCATCTGGCATTCGTGAGCGGTGACGTGTCCGGCGACGAGCCGGTGCTCGTGCGGGTGCACAGCGAGTGCCTCACCGGCGACATCTTCGCCAGCGTCAAGTGCGACTGTGGCCCGCAGTTGCAGGAGTCGATGCGGCTCATCGCGCAGGCAGGCCGCGGCGTGGTCGTGTACCTGCGCGGTCACGAGGGGCGCGGTATCGGCATCAGCCACAAACTGCGCGCCTACGGGCTACAGGAGGCGGGCCTCGACACCGTGGACGCGAACATCGAACTCGGCCTCCCGGTCGACAACCGCGAGTACGGCATCGGTGCCCAGATCCTGGTCGATCTCGGCGTGCGCAACCTGCGTCTACTGACCAACAATCCGGCGAAGTACGTCGGCCTCGAGGGCTTCGGACTGGCGATCACCGAACGGGTGCCGCTGCATCTGGCCGTGCACCCGGAGGCCGAGCACTACCTGCGCACGAAACGTGATCGGATGGGACACCTGCTCCCCGCAGACCTCGCCGCAGACCTCGC
>CAZJUC010000010.1:25955-31470 GCA_964549065.1 uncultured Ilumatobacteraceae bacterium
CCGCAGACCTCGCCGCAGACCTCGCAACGGATCTCGAGAAGACAGTGGGGGATGCGTCGTGAGCGGCAACCTGCGCGCGGAGAACGCACCGGCGGTCGACGTCGACGGCACCGGCCGGCGGGTGGCGATCGTGTGCTCACGGTTCAACGACCTGATCGTCGAACGCCTGGTGCGCGGCGCCCGCCAGGCGCTGGTCGACCACGGCGTCGCCGACGACGCGGTCAGCACCTACTGGGTCCCCGGCGCCCTGGAGATCCCCCAGGTGGCCAAGGCCGTCGCCGAGTCCGGCGCGTTCGATGCGGTCGTTGCCCTCGGAGCGGTCGTGCGCGGCGACACGTATCACTTCGAGGTGGTCTCGGACGCGAGTGCCGACGGGCTGATGCAGCTGTCGCTCGACTCGTCGGTGGTGATCACCAACGGCATCCTCACGGTCGACACCGAAGAGCAGGCAATGGTCCGCGCCGAGGACGGCGACGGCAACAAGGGCGCCCAAGCCGCGCTCGCCGCGCTCGAAACCCTCGCCGTGATCGACTCGATCAGCTGACCGACACAGTGCCGAACGGTGCCAGACTGAGACGATGGATTCCCTCGACGTGGTCCGCTTGGCCGATGGGGCGCCCGAGCGTCGTCTGGAGGTCGGCGAGACGGTCATCGTGTACGGCCAGGCCGACCCCGCGCTGTTCGTGTTGATCAGTGGGGTGCTCGAGGTGCGGCGCAACGACGCGACGTTGGCTCGCATCGGCGATCCCGGTGCGATCGTCGGCGAGTTGAGCCTGCTCCTCGGCACGCCGGCGTCGGCCGACGTGGTGGCCGTGGAACCGTGCGTGGTGCGTCGCATCGACGACGCCGAGCAGTTGTTCCGCGACGTTCCTGAGTTCGGTCGTCACCTCGCGGTCACACTCGCACGCAGGCTCCACCGGGTCACCACGTTCCTCGGCGACCTCCAGGACCAGTTCGCCGACCGACCGGGCACCCTCGGCCTGGTGCCCACGGTGTTGAGCGGCCTGCTCGACCACGAACACGACGAACTCGATCTCGGCTCCGACCGCGAGCCCGACGCGCCCTACTGATCGCGCGTTCTACTGATCGACGCGCCCTACTGATCGGTGCGCAGCGGGATCGTTTCGCTGCCCTCGAAGCTCCACCACATCACGTCGCCGGCGTCGGTGTCGACGATCAGATGTGCCGGCACCGGGCCCGGTTGGCGCCCGGCGTTGCACACGAGAGTGCCGTCGATGCGGTCGTACCACGATCCGTCCGGTCGGAACGGCGACTCGTGGACGTGGCCGGTGAGCACGAGATCGGGGTGGTGCTCGGCGATCAGCCGGTTGAGCACGTCGTCGCCGTAGTGGCGGCTGCCCGACCATGACGTCGGCGACTCGTCGGGTGGCGAGTGGTACACCCAGATCCACAGCCCGTCCGCAGGTCGCTGACCGGCATCGTCGCGCAGCTGACGTTCGACCGCTGCTCGAGTGACCGGCCCTTCCCACCATGCACACACCGACACGAGGTCGGCACCGACCTGCGTCGAGCTGCCGTCGGTGACCACCCGCGGGTCGAGCTGGTCGAGCCACACCGCTGCCTTCTCGCCGTGTTCGCGACGCATCGTGAGGTCGTGGTTGCCGGAGTTGGCGATGGTTCGCGTGTGCTCGGAGAGCGAGTCGAGATAGGCCGACACCAGCGCGATCTGGGCGCCGACGTCGGCGTGGCCGGCGACGTCGAGATGGTCGCCGGCGAGGATGACCGCATCGAAGTCCGGTGCCTGCTCGGCGATCCAATCGAGTTGTGCCAGCCCGTAGTGGAGGTCTGACGACACGAGGCATCGCACAGCGCCGACACTAGCGACGTGGTGGGCGGCATGCTGTGGCGGTGAGGTCGCAGCGATGAACACCGATGGCGGCATCCACGAGATCCCGTTGCCGTCGTCGGCGACCGGGCGGCTCTGGTTGTGCGGCAAGCACGCGATCGCTCCGGATCCCGACGGGTTGATGGCTCGTGTGGGAGCGGATTCCGTCGTGTGTCTCAACCAGGAACACGAGCTCGCCGAGCGGTACCCCGACTACGTCGCCTGGCTGCGAACGCAACCGACGCAGCGTTCGATCTGGTATCCGATCGCCGATCTCCACGCACCGGCGCTCGACGAGTTCGCCCCCGTACTGACCGACATCGTCGCCCGTGTCGCGGCGGGACGTGGGCTGATCGTGCACTGCGCGGCCGGGATCGGACGATCCGGCACCACGGCGGTCGCCGTGCTGGTGTCGTTGGCGGTTCCGCTCGACGAGGCGATCGATCATGTGCGTCGCCACCGTCCGGCCGCCGGGCCGGAGGTCGGCGCGCAGCTCGACCTGGTTCGCCGGGTGCACGCGCAGCTCATGGCCGGGGAGCGCTGAACTTCGTCGCCCGGGCGACGATGGGAGAGGCTGGGGTGATGGACGAACCGATCCGCTTGTACGAGGGCGACGCGCCGGGGAGCGAGGGCTGGAGCGACCGCGAGCGCCGGTACTTCAGCGAGCTGTGGACGACCGAGGTGGTCACCAATGTGGTGGTCCCGACCCTGGTCCCGGTTCGGCCGACCGCGCCGCCCAACGGCAAGGCGGTGATCGTGGCACCCGGCGGTGCGTTCCACGCACTGTCGATCGACAGCGAGGGGTTCGGGGTCGCCGAACGCCTGGCGGCCGACGGCATCACGACGTTCGTGTTGAAGTATCGCCTGGTGCGCGGCGGCGACGACCCGGTCGCCGAGTTGAACGACAAGATGGTGGCCGGCGACGTGTCGTTCCTCGACGACATGGCAACAGCTGCCGCGCTGGCCGGTGGTGATGGTGAGGCGGCGGTGCGTGCGGTACGCGAGCGCGCCGACGAGTTCGGCGTCGATCCCGACCGGGTCGGCTTCATGGGGTTCTCCGCCGGCGGCAACGTCGCGCTGCGGGCCGTCTACTCGCGTGACGCGGCATCTCGCCCGAACTGGATCGCGCCGATCTATGCGTTGAACCTCGGCGTCGACCTCGACGACCTGCCCGACGACAGCGGGTCGCCGTTCCTGGTGCCGATGTTCCTGGTCGTGGCCACCGACGACACGCTCGGGCTCGCCACCGACTCGGTTGCGCTCTACCAACGGTGGCGGCTGGCGCGGCTCCCGGTCGAGCTCCACGCCTATGCCCGTGGCGGCCACGGATTCGGGGTGCGCACCCAAGATCTCCCGTCCGACACCTGGATCGACCGCTTCCTCGACTGGCTCCCGACGGCGACCTGACGGCGATCGCTTCGCCGCGTGCCGGTCAGGGTTCCATCACCACCCAGCCGCGCCGCTGCAGTTCACCGGCGAGCTGTTCGTCGGAGAACGCCTCCAGCGACGTTCCGGCACGGGCTCGCTGGGTCGTCTTGGCGCGGGTCGTCTTCGGGCGAGTCGGCCTGGGCGCTGGCGCGGCGCTCGGACCGGTCGATGTCGTCGCGTCGGCCGGGCTCCCTGCGTCGGCGTCGGCGTCGGATTTCGACTCGGACCCGGTGCCGTCGGGGCCGTCGGTGCCGGATTCGTGTGCGGCCTGTTGCAGGGCGGCGATGAACTCGTCGGCTTCGTCGCGGGTGAACTTGCCGCTCGCCTGGCGCTGTGTGAAGCCCATCGGCCCGCGCGCGTCGCGGAAGTCGGCGTGGCCCGCTGCGCGCAGGAGCTCGGTCAGCTCACGCATCTGGCTGTGTGACGCGGGCGGGCCCGACGCCTCTCCGAATGCCATCAGCTCGTTGGGCCCATCGCTAGTCCCCCACAGCTTGCACCAGCACCGGGCAGACGGCGTGGCGAATCACGTGGTCGGACGTCGAGCCGACGAACGCGCGCCGGACACCGCCGCGCCCGCTGGTGCCCATCACCACCACGCTGGCGGGCAACGAGGCGGCGAGTTCGCAGATCGCCTTGCCGGGGCGCCCGACCACCGACGTCAGTTCGACGTCGTCGCCGAGATCGAGCGCTGCAGCGGTTCGGTCGAGGTGCCGCTTCGCCAGCCGGTCGCCGCTGGTCACGATCTGCTCGTCCTGATCCGTCGACGAGGCGACCAGCGTGAAGCCGGCCCCCACCTCGACGTCGGGGTCGACCGGCGACTGGACGGTGACGAGGACCGTCCGGTCGGCCGAGGCCAGCAGCGGGCGACACGCCTGCAGCGCCTCGATCGCCGCGTCGGAACCATCGGTGCAGAGCAACACGGTCATGTTCATGTCGACGAGTCTTGCAGCAAGCCGGGTGACCATGACGGTTGCCGACCCGCCGCCTCTGCCCCTGTCACCGATGAGCGAAACCCCTCCATTCGGAGGGTTCGCTCATCGCTCTTGCCGGACGTCGGTCGGGGTGTCAGTTGGAGACGCCGATGGTCTGGATCTCGTCGACGTCGTATCCGAGGGTGACGGTGCGACGGATGTCGGCCAGCGTCCCGCCGGCGCCCGTGCTCGTGGTCCAGGCGATCTCGTGGACGGCGGTGATGGCGAGTTGGTAGGGCTGGTCGTCGGGGGACGACCGGCGGTAGGTGTAGCCGCAGGGGCCTTGGTCGAGTTCGTCGAGCGCTGCGTCGGGGATGGGTGTGCCGAGGGCGTCGCAGGTGACGGTGTCGCCGTTGCCGAGGTCGATCTCGAGCCCTGACACGTCGGCGGTGACCTCGGCCCAGACCCCGCCGAGGGTGGCGCGGGCGGTGGTGGTGCCGGGATCGTCGATGGCGAGCCACATGCCGAGGTTGACGATGCCGCCGGCGGTTGCATCGGGGTTGATGGCGGGACTCGGTGCGGCGAGCTGGGCGCGCACCCGGGCCAGCGCGTCGGGGACCAGATCGACGGGGTCGATGGCGGCGGGCACCCAGTAGAAGTCGTCGGTGGTGGCGCCGGGGCCAGGACAGACCCGAACCCAGCCGACTTCGGCTTGACCGTTGACGTCGCGGCTGACCTGACTGTCCGGGGAGGGCACACGGCCCGCATCCTCGGCAACCACGTTCGGATACTCGCCGTAGGTGGCCGGCCGGTGTGTGCAGCGCGCCCGACCGGTGTTGACGGTCACCGTCGTCGGCCCACGCACCCCAGCCGTCCCCGGCTGGTTCACCTCCGCCCCGATCGTCCCGTCGCCCGACGAATCGACCCGAAAGTCATCACCTGTCGTGGTGTCTGGGGCGTTGGGTCGGTTGGCTCCGTCGTTGTCGCTCTTGGGGTCGAGCGCTGGCTCGTCGGTGGGAGGTGGAGTGCTAGAGATCATCGCAGCGGGTGTTGCTGTAAAGAGCAATGCCGCCAGCAGGCCCACCGTCACGCTCATGGGACGCACTCTTCCGGGGTGGCGAGATCAGCGAGCCGCTCTCCGCTGTCGGACTTCCATCGCTCGTCGACGAACTGAAGCCGCACGAGCAAGCGCCGAACAGTGACATTGTCGGTCACGAGGGAATCGGAGCCGTCGGGAGCGCCGCCGACCTCGACGAAGTGTTCGCCGTTTATTGGACAGGCCACCAGCTCGACGAAGTCGGTCCGATCGGGCAGGAACTGCGGCGACAGG
>CAZJUC010000011.1:0-30937 GCA_964549065.1 uncultured Ilumatobacteraceae bacterium
TGGCGCAATTTTTCGGGTTGTGGTCGGGGTGGGCGGTCGGGGGTGGTGGGTTGTGTCGGGGTTGGGGTTGTGGGTGGGGTCAGGGCCGGGGTCGGGTGGCGGACTGCAAGCGTGCGAGGTACTCGGGGCGCCGGATCGCAACGGCTCCGAGTGTGGCGAGGTGGTCGGTGACCCACTGCACGTCGAGGAGTTCGGCGTCGGTGTCGTTCAGCCAGGTGACGAGTGCGACCAGTGCAACCTTGGACGCATCGGTGGCGCCGTGGAACATCGCCTCACCGGCGAAGAACCGCTCGATGCGCAGCCCGTACAGTCCGCCGACCAGCTCGCCGTGCTCGAACACCTCGACCGAGTGCCCCCAGCCGAGCTCGAACAGGGTGCTGTAGGCATCGACGATCGGAGTCGTGATCCAGCGACCGGGTCGCCCGGGATCCCCGCAGGCGCGCACGACGTCGGTGAAGCGCGTGTCCATCCTGACCTCGAAACGTCGCATGCTGCGGCGCAGGGAACGACTGACGTGCAGCGCGTCGAGCGGGATGATGCCGCGAGGGTCCGGCGAGAACCAGGCCATCTTCGATCGGCGTCGATGCGGGTCGACCGGCATCGGGAACAGTCCCGAGCGGTAGGCGGCCAGCAGCGTGCCGGGTTCGAGGTCGGCGCCGATGGCGACGAGGTCCTCGCCGGGTGCGACCTCGAGCGGATCGGGCATCACGAACCTCGACGGCAACGGCTCGATCGGCACCCGGATCACACCTGACAGTGTCTCACCCGGGATCGACGAACCGTCGCTGTCGGACCGGCACCGTGCGACCGTCGGGGTCAGTAGGTGCGGAAGCCGTGTTTGGTCTTGCGGCCGAGTTGGCCGGCGGCGACCATGCGGCGCAGTGCAGGAGCGGCGGCGAAGTTCGGGTCGCGGAATTCGTCGTAGAGCGCGTCGAGGATCGCGAGCGATGTGTCGAGGCCCACGAGGTCCAGCAACGCGAACGGCCCCATCGGGAAGTTGCAACCGCCCATCATCGCGGTGTCGATGTCGTCCATGGACGCCGTGCCGTTCTCCCACATCCGGACCGCGTTGTTGAGGTAGGGGAACAACAGCGCGTTGACGATGAAGCCGGCGCGGTCCTCGACCTGCACAGCGTCCTTGCCGCACGCTTCCACGAACTCGAGCGCTGTGGCGATCGTGTCGTCGGATGCGGTGAGGGGCCTGATCACCTCGACGAGGCTCATCATCGGCGCCGGGTTGAAGAAGTGGATGCCGCAGACCTTGTCGGCACGTTCGGTGGTCATCGCGAGCTCGACCACGGCGAGCGTGGAGGTGTTGGTGGCGATGATCGCCTCGGGCTTCACGATGCGGTCGAGGTGTTCGAACAGGTCGCGCTTGGCCTCCATGTCCTCGACGATGCTCTCGATCACGAGATCGCAGTCGCGCAGGCCGTGCAGATCGTCCGTGACCGAGATCCGAGCGAGGATCGCGTGACGCTCGTCGTCGGTCATGCGTTCACGCGACACCTGCTTGGTGAGTCCGGCGTCGATGCGGTGCAGGATCGCGTCGGCCCCTGCCTGCGTGCGGGATCGTACGACCACGTCGAAGCCGGCTCGTGCGCCCACTTCGGCGAGCCCCGATCCCATGATTCCCGACCCGACGACGCCCACGGTGCTGATGGTTCCCATACGCGCAAGCTAGCTACCCACCGGTAACGGGGCCAAAGCGCGGTCGAACGCCTCGACCTCGCGCCTGTCCGATCACTGCTGCACGACGCGGATCGACTGGATCGCCACCGTCTCTGCCGGCTCGCCCGACGGGGTGCCTGCAGCGGCCATCTGAGCGACGGTGGTGTCGAAGCCGTCGACGACCTGGCCGAACAGTGCGTACTCGGGCGGCAGCGCTGCGCCGTCGGAGCCGGTGACGATGAAGAACTGGCTGCCGGCGCTGTCCGGGCTCGCGGTCTTCGCCATGGCGACCGAGCCGATCTGGTAGGGCACGGCCGGCGGTTCGTCGACGATCGTGTAGCCGGGACCACCGGTGCCGGTGGCAGTCGGGTCGCCGCACTGCACCACGAAGTTCGGGATGATGCGGTGACACACCGTGTCGTCGAAGTACTGGTTGCGGGCGAGGAACACGAAGTTGTTGGCCGCCACCGGTGCGGTCTCCGGGTCGATCGCGATGGTGAACTCGCCGGTGTTCGTGGTGACGACGGCCTCGTAGGACGCATCGGGTTCGAGGCACGTCGGCGGCGCCTGGTCGAATTCGCGGGTCCGTTCGGCGGCGCCCCCGATCGGTGGGCAGTCGGGGTCGGTCGTCGCCGTCGCCGTCGTGTCCGGGGTCGCTGTCGTGTCCGGCGTCGCCGCGTCGTCACTGCCACACGCCGACATCCCGACCACGACCGCTGCGAGCGCGGCGCCGAGCCGTCTGGGAACCGTGAGGCCGGGAACCGTGAGGCTGCTCACCGTGGGACTGGTGGCCATGAACTCAGCCGTCGGTGGTGTCGGGGTCGGTGCCCGCAGTGGTGTCGGGGATCGTTTCCGGCAGCGTGGCCGGGGTGATCGGACCATCGTCATCGTCGCCTCCGACGATGGTGCTGGCCACCCACACGAACAGCACCACGGCGAGTACGCCGGCCACGCCGATCGCCACCTTGCGGTACAGCTTGCGCCGCGACTGGGCCTGCACCTCCTGCTGGTGCTTCAGCGCACGGTTGGCCTTCTGACGTTCACGTTTCTCGGTACCCACAGGTGCCGCAGGCTAGCGGTTGCGACGTCCTCAAGTCCGGCGGCCGGACGACCGATGTAGCTGATGAATGAGGCGGAAGGCGGTGGTGGGCGACGCGGTGAGCGGCGCGTGGATCACGGCGACTCGATGGGCCGGCGGGCTCGCCTGCGCCGTGGGCTTCGTCGCGTGGTCGTTGTGGCTCGGATGGCGTGTCACCTCGAGCCCGCTCGAGGTGGTCAGCGGCGTGGTGCTCGTGCTGGAAGTGGCCGCCCTGCTCGTGGCCCTGGTGTTGACCGCAGCACTCTCACTCGCGCCGCGGGTGGTGGCGTCGTCGTCGACCGCACACCGGCGCAGCCCCGACTCGCTGCCCGACGTGCTCGCGGATCTCTTCGGCCTCGACCACCTCCGAACGGTCGAGTCGCACGGTGCCGACGACAGCGGGGAGGTCGCACGGGCGCGCCGCGGACTCGTCCTCCTCGATCCGCGTCGTGTCCGGGCGGCCCGCTCACCGGTCCCGACCCGTCGCCGGCTCGCCACTGCAGCGTGGGCGGTCATGGCGGTCGAGGGCATGCGTCGGATGCTGTTCGTCGCAGTGCTCGTCGTCATCCTGCTGACGGGCCGCTTCCCCTTCGACGCGCCATCGGGCGAGATGCTCTCGGCACTCCTCGGGGCGCAGTTGCTCATTGCGCTCGGCCACTGGGCGCTGTCGTACGGCACCTTGCGGCCGGGTGTGCGGTTGCGATGGTCGATGGCGTCGGTCGGTGCCGGCCTCGGCGATGGCGCCTCGCGGACGGGTCTCCCGATCCGCTGGACAGCGACGATGGCCACGATGGTCGTGCTCAACCTGGCGGTGTCGCTGCGCGGGGTCAGCGATCGCTGGACGCACGGTCTCGGCCCGATGCCCCGAGACGAGCGGATCATCACGATGGGTGTGTCCTGGTGGCTGGTGATCGTGGGATTCGCCGCGCTGCGGATCCTGGTCAAGCCATCGCTCGGCTTCTACGGCGCCACCCATCGTCTGGAGGAGACATCGACGCGCCGGCTGGCATTGGGGACCACCCTCGCCGTCGCCGTGGTCGGGTTCGTCGCCGGTGTGTTGCCGGGCGGCCTGCCGGCGTGATCGTCCGGACACCACGATCGACGCGGCGGTGAAGCCTGCCAGGGGTGGATCACACTTGTAGATTGATGGTCGTGCCAACCCTCCGCTTGTTCGCTTCGGCCCGCGAGGCCGCCGGGACGGGCTCCGATGTCGTCGACGGCGACACGGTTCGCGAGGTGCTCACGGCTGCCGAACAGCGCTACGGCGACCGGTTCGCCCAGGTGCTCGGCACCTGTCGCGTCTGGGTGAACGGCGAAGCCATCTCGATCGACGCTCCCGTCGGCCAACACGACGAGGTGGCGGTTCTGCCACCCGTATCCGGAGGATCCACGTGACCACGACCCAGCTACCCGACCCCGCCGCCCTCTCGCTCGGAGAGCTCCGCAGCCTGCGCCAGCAACTGCAGCTCGAAGACGACGCCGTGTCGTACGCGCGTCGCGTCGCCCAGGCCCGCCTCGACCTCGTGAAGGCCGAGGCCAAGCACCGTTCGGAGCAGTCCGACGTCGTGGTCGACGAGGAACTCCGCACCGTCTTGGCAAGTCATCTCACCGGGGGTCCGGCTCGGCCCCCACGCCCGACCGAGGATCTCAGCGGTCATCCGTTGGCGATCGAACTCGACGAGCTGTGCGCCACCAAGGGCTTGGGACGCGTGAAGTCGCTCGACGATGCCGAACTGGTCGCGCTGACCGAGGCGATCGCCGCATTCGAGGCGCGGGTGTCGTCCGATCGTCGGACCCGCTTCGACCAGCTCGATGCGCTGAGCGCCGAACTCGTGCGGCGCTACCGCGACGGCGAGGCCGACGTCGACAGCCTCCCCGACTGATCGAAGATCCTCCAGCCCAGGTCTCGGGGTTCTGGGAATCGCGTTGTTATCGTCTGCGGGGTTGTGCAACGAGCCGCGGTGATCTCACTCCACACGTCTCCGCTGCTGCAGCCGGGCTCCGGCGACAGCGGCGGTATGAACGTGTACGTGCGCGAACTCGGCTCGGCGCTGGCCCAGGCCGGCGTCGAGACCACCACGTTCACCCGCACCGACCGCGACGGGTTGCCGGACGAGGTCGTCGTCGAGCCCGGACATCGAGTGGTCCACATCCCCGCCGGTCCACATCACCTGCCGAAAGAGGCCTTGTCGGAAGTGACCGACCAGTTCCGCCACGGCATGCTCGACTGGATCGCACGCAACGACCGCCCCGACGTGATCCACGGCAACTACTGGCTCAGTGGCATGGTCGGGCATCGCCTCAAACACGAACTCGACGTGCCGTTCGTGTCGACGTTCCACACGCTGGCCAGGGTGAAGACCGCCCACGGCGACCCCGAACCGCTGTGGCGCGACCGCGCCGAGGCGGAGATCGTGCACTGCGCGGACGCGATCTGCGTCAGTTGCGAGGAAGAGGCGGACCAGTTCCGGCTGCACTTCGGCGACCCGCAGGGCCGCCTCGAAATCATCGCCCCCGGCGTCGAGCATGCGTTCTTCGCACCAGGCGACCAGGCCGGGGCGAGAGGAGCGCTCGGTCTCGAACTCGACCGCCCACTGCTGCTCTTCGTCGGACGGATCCAGCCGCTCAAGGGCCCCGACGTCGCGATCCGTGCGCTCGCTGCGCTCGGCAATCCGCGAGCGCAGCTGGTCATCGTCGGTGGTGCGAGCGGTGTCGAGGGTGACGTCGAGACCATGCGAGCCCATGCGCTGGTCGATGAACTCGGCCTGCACGATCGCGTCCGGTTCGTCGCGCCGCAGCCGCATCACATCCTGTCGACGTACTACCGCGCTGCCGACGTGGTGGTGGCTCCGAGCCGCAGCGAGAGCTTCGGGCTCGTCGCGCTCGAAGCTGCGGCGTGCGGAATCCCGGTGGTGGCCAGTGCCGTCGGCGGGCTGTTGAGCCTGGTCGACGACGGCCGCACCGGCCGGTTGATCGTCGGTCGAGATCCCGACGACTACGCGGCAGCGATCGCCGAGATCCTCGGCAACCACGCGCTGCGCGCGACGATGTCGGCCGCAGCGGTCGACCGGGCCCGTCGCTACACGTGGAGTTTCGCTGCCGCTCGGCTCCGACGGTTGTACGGCGATCTCACCGTGCGCGAACTGGTCACGTGTCGATGACCGACGCCTACGACGCCGGACAGCTGGCCGCCCTCGATCGGCGCATCGACGGGTGGCTCGCCGAGTTGGCCACCGAGCACGACCACATCCTCGCGGTCGATCGCACCGATGATGGCGGAGTTCGCTGGTACGTGCGCATGCGTGGCGACGACAAGGAGTTCACCACCGTCTGGCTCACCCTCGGTCAACGGCTGCTGCGCTACGAGACCTATGTGATGCCGGCGCCGGAGGAGAACGCCATGGAGCTCTACGAGCACCTCCTGCGCCGCAACGACGGCCTGGTCGGTGCGCACTTCTCGATCGGTGTCGAGGACGCGGTGTTCCTGCGCGGGGAGATGCCGGTGACGCAGGTGACGCTCGAGGAACTCGACCGTGCGCTCGGGACGCTCTATGCCCAGGTCGAGCAGTGCTTCCAGGCGCTGTTGCGCATCGGCTTCCGCAGTCGATTCGCCTGACCTCGGCTCGTTCCGGCGGGGGCACGTTCCCCTTCGTCCGGCCCGACGCCCACTGTCGTGGTGTCCGGGTGGGTGTGCTCGGGGGAGTCGGTCCCACTCTCATCCGCCCGGACAGCGTCCTGCTCGCTGCAGCGCACCCGGGCCGGTAGGTTGCGGCGCGTGGACGACAACGCAGTGCCGTACGAGCTGGCGATCGTGGGGGGCGGCAACATGGGAGCGGCGCTGCTCGGCGGGCTGGTCGACTCGGGGGCGTTCGCGGCGTCGCAGCTCGCCGTCGTCGAGGTCGTCGAGGAACGCCGTCGTGACCTGACCGCGCGGTTCCCGCGCGTCGGCGTCACCTCCACGATCCCTCGATGCGCAGGCGCCGTGCTGGCCGTGAAGCCAGGTGACGTCGCGTCGGCTGCCACCTCGGCAGCGCGAGCTGGTGCGACCCGGGTGTTGTCGATCGCTGCCGGAGTCCGCGTGGCGACGATCGAGGCCGCGGTCGGACCCGACGTGGCGGTGGTCCGAGCGATGCCGAACACGCCGGCGCTCGTCCGCCTCGGCGCCTCGGCCATCGCCCCCGGGACGACCGCCGTCCCGGCCGACGTGGCGTGGGCGCGCGAGGTCCTCGAAGCGGTCGGTACCGTCCACGAGGTCGCAGAGTCGGCGCTCGATGCGTTCACGGGCGTGGCCGGCTCCGGTCCGGCCTACGTGTTCCTCCTGGCCGAAGCGCTGATCGATGCGGCGGTCGAGGAGGGACTCGACCGCCCGATGGCGGCGGGGGTCGTTCGCCAGCTGCTGCTCGGATCCGCAACGCTGCTCGATCGCGACGGCGACCCGACACGCCTACGGGAGATGGTGACGTCGCCGAACGGCACGACGGCGGCCGGCCTCGCCGCGCTCGGCGACGGCGACCTCCACGGTCTCGTGGCGGCGGCGGTACGCGCCGCGACGCGCCGCAGCAGCGAGCTCGGTTGACGCCGCGCTCGGCCTGTCCGCCCGTCATCCGTCGTCCGTCGCCCGCGTGCGTGGAATCATGATCGATCGGGTCGGGAATTTCATCGTTGAAATTCCCATGTGCCACTTTTCACATGCGGTTTCCTCGCCTATGGTGATCTCCGTGGAGACGCGTCCACCGGAAACGGTGGGCAGCGCCGACGGGGCTGGTGCCATCGGGGGGTTGGCACCGGCCCTTGTCGCGTTCGGGGGTCGGCGGCACTAGGTTCGCCGTCATGGGTCACCGCTACGACACGGTGTCGTTCCTCTCCGACTACGGCACCACGGACGAATTCGTGGGCGTCGTGCATTCGGTGATCCGCGATCTCGCACCGCACGCCCACGTGATCGACCTCACCCACGGCGTCGCCCCGTTCGACGTCCGTGGCGGGTCGCTCGCTCTCGCACGGAGCATCAGCTATGTCGCCTCCGGAGTCGTCCTCGCGGTCGTCGACCCCGGTGTGGCGACGGAGCGACGAGCGATCGCGGTCGAAGTGGCCGGCGGTGACGGTGTGCTCGTCGGCCCGGACAACGGGCTGCTCGCCCCGGCGGTCGCGCTCGCCGGAGGGGCCGAACGTGCTGTCGAACTCACCAATGCCGAGTGGCATCTCGCGTCCCCGGGCGCCACCTTCGCCGGGCGCGACGTCTTCGCGCCGGTGGCTGCGCAACTGTGCAACGGCGTCGATCTCGCCGACCTCGGCGACGCGATCGACGCCGACGTGCTCCTGCCCGGCGTGGTCGCGTTGCCCCAAGCCGACGACGACACCGTGATCGCCCAGGTGCTCTGGGTCGACCGCTACGGCAATGCCCAACTCAACGTCGGCCCCGACGACCTTCCCGCCGGCTTCGCGAACCGCATCGACCTCCGCTGCAGCTCGCCGACCGACCCGACGGGTGGGGTGATGCGCAGCGCCGTTCGGGCGGTGTCCTACGCCGAACTGGGCGGCGGCGCCGTCGGATTGGTGCTCGACTCGTCCGGCTTGCTCGCGGTGTCGATGGACCAACGCTCGGCGGCCGAGGAACTCGGTCTCGACGTCGGCGATCAGGTCACGATGACCGCATCGGACGACGGCGGCCCCACCCAGCCGGTCACACTGCGGCGCCAGCAGGGATAACCTCGTCGCATGCGCCCCGCCACCACGTTGACGCTCGGATTGCTGTTGTTGGTCATCCTCGTCGCCGGCACGATCTCGCTGCTCAGCCTCTGACGGCCGATGGAATCGCGCGTCGAACAGTGACGCACGGCACCCGGTCACGAGTAGCATCACGAGCCGAACGCAGCAGTGGGCTGCGCAGGGGGACATCGTGAATCTCGCGCACATCATCGACGGTCACGACCACGAGTCGGTCGCACTCATCTGGCGCAACCGGGTCACCACCTACGGTGAACTCGGCGACCAGGTCGCCAGGTTCCGCGGCGGGCTCGCAGCCGCCGGCGTCGGTGTCGACGACCGGGTGGCGATCATCGTCGGCAACTCGCCCCATTTCGTCATCGCGTACCTCGCCACGATCGGCCTGGGTGCGGTGGCGGTGCCCCTCAACCCGTCGAGCCCCGGGCCCGAACTCGAGTCCGAGCTCGCGGTCGTCGGCGTTCGCGCCGTTGTCGTCGACAAGCTCGGCGCCGCCAACTTCGCACACGTCGACCGTTCGGCGGCACCGACCATCGAGGTCATCGTCAGCACCGAGCCACCGGTTGCTCCCGACGACCCGAGAGCTGTCGACGGCACGGTGACGTTCGACGACCTGCTCGCCGCTGAACCCGTCGATGTCGTCGACGTCGACGGCGACCACCTCGCGGCGTTGATGTTCACCAGCGGAACCGCCGGATCGCCCCGCGCTGCGATGCTCACCCACACCAACCTGCGCTCCAACCTCGACCAGAGCCGGTCGGCCGAAGGACACATCAGCAGTGACGACGTGATCTACGGCGTGCTGCCGCTGTTCCACATCTTCGGTCTGAACGTGGTCGTCGGACTCGGGCTGTGCGTCGGCGCCACGATCGTGCTCGTCCAGCGGTTCGACCCCGCCACCGCAGTGCAGTCGATCGCCGACCGTGGCGTCACCGTGATTCCCGGCGCACCCGCGCTGTGGTCGGCGTTCGCCCACTTCGACGAACTCGATCCGGCCGCCTTCGCCAGTGTCCGCCTCGCACTCTCGGGCGCCTCACGGCTGCCGGTCAGCGTTGCCCGCACGATCCAGGAGCGGTTCGGCATCGAGATCCGCGAGGGCTACGGGCTCACCGAGGCCTCGCCGATCGTCACGACCTCGACCGGGATCACCCCGCGGTTCGGCTCGGTCGGTCGGGTGCTGGCAGGCGTCGAGATCCGCCTCGTCAACGTCAACGGCGAGGCCCTCGTCGGCGACGTGGGCGAGGTCCTGGTGCGCGGCGAGAACGTGTTCGTCGGGTACTACGGCGATCCGGAAGCGACCGCGGACGTCCTCGATGCCGACGGTTGGTTGCACACGGGCGACATGGCCACCACCGACGACGACGGGTACCTGTATCTCGTCGACCGGTCGAAGGATCTGATCATCGTGTCGGGCTTCAACGTCTTTCCCGCCGAGGTCGAGGAGATGCTGGTCGCCCACCCAGCGGTGGCGGAAGCGGCCGTGGTCGGCGTGGCTCATCCACACACCGGCGAAGCCGTCAAGGCCTACGTGGTCACCATCCCGGGGTCCGACGTCGACGAGGAGACGTTGATCGAGCACTCGCTCGATCACCTGGCCCGCTACAAGTGCCCGAGCAAGGTGATCTTCGTCGATGCCCTGCCGCGCAACGCCTCCGGCAAGCTCGTGCGACGGAGTCTCGATGACGCCTTGCGGGCCGGAGCGCTCCCTGCCTGACGCTTTGTGAAAACGTGCACGAGCGCCCTAACGTGGTCGCCTCATGGCTGGTCAACGATCACGACGCCGCATCCCTGAAGCGACCGTGGCCCGACTGCCGGTGTATCTGCGCATCCTCTCGGAACGCTTCGAGGCGAACGTCACCAGCATCTCGTCGGAGGAACTCGCCGACTTCGCCGGGCTCAACGCGGCCAAGGTGCGCAAGGATCTCAGCTACCTCGGCAGCTATGGCACGCGCGGTGTCGGCTACGACATCGAATTCCTCGTGTACCAGATCCGACGTGAACTCGGCCTCACCCACGACTGGCACGTCGTCATCGTCGGCGCCGGCAATCTCGGCCAGGCGCTCGCCGGCTACAACGGTTTCGGCGATCGCGGGTTTCCCGTCGGTGGCATCGTCGACATCGACGACACCAAGGTCGGCTCGGTCGTCGGTGGTGTGCGCGTGCGCCACCTCGACGAACTCGCGAAGGTGGTGCAGGCGCGCAACATCTCCATCGGCGTCATCGCCACGCCGGGCACCGCCGCCCAGCAGGCCGCCGACGCACTGGTGGCCGCCGGGGTCACCAGCCTGCTCAATTTCGCGCCGACGGTGATCGGGGTACCGCACGGCGTGAGCGTGCGCAAGGTCGATCTCGCCGTCGAACTCCAGATCCTCAGCTACTACGAGCAGCGACGGGCCACGGCGGCGCCGGCGTCCGGTCTCAGAGCAGTGCCCGGCGAGCCGAGACGCGGCGCGACGGCCTAGGGTTGACGGCAGATGTCCATCCTCGTCGTCGGCGTCAACCACCGCAGTGGTCCACTGTCGCTGCTCGAACGCGTCACGATCTCACCCGAGCATCTCGCCAAGGCGGTCGGCGGCCTTGCGCAGCGCGACAACGTCCGCGAAGCGGTCATCTTGTCCACCTGCAATCGCACCGAGGTCTACGTGGTCGCCGAGCTGTTCCACGGCGCTTACGGCGACGTCCGCGACCTGCTCTGCGAGCTCGGTGGCCTCGGCGTCGACGAGCTGACCCCACATCTCTACAGCCAGCACGACACCGCAGCGGTGACGCACCTCTTCGAGGTCGCTGCCGGTCTCGACTCTGCAGTGCTCGGCGAGAGCGAGATCCTGGGGCAGGTTCGTTCGGCCTGGGACGTCGCCCAGCAGGAGGGCGCTGCTCGATCGACGCTCAACCAGCTGTTCCGGGCGGCACTCGCCACGGGCAAACGGGCGCGTAGCGAGACCGGGATCGGACGAGGCACCGCGTCGATCAGCCATGCCGCCGTCGAGATGATCACCGACGTGGTCGGCGACCTCAGCGGCCGGCGGGTGCTCGTCGTCGGAGCCGGCTCGATGGGTGAAGGCGTCGCCGTTGCGTTGCGCCGCGCCGGTGGCGCGGAGATCCTCGTCGCCAACCGCACGGCCGAACGGGGTGCCTCGCTCGCCGAGCGCGTCGACGGCGTCGCGGTCGGTTTCGACCGTCTGCCGGAAGGCGTCGCCGCCGCCGACGTGATCGTCGTCGGCACCGGTGCCGACCAGGCGGTTCTCACCCATTCGCTCGTGGCCGACACCTGCGCCGAGCGCAGTTCGTCACGGCCGCTGCACATCGTCGACATCGGGGTGCCCCGCAACGTCGACCCGGCGGTCGGTGATCTCGACGGCGTCATGCTCGCCGACCTCGACGACCTGCGCGACTGGGCCGATCGTGGCCTCTCGCACCGCGCCGCCGAAGCCGAGCGGGTCCGCGTGATCGTGGGCGACGAGGTCGAGCGCTTCCTCGTCGACTCGACCGCTCGACAGGCCGCGCCGCTCGTGGCGTTGATGCACGGCGCCGCCGACCGTGTGCGCAGCGCCGAGGTCGAACGGTTCGCCGGACGGTTCGCCGACCTCGACGACCTCCAACGCGATGCCGTCGAGTCGCTGACCAAGGCGATCGTCGCGAAGCTCCTCCACGAGCCGTCGGTCAGGCTCAAGGCGCAGGCCGGCACGCCTCAGGGCGAACGCAACGCCGCTGCGATGCGCGACCTCTTCGACCTCGGGTGACGGCCCCGTGAGCGTCGCCTCGCCCTCGGCGCTGCGCCTGGCCACCAGAGGATCACGGCAGGCCCTCGGCCAGTCGGGTGCGGTCGCCGCAACGATCACCGCATCCACGGGACGAGCGGTCGAGTTGGTCACCGTCGAGACGACAGGCGATGTCCGCCTCGACGTTCCGCTCCACGTCATCGGCGGCCAGGGTGTCTTCGTCAAGGAGGTGCAGCGTGCGGTGCTCGACGGTCGTGCCGATCTCGCGGTGCACTCGGCCAAGGACCTGCCGTCCGAGCCGGCAGACGGCCTCGTGATCGCTGCGTTCTGTGCGCGTCGCGACCCGCGCGACGCGCTCGTGGGCGCGGAACTCGGTGCGCTCGCCGAGGGCAGCACCGTGGCGACCGGCTCGGTCCGCCGACGGGCCCAGCTGCAGCGGGTCCGACCCGATCTCCGATTCGCCGAGCTACGCGGCAACATCGACCGTCGACTCTCGAAGGTCCCGGAGGGTGGCGCCATCGTGATGGCCGTGGCGGCACTCGACATCCTCGGCCTGACGGATCGGATCGCCGAGACGCTCGCGGTCGACGAGTTCGTGCCGGCGGTCGGCCAGGGGTGTGTGGCCGTCGAGTGCCGAAGCGACGATCCGACGACCCGGGATGCGCTGGCGGCCATCGATCATGCCCCGACCCGTCACGCGGTCGAGGTCGAACGGGCCTTTCTCGCCGAACTCGGCAGCGGCTGCTCGTTGCCGGTCGGTGCCCACGTGCGCGACGGTGTGTTGTGGACGTTCCTCGCCGACCTCGACACAGCGATGACCGTGTCCGACCAGATCGAACTCCCGGGCGGAGACCGCGACCTGGACGTCGCCCGCGATGCGGCGCGCGCGGCACACTCGGCGCTGCAGTGACACTGCCGTGATCGGGGCGGGGAGCGGCGGAACGGAATGACTGGCTCGCTCGAGGGTTGTCGCGTGCTGGTGACGCGGGAGCACCCCGGCGAGCTCGCCGCGCTGCTCACCGAGCGCGGCGCCACGGTGATCCACATGCCGCTGATCGCCGTCGTCGATGCCGACGACGACGGGGCCGAGCTACGCGGCGAACTCGCCGTGCTCGATCGGTACGACTGGCTCGTCGTCACGTCGCCGGCCGGGGCCGCACGGGTGGCTGACGCGGCGCGTCGCGCCCCAGCGGTGCGTCTCGCCGCGGTCGGTACCGCCACCGCTCGTGCGCTGCACAGCGCGAGCGGCCGGCCGGTCGACGTCGTGCCGAACGTCCAGCGGGCGACGGATCTCGCAGCGGCGTTGATCGCCGCCTCACCGCCCCAGCAGCGGATGCTGGTCGCCCAGGCCGATCTGGCAGCTCCCACACTCGTGGATCTGCTCGAGCGCGCCGGCCACGAGGTCACTGCGGTCACCGCATACCGCACGGTGGCGCTCGACGCCAGCCCCGACGTCGTGCGCGATGCCGATGCCGTGCTGTTCGCAAGCGGATCGGCCGTCGAGAGCTGGTGTCGAGCCGTCGGTACGAGCGGCCCGCCGGCGATGATCGCCATCGGGCCGGCCACGGCCGCCGTCGCCGAGCGATTGGGGCTCAAGATGACGTCGATCGCTGCCGATCACTCCCTTGACGGACTGGTGACGGAACTCGAGCGGTGGTGTGCGCGATCGGCAGGCACGAATCACCGTCTCGGCCGGTGAACGAACTGACGCACGACCTGCCACACTGTGACCCGGAAGAACACGAAACGATCGACGAGGTGAGGAACGAGGTGACCGAACGCAACGGGCGCAGACGAGTGGTCGCCGCCCTGTCGAGCGTGATGGTGGCCGGGCTGGTCCTGGGCGCCAACGCCGTCGACGCGCGCCCGGTCGTCGACATCGTCCCGTCGTCGGCGACGGCGGTCCCGGGCCCGATCGACCCCACCGGCGCGGCGCTCGGTTCGGGTGCCAGCGTGTCGGGTGACGGTCGATTCGTCGCCTATCAGGGGCCTCCCGGCAACGGTGACCCCGCCGTTGCGGCCGTCGATCAGCGAACGTCCACCGTCTACCTGTCCGACCGCGAGTCGGCGAGCGCCGTCGAGGTCACCGTCGTCCCGGAAGGGCAACGGCCCGGGAACTCGATCCATCCCGTCCTGTCCGGCGATGGTTGCAGCATCGTGGTCGTCACCGAACTCGCGCTCGACGTGTTCCGCGACGACGACACCGGGCTTCGGTGGGATGTCTATCGTCAACGGCTCGAGCACTGCGGTGGGACGCCCGGTGACTGGGAGCTGGTGTCGACGCAGCCCGACGGCTCGGCGATCGCACGCGACGACGTCGACATCTCCGATGCTCCGGCGGTGTCTCGTGTCGGCACACTGATCGCGTACACCCATCCCGCCACCGAGCTCTTCGACGGCGAGGAGCTCACGTCGGTGAGCCTCGTCGACCTGGGCCAACCGCTGGGGAGCAGCGAACGTTCACGTTCGGTCGCCGGCACGCCGATCACGTCGCCCGACACCGAGTACGTCCACAGCGGGATCGACCAGCCGGCCATCTCGGGTGACGGTCGCTTCGTCGCGTACCGCTCCGACGCGGCATCCACCGACGCCGTTCCCGGCTGGGGCTACGGCGAGGTCGCCGGCGGCCCGGCGACACCGCAGGTCTTCGTCTGGGACCGGTTCCAGGCCGACCCGTTCGAGGCGGTCGAACTGGTCTCCGAGCGTGTCGACGGTCTGCCCACCATGACCGGTGCATCCGAGCCGACGCTGTCGCGCGACGGGCGCATGGTGGCGTTCACCAGCAGCGACGTGGGCCTGGCACCCGCCGTGTTCCCGCCCTGTGCCGAGGGCTGCCCCAGTCAGGTGTACCACCTCGACCGCGACGTCGACGCGAACGGTCGTTTCGACGAGCCGGACCGCACGGCGATGACCCTCGTCAGCAGCGAACCGGGGACCGACCCGGTGGTCGCCGGAACGGCTCCCTCCTCGCAGCCGTCGCTCACCGCGGACGGCCAACTCGTGGCGTTCATCACGAAAGCGACGAACCTGCAGCTCGTCGAAGCGGGCGGTGGAGGAGCAGCCACGGATGGCGACCTGCTGGTGGCCGACGTGATCGCCAACACGTTGCGCCGGGTGACGATGCTCGACGGCGGCGTGCGCCCGGCGGTCGGGTCGCATTCGGGCGTCCAGCTCAGCGACACCGGACGCACCGTCGTGTTCGACACGCTCGCGGCTGCGCAGCTCGTTCCTGGCAGCGCTCCCGGGCGTCAACTCCTCGCTGTCGAGAGTCCGCCGACGTTGGCGCTCGCCGAAGGCGACCTCGGCACCACTCTGGTCGGCTTCACGAGCGACGAGTGGTACGTGGCGGTCAACAACACGGGCCCGACCACGTTCGTCCCGTCCACGGTCACGGTGTCCGATGCACGCTTCCGCATCAACCAGGAACTGAGCACGTGTGCGCTCGGTGCCCCCGTGCCACCCGGCGGCGACTGCACGGTGTTGCTCACCTTCACGCCGAGCGCCCCCGGTCCCGTCAGTGCCACGCTCACCGTCGCCGAGGACGGATTCCAGGCGGTGTCGGTGTCCACCACGGTTCGAGGTGCCGGTGGCGACCCCATGCTGCGCACCGATCCGGCAGGTCAGGCACTCGGGCCCGTGGTGGTCGGCGAGTCCAGCGCCGAGTTCCTGTTCGACGTCGAGAACATCTCGCTGGTGCCCACTTCGGTGGCATCGATCCGAGTCGTCGGGCCGCATCCCGCCGACTTCGTCATCTCCTCGAACAGCTGTGAAGGTCGTTCTCTGAACCCGCGGTCCACGTGCACGGTCGGTGTGACGTTCGTGCCGACGGCGTCCGGTCAGCGGACCGCCGTGATCGAACTCGCCACTCCGACGGGCGAGTACACGGTCATGGTTCCGGACGGTGTCGGCCGGTACGACCCGAACTTCGTCGTCGAGACCGAGGTCGTGGCGGGTCGCGAGTTCGGCATCGGCGGCAACGGCTTCCCGCCGTCGACGCCGGTGTCGATCGTGTTCGGCGACGACGCCAGTCATCGTTTCGACCTGGTCACCAACGAAGACGGCGCATTCCTCGCTTCGATTCCGACGTTGCCGTCGGAGCGCGGCGGAGTCCGCACGGTCGTGGCGAAGGCTGCGGACACCACGACGGCGTCGTCACCCATCCTGGTGATCGAGCAACCCGATCAGATGGCGGCGCTCCCGGGCTTCGGATTCGGCGGCTGACCGGGTCGGACGCGTTCAGCTGCCTGTGTCGGTCAACCCGATGAGGTTGACAGCGGTCGTGCAGGTCGAACGGCTGGTGTCGCCGATCTCGTCGCACCGCACGGAGAACGTGACGTTGTCGCCCGGGTCGAGAGGAATCGGGGTGATACGGGGTTCGAAGACCGATCCTCGGACGTTCTCGAGCGACCAGATGAAGATGGGCTCGCTGTTGACGAGCAGCGTTGCCACCCCCCGGTCGTTGTACGGGTTCTCGACTCGGATGTCGGTCAGGCCGAACGTGGCGCCGTCGGCGATCGTGGTCGACTGATCGGCGGTCTGGGTGAGCGGTGCGGCGACGCCGAGGCGGATGAACGTGGGTGTGCCGGAGCTGGTGCCGCTGTCGTTCGGCGCAGTGGTCACCGGGGTCTCCGCGCCGTTGCCGCCCGTGCCGTTGTCGCCGCTGCCGTTGCCGTCCGGGGTGGTCGGAGTGAACTCGTCGACGCGCTGGTCGACCTGGTCGGCAGCGGCGTCTTCGATGGTGGGTTTCACCACGGCGAACCACGCGAGTACCGACGCGGCGACCAATCCGATCACCGCCGCCGTGCGGGCGATCACGGCACCAGGAATCGTCGGCGACTGCACCAGTGCCATCGGTGCCGTCACCGGGTCGAGCCCCTGGCGGGCGGCCTCGACCTCGAAGTCGAGGGTGCGTGTGGAGCGACGGAACGCTCCGCGCTTGGCACGCGCCTTCAATCGGACGAGGGTTGCCGAGCCGGGGCCGACGCCGACGGCGGGCGGGTCGAAGTCACCGTCGACGCGCTCGCTCGGGTCGACCAGATGGAGCCGACAGCTCGTCACCGTGTTGCCGTGGTTCTCGACCATGAATTCATAGGTCGTCCGATGGCGGGTGCGCTGGATCGGCTGGAGGGCGACGATGCGGCAGTCATCGAACGGCTCGATCACCAACGTCGCCTCGGCCACGACCGCGTCGTCGGAGTCGCCGAGCGGGATGACGCGGATGGCGATCGATGTCGGCCCAGCCGTCGTCGAGGAGAGCGCCGGCGGGGCGATCGTGACCTCGATCACTTCCTGGGATCCTCCGAACAACGTCAGGTTGGCCGGGCTGATCGTGGTCCAGCTGGCGGTGAGGCCGGCCGGCACGATCGAGTACGACTCGGTCTCGTCGCCGAGATTGTGGACCGTGAGCGGCAAGGTCATCGTGTTGCCTGGGGCGAGTGACACTTCGTCGTTGGAGAACCAGGCGTGGACCGACACGCCGAGCACGCTACCGCGTGGCCGCCTGCCCGACCCTGCGTGGCCCTCCACCCGTCCGAGGCCGCGCAACACACCACCGTTAGGCTCGGGAGGGTGCCCCGCTCCGACATGCCGACCCCGTCGGTCCGACCGCGTCGCCTCCGCAGGACCGCAGCGATCCGCGACCTGGTGGCACAGCATCATCTCCGCGTCGACGACCTGGTGGCGCCGCTGTTCGTCCGCGAGGGCATCGACGAGCCGCAGCCGATCGATTCGCTACCGGGCGTCGTACAGCACACCCGTGCCTCGTTGCGCTCCGAGGTGTCGGCGCTCGCCGAACTCGGTGTGCGTGCCGTGATCCTGTTCGGTGTGCCTGCGTCGAAGGACCCGACCGGCAGCGGCGCCCACGACTCCGACGGCATCGTGCAGCTCGCGCTCGGCGACGTGCGCGCCGACATGGGCGATGACCTCGTCGTCATGGCCGATCTGTGCGTCGACGAGTACACCGATCACGGCCACTGCGGGATCGTCCGCGACGACGGCACGGTCGACAACGACGCCACGCTCGAGGTCTATGCGCGTGCCGCCATCGCCCAGGCCACGGCCGGGGCCCAGGTGGTGGCTCCCAGCGGCATGATGGACGGCCAGGTGGCGGTGATCCGCGACGCCCTCGACGAGGCGGGCTTCACCGAGGTTGCGATCATGGCCTATGCCGCCAAGTACGCAAGTGCGCTCTACGGGCCCTTCAGGGACGCCGTCGACGTGTCGATCGTGGGTGGTGGCGACCGCAAGGGTTATCAGCAGGACTGGCGCAACGCACGCGAAGCCCAGCTCGAGATCTCGCTGGACGTGGCGGAGGGCGCCGACATCGTGATGGTGAAGCCGGCCTTGGCCTACCTCGACGTGATCGCCGAGGCATCTGCCCGTCTCGACGTGCCGACGGCGGCGTACCACGTCAGTGGCGAGTACGCCATGATCCATGCCGCCGCCGAGCGGGGATGGATCGACGGCGACGCGGTTGCGCTCGAGCACCTCGGCGCCATCAAGCGTGCGGGCGCCGACATCGTGCTCACCTACTTTGCTCGGTGGTACGCCGAGTCGGTGGCGAACGGAACGGTCGCGCCATGACCGTCGACGCCGCCACCGGTGTGCCGCCGTGTGATCCCGCCGCCTGCGATCGGGCCGGGTGCACTCCAACGGTGTGCACGGGCGCAGGTGTCCCGTCGAACGCCGAGTTGTTCGAGCGGTCGCGCCGGGCCATTCCCGGTGGGGTCAACTCGTCGATCAGGGCGTTCAAGGCGGTCGGCGGCGAGCCGTACGTGGTCGCTCGGGCCGCTGGGGCGACGATCACCGATGTCGAGGGCACGACCTACGTCGATCTCGTGCAGAGTTACGGCGCTGTGATCCTGGGCCATGGTCACCCGGCGATCACCGAGGCCGTGCGACTCGCCGTCGTGGACGGCACGTCGTACGGTGCGCCGACCCCCAGAGAGATGAAGCTCGCCGAGGCGATCTCCGCCCGGGTGCCGAGCTGCGAGCGGGTACGCCTCATGAACTCCGGGACCGAAGCCACGAGTACGGCGATTCGCCTCGCCCGCGGGGTCACCGGACGCGACCGCGTCGTCACCTTCGCCGGCAACTTCCACGGCGCCACCGATGCCTTGCTGGTCACGGGTGGCAGTGGCGTGGCCACGCTCGGCCTCCCCGGCACCGCAGGGGTGCCCGACGGTGCCGTTGCGGCCACGATCGTGGCGCCCTACAACGTGGTCCCCGTCCTCGACGACCAGGTCGCCGCGGTCATCGTCGAGCCGGTCGCCGCGAACATGGGCGTCGTCGCGCCCGCCCCGGGCTTCCTCGACGGTCTGCGGGCCGAGTGCGATCGCGTCGGCGCCCTGCTGATCTTCGACGAGGTGATCACCGGGTTCCGGCTCGGCTCGGGCGGGGCCCAGGCCCGTTACGACGTGCAGCCCGACATCACCTGCTTCGGCAAGGTCATCGGCGGTGGCCTCCCGATCGGAGCGATCGGGGGTTCGGCGGCAGTGATGGAGTATCTGTCGCCGATCGGTCCGGTGTTCCACGCCGGCACCTTGTCCGGCAACCCCATCGCCACCGCCGCCGGCCTCGCGGCGCTCGATGCCCTGACCCCCGACGTCTACATCGAGCTGATGGCGCGCGTCCGCCACCTCTCGGCGTTGCTCCGTGACGCCTGCGAGGCCGCGGAGTTCGACGCGACGTTCCCCGTCGTCGGCACCCTGCTCGGTATCGTCTGCGGGCCCGCCGGCACCGTGGAGAACTTCGACGACGCGAAACGCACCGACGAGCAGGCGTACGCCGCGTTCTTCCGAGCGATGCTCGCCGAAGGGGTGGCGATGGCGCCCGGGGCCTACGAGGCGCTGTTCGTCGGGTTGGGCCACACCGACGAAGTGCTCGAAACGATCGGGAGGGCTGCACACCGGGCCGCGGCCGCTGCCCAGGCCGAGCTCGCTACGTTGGGCCCGTGAGGCAGCTCTTCAACTGGCGGCTCGCGGCGGCCGTGGCGGCACTCGCCGTGCTGACGTTGCTGGCCCAGGCCGTCCTCACCGACGACGACGCCATCGACGCCGTCATCGAATCGCAGCTGATCGAGCGCCAGATCGACCTGATCGAGCCGATCGCCGACGCGACGCCGTCGGAGCGTTTCGGGGTGCTCCCGAACGGGGTCACCAGGGGCTTCCTCGAACTGGATCTCGACGGCGAACGCACGCTGCAGATCGTGCCGGGCACCTACGGCGAGGTGGCCTGTGACGAACTCGACGCAACCAACCGCTGCGCGATCCTCGCGGACCTGCTGGGCGACGCCGTCGTCTGGTTCGCCATCTTGCCGCAGGCTCCAGGGGCGACGGTCGAGCTCGCGCCGGTGATCGACCTCGATGACGGCCGCGCCGTGTTCGCCAACGGTTGGCGCATCCCGTATGCACCCGTCATCGAACGCGACTGCGGTGGTGAGGACATCCCGACCTTCAGCGACTTCCTGCGCCGTTTCGGTCCCGACAGCGTCACGATTCTCGATCTGGAGACGCGTCGGATCGCGTCGGTGCGTTGCGGCGAACCGGCGACCTGAACCGGTCCACTGCGACGCCGATTGGTGTGATCGTCAACCGGTCAGCGCGTGCGCGGCGGCGAGGCCGGAGTTGTGGGCGGCTTCGACGCGGGGACCGTCGAATGCGTCACCCGCGAGCACGACACCGCCGCCATCTGCCACCCAGCACGGGTCGGGCCAGAGGTTCCGAGGGGTCGCGAATCGCCACTTCTTGACCTGGAACTCGACCACCTTCGCCTCGCCGAGCCACGGGCGGACCAGCGCGACGAGCGCAGGGCCGAGGTCGTCGAGGTCGTCGTCCCAGTGCCGCTCGCTCCACGTTGCCGAGGCGTGGGCCGTGATCGCCGGAATGGTGCTGACCCCCTTGGCGACGTTGTCGGCCACGAAACTCACGTCGGGCGTCGGCCCCTGCAGGCCACCCGGGTCGGGGATCGCCGGGGGGCCGTCGAGCGTGGCGAGCAGGGCGATCGTGCGGTCGTAGTCCGTGCGCATCAACGTGTCGTCGAGGTCGAGGCCCGAGTCGGCCAACAGCGCGAAAGCCTGCGGCAACGGCGTGGTGACCACCACCGCATCGGCCTCGTACACCGTGCCGTCGTCGATGACGACCTGCCAGCGCGGTGTGTCCCCGCCCGGCTGCGGCCTGATCGCGAACGCCATGGTCGAGCAGCGCACCTCGAGACCGACGGCGAGGTCCTTGGCGAGCGAGTTCATCCCGCCGTTCGCCACATAGCGGGGGTGCCCGTCGTCGGCGCGGAAGCCGTGCGCCCAGATCGACACCAGATCCCGTTCGACCCAGTCGTCGACCTGACGTCGGAACGCCGGCGAGCGGACGGTGAAGAACTGCGCACCGTGATCGAGCGTGGCATCACCGATTCGCCTGGTGGCCAGACGGCCGCCCGGCGAGCGCCCCTTGTCGACGACGACCACATCGGCGCCGGCGTCGGCGAGTCGGCGTCCGGCGACGAGGCCGGTGATCCCGGCGCCGACGATGGCGACGCGCATCAGCGCCACCACCGCAGTTCAGCCGGCAAGTGCATCATCGAGGCGTTCATGCTCGGCGACGCGCCGTTGGTGGGCGCGCTCGGCGCGACCGAGAAACTCGAGCAGCACCTTGTTGAACGTCGAGGCGTGCTCGACCATGAAGCCGTGGGCAGCACCGCTGATCACCACCAGCTCGGCAGTGGGGATGATCGCCGCCAGGTCCTCGCTGTCACCGCGCGGCGTCAAGATGTCCTGATTGCCGACCATGACGAGCGTCGGCACCTCGATCGACGGCAGCATGTCGATGAGTTCCTGGTGCTGGTCGCTGGCCGCCAGGATCGCGTCGCACTGGGCAGCAAAGGCGTGGGACGGACGTCCGAGCGCCAGCGGCCCCAGCCAACCAATGGCGGGGAACAGACGACGGAACGAACGCGGGCCGATCATGAAGCGGGCCGCGTCGTGGCCCATCGAGCCGATCCCGCGTTGCAGTGCCGCGTCACGCCAACCGGCCAGCAGCTCTTCTCGCCACGGGTGGTTGCGTCCGGCGGTGCAGGCCAGCGTGAGCGAACGTGTGCGTTCGGGATACTTCACGGCGACGATCTGGCTGATCGCGCCACCCATCGACGCGCCGACCACGTGGGCGGTCTCCTCACCGGCGTCGTCGAGCACGGCGATGGCGTCGTCGGCCATCTGCTCGAGCGAGTAGGGACCGTGCGGTTTGTCGCTGCGGCCGGCGCCCCGGTTGTCGAGCGCGATGCCCCGATACCAGGGTGCGGTGGCGAGGCGCTGCAGGTTCCAACCGTTCTTGTCGGCCCCGAGACCCTGGATGAACAGGATCGGCGCACCGTTCGGTCGACCGGTGATGCGGTAGTGGATGCGGGTACCGTCAGCACTGCGGATGTAGCTCATCATGCACCTCCGATGGCGGACAACGGCAGCCAATCGAGCGGTGTGCCGGTCCGGATGTCGCCCATCTCGGCGAGCAGCAACCCGATGTCGCGGCCCACCTGGTCGGCCAGTTCGAGTTCGGTGAGGGGCCCGCGCCGGCGACGGGGCGAACGCGAGGGCTCGCCGATCTCGAGGCGGGCGGCCCGGCCGATGGGACTCGACGCCGTCGCGGCGGGAAAGACCTTGACGCCGGCCGCGACTGCGGCCCCGACCAGTGCATGATCCACCCGGCCGACCATGCGGAGTCGTTGGTCGTGCTCGGCGCCCATGATCACCAGCTCGCCGGCAGCGAGCGCGCCGGCGACCTCGTCGGGATGGTCGAGCAGACCACCGATGCGGCGGACGAAGGCCCCGACGGGGGCGGTGTCGGGTCGCCCCACGAAGCGGACCGGTCGATCGACCGCTTCGCTCAGTGCGAACGCGGAGAAGACCGGCGCGAGTGCCAGCGCCCGGGCGTTCACGACGATCAGGGCACCTTTGCGGCGTGCCAGGCGCTGATCACCACCGACGGTGACGTCCCAGCGCATCCGAGCCGCGGTGATCATCGCCCGGACCAGTGCCGGGTCGCGACCCCAGTCGTCGACCACGCCCGACTGCTCGTCCGTGAGGCGGGTGACCGATGCGTTGAGGTCGGCAGCCGCACGTGACACGACCGCGCCCGCCCGCGTCGCGGTGTCACGCACCGGGAAGTTCACGACTCGTCCGAGGGTCGAGGTCATCAGGCCACCTGTACTCGCGCTGGTTGATGGATGATGCTCGGCCAGTGGTAGAGCCGGTCGATCACGTCGACCGTGCCATGCTGGGGTGTGAAGCCGAGCAGCTCGTGCATCCGCCCGTTGTCGGCCAGGCGCCCTCGGTGCAGGGCCTCGGACACGTGATCGGGGATGGGTGCGCCCAGCAGGAAACTGAGCGCTCGTGCGACTCGCCATTCGGGCCCGATCAGCGGGATGGGGACACGTCGGCCGCGCCGGGCTGCTTGCAGCGCGGTGATCGCGCCGGGGGCGACGACGTTGACGGGCTCGGCGAGTCCGGTCCTGGCAGCTGCCACGACTGCTCGTGCGGCATCGTTGTCCTCGATCACGGCGAACGGTGGATCGGCCAATGCGCTGAACGGCACGCCGGGCTGACGGAGTAGTCGACCGAGCGGGGACGGCACGTGGGGACCGAGCACCGGCGCCAGCCGGACCGCGCCGACGGTGACGCCGACACGTGCGCCCACTCTGGCAGCGGTGTGCTCGATCGCTGCGACGGTGTGCCCCCAGTCGCTGGTGGGGGCAACAGGAGCCGACTCGCTCGGTCGAGTGAGAGCGCCCCGGGACCGGCCGTAGATCTCGATGCCGCTGCGCACCACGACGTGTTCGAGCGCCGAGCACTCGGCGGCGGCACCGAGGATCGAGGTGGCGGCCTGGTCGGTGAGTGTTGCCGCTGCGTGCGGTGCTGCACGGGCGTCGGGTTCCCAGACACCGACGTGGACGAGCACGTGCGGATTGAACTTGGCGACGGTCTCGACGATTCGGTCGTGCTCGTCGGGGTGAATTCGGTGGAAGACCGTACGCTGGAGCCGGTGTCTCGGAGGATCGGCGTCGATACCCGACAGTTCTCCGACCCACGCCTCTGCCTCGAGGAGGCCGGCGATCGTGGTGCCCAGCTCACCGCCGACTCCACTGACGAAGACCCGTTTCCCAGCCACACCGTGAACGCTAGTACCACCCGCCGTCCGATGATTGGTCCGGCCGTCGCGCTCGTGCCGGTGGTTCGGCCCGGGATCGTGTCCGTCGGTATCCCGGTCGACCCGGTCCCGCTGCTCCCGATCGCAGCCGTCATCGTCTCCTGAGCTGCCGATGAGACGATCAGTCAAGTCCACGCCCCGATCCGCCGATGAACATCTCATGTCACCCGAACGCGGATCCCGGTCGAGTCGCCGCCGGTTCCTCGGCGCGATGGTCGGCGCCGCCTGTGCGTGCCGACTCGCCGCGAACGCGTCTCCACTCGCACACGCTGAGGGGTCGATAGCCCGACTCGACGAGCCGGGGAGCGCCTTGGAGGCCGCGGAACGGCTGTCGCTGCGACCGCCGCCGGTGCCGGAGGGAAAGCTGATGTTCCCGGTCGAGGTCGATTCGAGCTGTTACGTCCTCGACAACTTCGGCGACGCCCGCGGCCGTTTTCGCCTGCACGAAGGCGTCGACATCATGGGCTCGGCCGGCAAACCCGTCCTCGCGGTCGCCTCCGGTGTACTCACCAAGCGGTACACCAACACCGGGACCGCCGGCTGGGGATGGACGTTGTACGACGAGTCGACCGACACCACCTATCGGTACTTCCATCTCGAAGAAGACGCCGTCGGCCTCGTCGAGGACAGCTCGGTCGAACTCGGCCAGACCCTCGGGTACGTCGGCAAGAGCGGCACATTCGGTGTCGACAACTTTCACCTGCACTTCGAGGTGCGGCCCGGCAACGCACCGGTCGACCCGCTGCCACGGCTCGTGGTCGACCGCGACGTCTGCGGAGTCTCCCGACCGTATCGGGCCTGACACCGCCCCTGCGGGGGTCAGCGCAAGGTGTGGGCGCGCAAGATGATCTCGCGGGCGAACGGGTCGAGCTGGCGCCCGGCCAGTCGTTCGGTCACCTGGATCGCCTTTGTGGGCTCTTCGACGAGGCCTGCCCACCGGATGTAGCCGCCCATGATGCCGATGATGCGATCGCCGACCTCGTCACCGTGTACGAGCACCTTGGTGCCGTGTCTGAGCAGTTCACGGATCTCGGTGTACAGCGCAGTGAGGTACTGGTCGGTGTGCTCGGTGTTGAAGGGCCGATGACGATACGGCAGCTGCAGTTCGTCGTAGTTGTGCAGGTTGTGCGGCGCCACGATGATCGAGATCACGCTGCCGAAACCGTTCTCACGGAGCCAGATGATCTCTTCCTGGCGTCGGACCCGGCGGTGGCTGTCGCCGACCCCGCCGGGGCGTTCGCAGATCGCCAGCTTGTCCTTGAGGATCCACGTGAAGTTGCGGGGTGTGATGCCCAGTGCCCACTTCCCACGGAGACGAGGAGGCATCAGTGGGTGGTTTCTGAGTGGGCTCGGCTCGACGTCACGGCTGGCCAGGCTACCGGTTGCGCGACGGCGTCGGAACCACGAGGAGGCGACCGTTCCGGCGCTCGACCCGGCGGCCCCCCGCCAGCTCGCAGGCGGCCGTGCGGCCGTCGGCGACCGCGAGGACACGTTGCACCGAATCGACGTCAGGTGGGTAACCACCGTGCGTGAGCCACTGACGGATGGCCCGGGCAGCGAGCACGCTGGGGGCGGCGGTGAGTCCTTCGGCGTCGGTGGGGTCGATGGCAGCGGCGAGTTCCTCCAGGAACTGGTCGTCGGCGCGCACCAGATCCGCAGTGCGATTGAGCAGAACCGTGACGTCTCGCTGGGCGATGTCGTCGAGCAGTGGCAGCGCTTCGTGTCGGATCCTGTTGCGGCGAAAGCGCGGGTCGTCGTTGGTGGGGTCGTCGGCCACGGGAAGGCGCAGTCGCGAACACAGCGAGCGTGTCTCGGCGCGCCGCAACGACAGGATCGGATGGCGCCATCCGGGGCCGATGGCGCCGAGGCCGGCGGCGCCGGACCCTCGTAGCAGGGCCAGCACGACGGTTTCCGCCTGGTCGTCGGCGGTGTGCCCGGTCAGCGCATCGCGGCCGAGCGCCGCCCGTCGGGCCGCCCGGGCGCGCGCCTCGAGGTTCGGGCCGTCATCGAGGTCGATCGAGATCGATCGGAACTCGATGTCGAGTTGGGCGGCGGTCGATCGTGCGATCTCGGCGTCGACGTCGGCTGAGGCTCGCAGCCCGTGGTGGACGTGGACGGCCGAGACGCGACAGCCGGCTTCGACGGCGAGTACGACTAGGGCGGTCGAGTCCGCACCGCCGGAGAACGCGCACGTCACGACGGTTCCGGCCGGCGGGAACGTGCACCGGCCGAGGAGTTCGGCGGTGTCGATCAGCGGTGGCGGCCTTCGTCGACGACCGTTACAGGTCGGTGTGCTGCGACGAGCGCTGGCCGCGTCCCGGATGCTGCTGAGCGGTGACCGACTTCAGATAGGCGCCGACGAGCGCCACGACCGTCACGACGGCGAGGAGCACGAGCGCGACGCCGATCCACCAGTGCCAGATGTTGGCTGCGAGCATGGTCGTGAGGCTAACCCGTGACGACGGGATCAGGCGAAATGGTGACTGCTGGAACTCGGCTCAACCGATGGTGCCGTCGCCGTCGAAGTCGGTGCCGAAGCACTGTTCGATCTTGCCGAGCAGGCCGGCCGGCATCTCGTCGTTGTTGCACTTCTGGGCGACCACGATCTTCAGTTCGGCATGGAAGTCGAAGGCTCCCAGGCAGTCCATGCAGCCCTCGAGGTGGTGACGGATCGCGGCCTGCTGGTGCCCGGAGAGTTCGCCGTCGAGGAAGACGTCGAGCTCGCGCAGGGTCTCCGCGCAGTCGGAAGCCGCCGGCTCGTCGGTTGTCGTGGATTCTTCGCTCATCTGTCGCTCATCTCTCACTCGCCCTCGGCGGTCTGCGCCGAGACCAGTCCACGTTGCAGTGCGAAGTCGTGCAACGCCTTCTGCATCGCTTTTCTTCCCCGGTGCAGGCGTGACATCACGGTGCCGATGGGGATGTCGAGCATCTCGGCGATCTCCTTGTAGGAGAACCCCTCGACGTCGGCGAGGATCACCGGCAGGCGGAAGTTGTCGGGAAGCTCTTCGAGGGCCCGCTTCACCTCGTCGTCGGGGAGCAGCTCCATCAGCGACTCCTCGGCGGACCGTCCGACGCCGGCGTCTTGCAGGGCGCCCAGGTTCTTGTACAGATAGAGGTCTTCGAACTCACCGAGTTCGGTCTCGTCGGGCCGGCGCTGTTTGGCCCGGTAGGTGTTGATGTAGGTGTTCGTCATGATCCGGAACAGCCACGCCCGGAGATTCGTGCCCTCGGTGAAGGTGTGATAGCTCCGGTAGGCCTTGAGGTAGGTCTCCTGGACCAGGTCCTCGGCGTCGCTGCGGTTGCGGGTCATCCGCATGGCTCCGGAGTAGAGCTGCGGCGCGTACTGCATTGCCTCGTCGGCGAACGTTGCCTGGTCGGCCATGGGTGCGACTGTACCCGTCGACCCCGGGACCGAACGGAGCCGTTCGGGTGTTTGTCAGTTCGTTTCGGGTTCGTCGGCGCCGTCGAGGCGTCCCACGACACCGTCGATCGAGGTGATCAGGCGGTCCATCAGATCCGCGAGCTGTGCCCGCTCCGAGGGGTCGAACTCGCTGAGGATGTGCATCATGGCGATCGACCGGCGCGCCGCGACAGCATCGTGGCGTCGGCGACCCTCGTCGGTGATGCGGACCAGCACCACCCGCCCGTCCTCTGGCGACGTGAAACGTTCGACGAGGCCGTCGTTCTCGAGGCGTTGCACCGCACGCGTCGCCGTGGAGGGCTCGACTCGCAGGCGCGCCGCGAGTTCCTTCATCGGGCGTTCGTCGCGGCGCGTGAGCAGGTCGAGTGCGTCCATCTGGCCCTGCTCGAGGGCCTTCTCGGTGCCGAACAGGTACGCGCGGAGCGCCGACGCTGCTGCTCCGCGCCGCAGCTCGATCCATGCCCGACCGATACGCCGAGCGTGCTCGCGGTCGATGCGGTTACGGAAGTCGACCGTGCTCGTCCCGGTGGCGGGGCTGGATGCGGTGGCTGAACTGGCTCCGGTGGCTGAGCTGGACATGTGCATTTGTACGCTAACCACCCATGGCGAGCGGCAGCGGAGCGGACGCGCAGCCGTCGCGCGAGCCGGTGATCGCCGGTGCCGACCCGTCGAATCCGACGGCGCTGGAGGCCCTACGACCGCTGGCGTCGAGCGAGGTCGAGCTGTCGGCGTCGTCGAAGCGTCCCACCCTGGTCCACCGGGAGGTGTACACGTCGCGTGGTCTGCTCACGGTGTTCTGGCATCGGGCCGCTGGCGCAACGCTGCCGGCGGCGATCGTCGCGTGCGGTGGGGCGATGGGCGGCGTGCTCGGTCCAGGTCACGGGCTCTATCAGCGTCTCGGCGAGCGTTGGGCCGGGCTCGGTGTCGAGGTCGTGCGGATCGGCTACCGCGAGCCGAACAACCTCGACCTGTGTGCCCACGACCTGGCCTGCGGCGTCGAGATGGCTCGCGATGCCGGTGCTGAGCGGGTGGTGGTGATGGGTCACAGCTTCGGCGGTGCCGTGGCGATCCGCGCCGCCGTGATCATGCCTGCGTCGGTCGTCGGCGTGGTCACGTTCGCCACCCAGTCGGCCGGTTGCGAGGTCGCAGGCGCGCTTGCCGGCCGGCCGCTCCTGCTCTTCCACGGTGGTGCCGACGAGTTGCTGCCACCGCAAGCGAGCCATGTCGTCGCGGCGATCGCCGGACACGGCGAGGTCGTCGAACTCGCAGGTGACGGGCACCTGCTCGCCAACAGCGACGACGCGATCGTCGAGCGCCTCGACGCCTGGCTGCCCACCGTGTTGCGCCTCTGATGCGCTTCTGAGCGCGGGCAGGACGCCCCGTACTGGTTTCCGCTCGGCTGGCGCCGGGTAGTGGACGGAGATCATGAGCGTGTCACCCTCCCGCACCACCCGCGCAGGCGCCGGCGTGGTCGACCTCGACGACGACCGCGCCCTGGAGCCGGGCCTCGTCGGCGGGAAGTCCGCGGCACTCGCGCGTGCTCGGCGCGCCGGCGTCGCCACGCTCGACGGGGTGGTGCTCACCACCGCCTTCAGTGATGCCATCGACGCCGGCGAGACACTCGAGGACATGCCCGAGATCTCCGAGGCATTCGAGTGTGCGAGGGGCGACGAACGTCGTCTCGTCGCGCGGTCGTCATCGGTGGTCGAGGACCAGACCGCGTCGTCGGCGGCCGGGCAGTTCGAGTCGGTGATCGGCATCGACGACCTCAGCGACTTCCGGGAGGCGGTCCGTGTCGTGCTCGATTCACGCGAGCGCGCCGATGCTTCCGATCATCCGATCGCCGTGCTCGTCCAACCGATGATCGAACCGTCGATCGCCGGGGTCTTCTTCGGCGTCGACCCTGTGACCGGTCGGTCCGACCGGCGTGTGGTCGCCGCCGTTGCCGGCCAGCCGGAGCACCTGGTCAGCGGCGAAGTCGAAGGTTCGCGTTACCTCGTCGACTTCGACGGCTCCACCATCGATGCGACCGTACGAGACGATGTCGAGGTACCAGCGACGCGATTGCGTGAGCTCGTCGAGGCCGGCGACCGCCTGGCCGAGGTGTTCGACGGACCACAGGACGTCGAGTGGGCGATCGTCGACGACGAGCTCCTGATCCTGCAGAGTCGCCCGGTGACCACCGAGGTGCGCGGCATTCCGCAGGGAGCGCTGTTCGGACCGGGCCCCGTTGCGGAGACCTTCCCCGAGCCGCTCAGTCGCCTCGAGATCGACATGTGGGTGCCGCCGCTCGACGCAGCGGTACGCGAGGCCCTCGTGCTGTCGGCGGCCTTCCACCGCGATGAACTCGACGATCGTGAACTCGTCGTGGCCATCGACGGGTGGGTCGCCATCGATCTCGAAGCCACCGGTGAGACGTCGCGCGACCCGTCCCTCGCCGAACGGTTGTCGCCGATGAAGCGCATCCGCCGCCTCCGCTCCGCCTGGAAGGTCGGACGGCTCAAGGCCGCCCTGCCGTTCCTGGTCGACGAATTGGTCGACCGGGTCGACGCCGACCTCGATGCACTGCCCGGTCTCGACGATCTGACCAGCCGTCAACTGATGGCGCTCATCGACCGGTCACGTGACGCATTGCAGAGCATGCATGCTCACGAGATCCTGATGGGTCTGCTGTCCGAACCGGGCTCGGCATCGTTCACCGGTGCGTCCGTGGCGTTGCGCGTGCTCGCAGAGAGCCGACGCGACGGTCTCACCGACCGACAGATCATCGCTCGCTCGCCGGTCGTTCTGGCGTTGGCGCCACCTCGGATTGCGGCGCTTCCGACCCTGCCGCAAGAAACCGCCAGCCCCGACGTGGTCGACGTTCCTGCGCTTCCCGACACCCAGGTGCGGCGCGAGACACTTCGGCTCCGCGTCCGCTGGTTGCAGGAACTGACCGCGCAGGCAGCGTGGCTGCTCGGTGAACGATTGGCCGGTGCCGGTGTGCTGCGCCAGCCGTCGAGCATCCGCCACGTCGACCTGTCGGACCTCGCTGCACTGGTCGCTCGACGCGTGGCGCTGGTGACCGCCAACCTCGACGAGCTGACCGAGCGTGACGAGGCCGACGACGCAGCACCGCCGCTGCCGTCTCGATTTC
>CAZJUC010000012.1:0-30784 GCA_964549065.1 uncultured Ilumatobacteraceae bacterium
TGCGTCGTCGCAGGAGGACGACCACCGTCACGAACACGAGGGCGCCGATCAGGGCACCACCCAGCGTCGGGAGTTCGGGTCCGACGAAGTAGCCGATCAGGAAGTACGGAACGAAGTAGGTGACCGCCGCGAGCGCTCCCCACCGCCACGGCGGTGCCCGTTCGGGCAGGGCACGCCCGATCAGCACCACCACCACCGCGGTCAGCAACCACCCGACGATCGTGTGGTACGGCACGGTCGCCCGAGCGAGTTCGGCAGCCGTGAAATCGCTGGCCGCCACCTGGGCCAACACCGGCGTCCCCACCGCACCGAACGACACTCCGACCGCATGGCCGACCAGCGCCGCGCTCACCGCTTCGACGGGACGGAAACCGGCAGCGACGAGGAACGGGGCAGCGAGGGCGATCGGGGTCCCGAACCCGGCGGCACCCTCGAGGAACAACGAGAAGAACCAGGCGATCAGCAACGCCGCCACCCGGGGGTCCGGTGTCAGACGTGACAGCCCGACCTGGAGCACCTCGGTGGCGTTCGTCCGCTGCTGGAGTTCGTAGACGGCGAGCGCCGGGGCGATGATGGCCACCACCGTGAGGGTCACCCACGCGGCCTCGGCAACGAGACCCAGGATCCCGGCCACCGGACCGAACGAGTCGCCGGCGGCACCGAAGTCGAACACGGTGAGCGCAATGATCACCGTTCCGGCCGCCGCCACGAGCCCGGCGCGCACAGCGGACCAACCCGCTCCCACCATGAGCACGAGGACGGCGATGATCGGCGCCGCCGCCAACAGTGTGTCGAGGTTCATCGTGGCGCCGATGATCTCCGATCGACCCGCCCGTCAGTCATCGCCACCGCCATCGATCCCACGGTACCGGTTGGTCCCGAAGCACGGTTCGAAGATCGGGCCCCGGCGTCGCACGGACCCCGGCGGCTGAGGAGGCCGTGCGATACTCCAGGGGTGGATGGGGCGCCGGGAGCGGGGACACGCATCGAGGTGCTCCGGTCACTGTCGGTCTCGATCGACGGACGCCCGGTGGACGTCGGCGGACCGCGGACGCAGGTCGTCCTCGTCACTCTCGCCCACCATCTCGACGAAGTCGTCAGCATCGACACGCTCTTTGCGGCGTTGTGGGACGGCGATCCGCCGAAGACCGCTCGCAACGTGGTCCAGGTGCAGGTCTCGGGCCTGCGGCGCGCTCTCGGCCCGTCGGCCGTGCTCCGGACCCAGGGCGCCGGCTACTTGCTCGCGTCGACCGGTCTGGCCGTCGACGTCGCCGAGTTCGAACAGTTGGCCCACGCTGCCGCCGACCTCCTCACGTCGAACCCGGCCGAATCGGCCGAGGCCGCCGCCGCGGCGTCGCTGCTGTGGCACGACACTCCGGTGGCCGCGGCACTCGACATCGAGCCGGTCCGCGCGCGTCTCGAGCACCTCCGTGAACTGCGACTCCGCACGCTGGCGACGCTGCTCGACGCTCGCCTCCAGCTCGGCGAGCACCGGGCGTGCTGCGAAGACGCTGCGCTCCTTGCCGACGAGCACCCGTTCCGTGAGGACTTCCGCTCCCTCCATCTGCTCGCCCTCTACCGTTCGGGACGTCAGACCGAAGCGCTGGCTGCGTACCGACGCACCCGCGATCTGCTCGTCGAGGAGTTCGGCGTCGAGCCGGGTCCGGACCTGCGCTCGTTGCATCGCCAGATCCTCCAACAGGACCCCCGGCTCGACCTGTCGGCGTCGCGCGGCGAGACAGCGGCCGGCCCAGCGGCCCGATCGTCGAGCGATGTGGCGCTGCTGACGAACAACCTGAGGACCGAGCCGAACGAGTTCGTGGAGCGCCCCGAGGTCACGACGGTGCTCGACGCGCTGGTCCCCGGTCGACTCGTCACCGTCGTCGGGACTGGCGGCATCGGCAAGAGCCGTTGCGTCGCTGCCGCTGCCCACCGCTGCCTCGGCCCGGAGCCGTCCGTCGACGGAGTGTGGCTCGTCGACCTGGCTCCGTTGCCGGATCGGTCGGGCGCGGTGGCGGCGAGTGTCGCTTCGGCACTCGGGCTGGGCCAGCGCCCGGGGTGCACAGCGACCGAGGACGTCCTCAACTACCTGCGTGACCGCTGCTCGCTCATCGTGCTCGACAACTGCGAACACGTCACTGCGTCGGTCGCTGCGTTCGCCGAGGCCGCCACCGCCGCCTCGCCGACGACGACCCTCCTCGCCGCGAGCCGGACCCGGCTCGGGATTCCGGCCGAAACGGTCGTCACCCTGAACCGGTTGGACGACGATGCCGCCCACCACCTGCTCACAGCACGGATCGCCGAGGCAGGTGCGGGTCCATTCCCCGATGCGGAATGCGCGGCGCTGTGCGAAATGCTCGACAACTACCCACTCGCCATCGAACTGGCCGCCACCCGCACCCGCTCGCTCTCACCGAGCGAGATCGTGGCCCGAATCGGCGACCATCCGGCGTTGCTCGGGCGGGGTGCACCAGCGGGCGGGCACGGTGATCCGGACGTCCGTGACCACACGACGGGCCGTCGATACGCGGACTTGTCGACCGCGCTCGATTGGTCGCTTCGACAGCTGTCCACCAACGCCAGGGACGTGCTCACCAGAGCGACCGTCTTCGTCAGCGGCTTCGATCTGGGCAGCGCCGAGGCGGTCCTCACTGCGTCGCAGGACCGTCCGGGTGACGTGGTCGCAAGTCTCGGGGAGCTGGTCGAGCACCATCTCGTCGTGCGCGACCACAGCGCCGGCCGCTTCCGCATCCTCGAGCCGATCCGCCAGCATCTCCGTGACGGCGAACGGAACGAGGTCCAGGATCGTTACGTCCGCTTCTACGCGGCGTTTGCCGTCGACGCCGCCATCGGGCTGCGAGGACCGGACGAGGCGCAGTGGTGGGACCGTCTACGCGCCGAACTCCCCCACGTCCGTGCCGTGGTCCGGTGGGCCACCGACCACGAGGACGTGGAGCTCCTCGACTCGATCATGGGCGAGATGGCGTTCGCAGTGGCGATCCTCGCGTGCATCGAACCGGGCGAGTGGGCGATCGAGTCACTCCGACAGCTCCGACTCGAGCCGGCTGATGCACCGGGACTCGCTGTCGCCGCTGCCGCTCACCTGGCGCTCCACACCCTCGTCGACGAGTGCGACGCGCTGCTCGATGCCATCGCCGACACCGACGACTTGCGGATGCGCTCCTTCATCGCCGCAGTCAGGTTCATCAGCGAGCCGACCGAAGCACGCTGGATCGAGCAGCTCGAGCAGTCGGCGCCGGTCTACGGCGAACCGCAGTTTCTCGCGCTGGCGAAGATGCGACGGGGCACCCCCGACATGATCGAGGTCGCCGACGCCCTCGGCAACCCGACGCTGCGCGTCTTCGCTCGGTGTTTCCTGTCCGCATCGATGACCAGCGGGACCAGCGACGAGGCGCGCCGGAACAAGGAGGAGCTGTACCGGATCGCCCTGACGTCGAACAACTCGCGCACCATTGCGGAGGGTCAGACCTTCATGGGGCTCCAGCACTGCTACGACGGCGAGGCCGACCGCGCCGGGCCGCTCGCCGCAGAGATGATCGAGCGAATGGTCCGACTTCGGTCGCCGGGCCTCGTCTGGCACGGCGTCGAGGTCATCGCCAACATGCTGGCGATGGTGAGAGTCGACCCGTACGCGTCGGAGATGCTGTGGTCGGCGGTCACCAACTCGGGTTACTCGCCGTACTCGCGGGTGGCCCGTGACCCGACGCTGCCACCATGGGTCGCCGACCAGCTCAGCGACGACGACCGTCGACGTGCAGCTTCCGAGGGCGCCTCGCTCGACTTCGACGGTGCCGCCGTCGCCGCCCGCAAGGCGGCCGAGCGGATGTCGGCTGCCTGACGACGAGTGCGCGAGAGCGATGTCACCGGGCCGGGTCCCGAGATCATCGGGGCCCGGGCGCTCCGGTCGAGGGTCGCCCGATCACAGCGAACGTCACCGCTGCTGCGTGACCGACGTTGAGCGAGTCGACGTCCGGCGAGATCGGTATCCGGACCCGGTGCGTCGTCGCGTCCTTGGTGGTGGTCTCGAGACCGTGGCCCTCGGCGCCCAGCACGATCGCCACCTTGTCGGGAACGACCAGGTCCCAGAGATCGACGGCGTCCACGTCCGGGGTCATCGCCCAGGAGTGGAATCCGTTGGCGTGCAACGTGTCGATGGCTCCCGGCCAGTCGTCGGCTGACGCGCGCGCCACGCGCACGTGCAGGATCTCACCCATGCTGACCCGTACGGTCCGACGCTGGTACGGGTCGTTGCAGGTCGGGCTGATCACCATGCCATCGATGCCGAACGCACGCGCCGCTCGGGCGATCGCACCGACGTTCTGGTCGTCGTTCAGCGCTTCGAGCACCACGAGACGCCGACACGATCGAGCCAGGTCTCCAACGGTGGGCGTCGGCGCACGAAACGCAGAGGCGAGCACGCTGCGATACATGTTGAAGCCCACGATCTCGGCGATCACGTGCTGCTCGGCCACGTAGACCGGCACGCCCGCGAGCTCGGGGCGAGCCATCACCGGGATGAAGCGTTTGAGACGTTTCGGGTGCAGCAGCACCGATCGCAGCCGATGCCCGGAGTCGAGCATCCGTTCGATCGGAACGTACCCCTCACCCATGAAGAACTCGGCGCCTTCCATCTCGGCGCGTACGGCAATGCTGTTCAGCTCTCGATAATCGTCCACCCGTTCATCGGCCGGGTCGAGAATGTACGTCACCCCGTCGACCCCACCGCCGTCATTGCTCATGCAGCAGTATCCAACATCGTCTCCGGCGACTTCGACATCGACGGTCTCGTGGCGCCCTTCGACGACGCGGGGCCGCGGTCCCTGCCGCCTCCGTGCCAGCATGGGGATCGTGAACGCCGCCGACGACTCCGCCGCCCGACTCGAACGAGTGCGTCGCGAGCCGCCGGCGTTTCGTCGGGTCGTGGTGCGTTCGAAGGTGGCGCTCAGCGAGCGCATGGTGCGCGTCGTGCTGGGCGGTGACGAACTCACCGGCTTCGCGATCGAGTCGCCCGCATCGAGTGTTCGCCTCCTGCTGCCACCGGCCGGGCACGACACCATCGAGATGCCGACCTGGACCGGCAACCAGTTCGAGCTCGCCTCGGGAGAGCGAGCACCGATTCGAACCTTCACACCGCGGGCGTTCGACGCCGAGCGGCTCGAGTTGGCCCTCGACGTCGTGCTCCACGAGCGAGGCGCAGCGACCGACTGGGTTCGTCGAGCCGACGTCGGCGACGAGGTCGCCATCTCTGGGCCGGGCCGCAGCGAGGAGCTCGATCCGGCGGCCCGTTCGTTCCTGCTCGCCGGCGACGAGTCGGCGATCCCGGCGATCGGCCAACTGCTCGAAACCATCGACCACGACCACACGGTCGACGTCCACATCGAGATCTCCGATCCCGGTGCCCGCCTCGAACTCCCGGCGCACCCGAGGGCCACCATCACGTGGCACCATGCCGTCGCCGGCGCCGCACCGGGCGAATCCGTCGTCGCAGCGGTCGAAGGTGTCGACGAGTTGCCCGATGCCATCTGGGTCGCCGGCGAAGCCGCCGCAGTACAGCGGCTCCGGACCCATCTGTTCGACGCACGCGCCCTCACCCGGCGGCGTGTCACCGCCCGCGGCTACTGGAAACTGGGTCGATCGGCGACGTGACCCGAGCGCCCTGCGCCGAACGGCACCGAGCGCACTTTCAAGGTTGGTCGCGCTCCTGCCGACACACTTGACGTGAATCCGACCGCCTGCGCAGCCGCGATGATGGCGCTCGTCGTCCTGGCGACAGGTTGCGCAGAGAGTTCCCGGGCCGAGCGCGTCGACACCTGCGTCGAGTCGATCACGTTCGGGGTGTCGGTCGGTGAACCCGCAGCTGCCCAGATGTGGAACACCGCAGGCCGGTCCGACGACGCGCTCCGAGCAGCCTGCGACGACCTCGCGACGAACGATCCCGAACGACTCACCTCGATACTGACCGAGTGGGAATCGACCCTGCGAACGGTCGGCATCGCGATGGCGTCCTCCCCCGAGGCCAACGACACCAGCTGCGATCCGTCGTACCCGGCGATGTGCATTCGCATGAACGAACCCGACCTCGACTGTTCGGATGTCGGAGCGAACGACTTCCCGGTCCAACCGCCTGACAGACACGGTTTCGACACCGATGGCGACGGATTCGGGTGTGTGCCCGGCGCGGACACGGGCTGAGCCTCGCCCTGCCTCGCCGAGGGCCGGCCTTCGAGCACTCCGAACACCGGCACCGGCACCGCTAGTGTAGATCCGCAGTGTCTGACGGGCGACGGCAACTCGACCTTCCGGCGCCCGCGAGAGCGGCGCTCGTCCTCGGGCTCATCTACATCTTCCTGGTCGGGGTCTCCTCGTTGGAGGCCGGCATCCGACTGCTGGGCGAAGACACACAAGAGCAGCTGTTCTCGGCGGCGACCAACCCGATCGCGGCGTTGTGCATCGGCATCTTGGGAACGGTCCTCGTCCAGTCGTCGTCTGCGTCGACGGCGATCATCGTCGGACTCGTCGCATCCGGGGCGCTCACGGTCGACCAGGCCGTCCCCATGGTGATGGGCGCCAACATCGGCACCACCGTGACCAACACGCTGGTGTCGCTCGGCCACATCCGCCAGTCGAACGAGTTCCGCCGCGCGTTCGCGGCGGCGACCGTGCACGACTTCTTCAACGTGCTCGCAGTGATCGTGCTGTTGCCGCTCGAGTTGCTGTTCGGGGTGATCAGCAACATCGCCACCTGGATGAGCGACCGCCTCGTGGGCACCGCCGGCACCGAATGGAACAGCCCGGTGAAGGAGTGGGTCAAGGGACCCGTCGATCTACTCAAGGATTTCTGGGAGGCAGTCGGCACCACCGGCACCATCGAGGGCGTGATGATGGTGCTCGCTGGGCTCGCCATCATCCTCATCGCGCTCACCTTCATCACCCGCAACATGCGCACGCTCGTGGCAGCCCGCGTCGAACGATCGGTCAACGCGATGCTCAGCCGGGGCGGCGGCGGAGTCGCCCTGCTGCTCGGCGTAGTGATCACGATCGCAGTGCAGTCGTCGAGCATCACCACCTCGATCCTCATCCCACTCGCCGGTGCCGGCGTCATCACCCTTCGCAACGCGTACCCGGTGACCCTGGGGGCGAACGTCGGCACAACGATCACGGCACTGTTGGCTGCGCTCGCAGCGTCGAGTCCGGAGGCGCTGACGGTCGCCCTGGCCCACACCACCTTCAACGTGCTCGCAATCCTGCTGCTCTATGTCATCCCACTGCTGCGCGACGTGCCCATCCAGGGTGCCGAACGGCTGGCAGACCTCGCGGTGCAACGCGGGTCGATGGCCGTTGCGTACGTCGCTGTCGTGTTCATCGTGCTACCACTCATCGGAGTGGTAGCTCTCGGTTGAAAGGTTCCCCGATGGTCTTTGCATTCTTCAGAGGTGGTTCGGGCGGGAGCGGACTCGACCACATCCTCACCAAGGCGATCGGCATGCTCGCCGATGCCCGCCACTCGTTCGACCTGGCCACCCTGGCGCTGCTCACGGACGCGGGATCAGGTCCCGTGGCGGACGACGTGCACGCCACCGACGACCGCATCAACATGGCCGAACAGGAACTGCGCAGTGAACTCGTCGTGCACGTTGCGGTGCAGGGCAGCGGCGACATCGGCACGGTGCTCGGGGTCACGCTGATGCTGAAGAAGATCGAGCGCATCGGCGACCAGGCGAAGAACATCCTCGACCTCGCCGAGAACGGGGTCACGCTCGCCGGCAACCCCGAGATCGACGCGATGCTCGCGGAGCGCCAGATGCTCTCGGAGCTGTTCGCGGAGGCCGCCGCGATCCTCGCCGACGCCGACACCCCAGAGACCACCGTGGCCGACTTCTCCGAACGAGTCGACGCAATTCTCGCCGGCTTCCAGGTGAAGATGAACGGTTACATGTCGTCCGACCGACCCGGGCGCGAGGTCGTACCACTGGCGATCTACTACCGCTATCTGCGCCGCATCGTTGCGAACCTTCTCGGCGTGGTCCGCAACTCGGTCGAGCCCGTTCAGAGCGAACGTGTCGGCGACGCCGATGACTGACACGCCAGATCGAACCGCCGGCCGGCTCGACGAAGTCCGTCTCAGCCGTCGAGCCCGACATCGAGGACCTCGTGCACGGCGACGTTCTCTTCGTCGCTCAGCCCGAGGCGATCTCGCAGCGCCGTCAGTTCGGTGAGGTCATCCCCCTCGATCGACAGCGTGTGCAGCACCTCACCGGTCTCGGAGATCTCGATCTCGGTCGACTCGGCCCGGAGCCGCCCGATCCGGTACCGGCGCCGCTTCTTGAGGACGAACACGGCACGAAAACCGGCGTCGGCGCCGAGCGCGGCCACCTCGTCGATCAGGTTGTACTTCTTGCCGCGCTGAGGTCGGTCGAGCCGCAGCCGTTCGAAGATCTCGTCGAAGGGTGACGGAGTGGTTTCCGCAGAGCGGTGACGATCCGACACCCAGTGCTCGAAGCCGTCCTTCGCAGCGACCAGCTGCTTGATCTTCAGGGTGTTGTCGCGGATCTTGACGTTCCACGACGAATCCTCGACCAGGAGATAGCAGTCCTTCACCCGTTCGGTCGTCTGGGCGGTGGCCAGCTTGGCCAGCAGCTTGCGAGCCTGACGGTGCTTGCCCCAGACGCGGTACTCGTAACGTGCCGCCACCGGTTTGGGTGTGGTGCTCTTGCTGCCCATTGGTCTCCTCGACGCGTGTCCTGCGCTGGATCAGCCAATACCCCCGCAGCCAGGATTCCACCCCCAACCGATGCATGCCTGACAGCCGCTGACGTCGACCGCCTTCGAAAAGCAGGCCAGTGCAGTGCCGAACACCCTGGTCGACGCGTCTCGCTTCCGCCCCATGTGGTATCGATGACCGCAAGATGATCGACGAGAAACTCGAACCCGTCCTGGACGACGTGATCCGCCGAAACGCCGGTGAACCCGAGTTCCACCAGGCGGTGCGCGAAGTGCTCGAATCGCTCGGACCGGTGATCGCGAAACACCCCGAGTTCGCCGACCAGAAGATCATCCAACGGATCTGCGAACCCGAGCGTCAGATCATCTTCCGCGTCCCGTGGCGCGACGACCGCGGCGAGGTGCACATCAACCGGGGCATGCGCGTCGAGTTCAACAGCGCTCTCGGGCCGTACAAGGGCGGGCTCCGGTTCCACCCGTCGGTCGATCTCGGCATCATCAAGTTCCTCGGCTTCGAACAGACCTTCAAGAACGCCCTCACCACCATGCCGATCGGCGGCGGCAAGGGCGGCTCCGACTTCGACCCGAAGGGACGGTCGGAGGACGAGGTCATGCGGTTCTGTCAGAGCTTCATGCTCGAGCTCTACCGGCACCTCGGCGAACAGACCGACGTGCCCGCCGGCGACATCGGCGTCGGTGTACGCGAGATCGGCTGGCTGTTCGGCCAGTACAAGCGCATCACCAACCGCTACGAGTCGGGCGTCCTCACCGGCAAGGGCACGGAATGGGGTGGCGCGTTGGTGCGCACCGAAGCGACGGGCTACGGCCTGGTGTTCTTCGCGGAAGAGATGCTGCGATCCCGAGGAACCTCCCTCGACGGCCGTACCACGATCGTGTCGGGATCGGGCAACGTGGCCCTCCACGCCATCGAGAAGGCACAGGCCCGCAACGCCTGCGTGGTGGCCTGCTCGGACTCGTCCGGCTACGTCCACGATCCCCGCGGATTGCAACTCGACGTGCTGAAGGAGATCAAGCTCGAACGCCGCGGAAGGGTGTCGGAGTACGCCGAACGGGTCGGGTCGGCGACGTTCGTACCGAGCGGCAACATCTGGGAGCTCGACGCTCACGTAGCGTTGCCGTGCGCGACTCAGAACGAGCTCACCGGCAGCGATGCCCGGACACTCGGCCGCCACGGCTGCATTGCCGTGGCGGAAGGCGCCAACATGCCGTGCACGCCCGAAGCCGTCGACGTCTTCCGCGAGGCCGGCATTGCTTTCGGGCCCGGCAAGGCGGCCAACGCCGGAGGGGTGGCGACCTCGGCGCTCGAGATGCAACAGAACGCCATCCGCGACTCATGGAGCTTCGACTACACAGAGCAACGCCTGGCCGAGATCATGGCGAGCATCCACCAGCTCTGCGAGGAACACGCCGAGGAGTTCGGAGCACCTGGCAACCTCGTGCACGGCGCCAACATCGCCGGCTTCCAACGAGTCGCCCGCAGCATGGTCGCGCTCGGTCTGATCTGACCCCGACGGCGGCTCAGTAGGAACGCGGGAGACCGAGCACCGACTGCGCGATGTGGTTGCAGGTCATCTCCTGGCTGACCGGGGCCAGGCGTTGCAGCCGTGCCTCACGCCAGTAGCGCTCGACGTGGTACTCCGACGCGTAGCCGAGGCCGCCGAGGGTCTGCAGCGCCTGGTCGGCGGCGAAGAAACTGGCCTCGGCGGCGAGGTACTTCGCCGTGTTCGCCTGCTCGCCGCACTCGAGGTCGTTGTCGTATCGCCACGCTGCTTCGCGCCACACCGCCCCGGCCGCAGTGAGATGCATGTGGGCCTGCGCCAGTGGATGAGCAATCGCCTGGTTGGCGCCGATCGGGCGATCGAACACCACCCGCTCCTTGGCGTAGCCGACCGCCCGTCGCAGAGCCACCTCACCGATGCCGCACGCCATCGCGGCGAGCAGGATCCGCTCCGGGTTGAGACCGTGGAGGATCTGGTGGAAGCCGCGACCGCGTTCACCCACCAGTCGCCATCCCTCCACCGGGAGATCGTCGTACGCCACCTCGCAGGATGCGACGGCGTTGCGGCCGAGCTTGGGAATCGGAGCGATGTCGCAGTACGTCGGGTCGAGGTCGACGAGGAACAGGCTCAGCCCGTCGAAGCGGCGCCGCCGGTCGTCGGGGTCGGGATCGTCGGTGCGGGCGAGCAGCAGGCACACCTCCGACTCCAACGCCTTGGAGGTCCAGATCTTGCGGCCGCGCACCACGAAACCACCCGTACCGTCGTCGATCGCGCGAGTGCTGATGCGAGACGTGTCGGTGCCGGCGTCGGGCTCGGTCACCCCGAACGCCACGTGCAGGTCACCTGCGGCGGCGCGGGGAAGGAACGTCTCCTTCAGCCGGTCGTTGCCGAACTTCACCACCGGGTTGAGCCCGAACATCGTGAGGTGCAGCGCCGACGACCCGTTCATCGCTGCGCCAGAGGCGGCAACCCGGTTGAGCACGATCGCGCAGTCGCTGATCCCTCGCCCACCACCGCCGTACTGCTCGGGAATCGCCACGCCGAGCCATCCCCCTGCAGCCATCGCCGAATAGAACTCCCACGGGAACTCGTGGAGTCGGTCGCGCTCCGCCCAGTAGGTGTCGTCGAAGTCGGCGCACACCCGGTCGACGGCCGCAGCGATGGCGAGATGGTCGTCGTCGAGGCGGAAGTCCATCCGCCGAGTCTCGCAGCGTCAGACGGCCAGGTCGGGCCGATCGGTGATGATCGCATCGACACCGAGCGCCCGCAGACGCGCCATCTCAACGGGATCGTTGATCGTCCACACGTGGACGGCCACATCTCGCCGGTGGCAGGCATCGACGAGACGGGCATCGACGACCGACACACCGTTCTTCGACGGCGGCAACTGGACCACGTCACCCCACGCCGGCACCGGCAGGCGGAGCCACGCCGACACACGCACCGTCACGATCTCGATCTTCGAGAACGCAGTGCACCAGCCCGACCCCAACGCTCGGCGCAGCCGCCGCTGGCGTCGCCACCCGAATGCAGCCACGCAGACCCTCGCCGACGCGTCGTGCGCGCGCAACACCTCGACTGCCGGACCGACCGTCGCATCGGTCTTCACGTCGATGTTGAAGCAGCACCCGGGAAACTCGGCCAGCGCGTCGTCGAGGAGCACCAGCCCGTCGTCGGTCGGCACGCCGTCGACGCAGTAGCGCAGCGTCGAGAGGCGTTCCCACGAGTGCTCGCCGATCCGGCCGGTACCGGTGGTCGTGTCGTCCAACGTCTCGTCGTGGAAGATCACCACCTTGCCGTCGGCGCTGGCCTGGACGTCGGTCTCGATGTGGTCGGCACCCACCTCCACCAGTCGGCGGAACGCCGCCATCGTGTTGCCGGGCGGGCGGTCGTGGCTGGCGCCGCGGTGGCCCAGCACGTCACTGCGGCCGCTCCGCAGGAACGGATGGGTGATCGCCGTGTCATCATCGCGACGGTTCACGACGATCTCCGCTCGAGGAACGCCGGCTTGGACGGCACGGCCTTGGCGACCACGACCTTGGCGACGTGGGCTGCCAGCAGAGCGAGCCGCCACCGGCCGCCGGCGTCGAGCTGGTCGATGCCGTCTCCCTCGACGACGGCATCACCCTCGTCGGCGAACTCGTGGGTGGCGACCGCGTGCAGGACGGCAGCAATCTCGTCGGCGCCGAGGCCGCTGCGGGCCAGACCCCCTTGCTCGATCCACGACTGGGTGCTCGCCCAGCCGAGCGCGAAGTCGCTGCGCCGGATCGAACGTTCGAGAAAACCGCCGAAGGCCCCGATGAAGTCACCGGCCAACAGATCGGTGACGCCGTCCGCCTGGTCGGTCTGCGGGAGCGGACTGATCATCTCGATGTCGACGTGTTCCTTGCCCTGGAGGTCGGCGACTCGGGCGAACCGCTCGCGCAGTTCGGAGCGACGTTCGTCATTCAGTCCACCGTCGGTCTCGTCAGCGAGCTGATCGACGGCGTCGTCGAGGGCAGCCAGACGACGGTTGACGTCGGCGACACTGCGCACGTCGTCGTGCAGCGCCTGGGTCGGCACCACCGAGATCGCCCGACGCAAGCCGTCGAGCCATGTGCGCGTCGTGGAGCTGTCCGCCCACATCGCGTCGCCCGACGGCCCCGACGACCGAGGATCGACGATCAGGTGCACTCGACGTCCAGATCCCTGACCGGCTCGCCGCCGAGCAGCCACCACGATCCGACCGACCGGTCGGGACTCGACCAGGCCACCGTCGGTGAACCACAGCGCCGACGTGTCCGGCAGATTGTCGATGCCGCGCTGTTCGTACACCTCCCGGTCGCCCTGCCGATCGAGCAGCGACGGCTCGAACGCCAACGGGTGTGCGGCCGATGCCAGGACGGCGTCGAGCAGCGAACTCCCGGGCGCTTCGACCACCTCGGCCCGACCGCCGCCGGGCCGCAGGGTGAATCTCGCCCAATCCGCGTAGGTCAGCGACGACACCTCGCCCGCGTGGGCGGTGACCGGCACCGTGAAGCCGAGCAGGCTGGTCAGGCCCACCTCGAGGTCGACCGGCGACGGGAGCGGATCGTGCACGTCGCACGGGTGGTCCTCGGTGTCGTCGATCATGTCGACGAGATTCTCACGGAGGCGATCCATCTCCAGCGGTGCGCCAGAACCGTGCGAGCGCAGCATGAACATGTCGACGTTGTCGACCCACGCCGAACGCAGCATCAGCGGAGTGTCACGCCCGTTGAGAAGGCAGTGCCCGAACAACATGCCGACGATCGATCCCGCCGACGATCCGCCGATCGCGTCGACGTGTACCGGGCGCCCGTCGCGCCGCACGGTCGTGATCGCCACGGCCAGCGCCGACATGGCGCCCGCCTGGAACGCACCGAGCGAAGCGGATCCGGGGAGGGTCAGCGAGAATCGGATGTCGTCAGCGTCCACGCCCGTTTCGATCCCCACTACGGAGGTGATCGAAACGTCGCCGCACGATGCCGAACGATCGGTCGTTCGAATACCCTTCGTCACGACATCGACGTGCGAGGGGGGAAGCATCATGAGCGACGGACGCGAACACCCGGGGACGCCACCGGTCGAGGATCGGCTGACGCGTTCGGCCTCGGGCTCCACCGCTCCGACGGCGCGAACCTCGCCCCCTGCGAGCGCACCATCGCCGTTCGGGAATCGTCTGTTCGAGGCGCTGTCGCACCCGTGACGGCATCACCGCAGGACCCACCACCACACCCGGACGGCACCGCCAAGCCTGTCGGACGCGACGCTGTCATGGCCGCCCTGGTCGACGCGACGACGGCGCTGATCGTCGAACAGGGGATGACGATGTCGGTGCGCGAGATCGCGCGGCGGGCCGGCGTCAACCACGGCTTGGTCCACACGTACTTCGGGAGCAAGGAGGCGCTGTTGGAGGCCACGTTCCGGGCGATCAACGATCGAGCCGGCGACGAACTCGACGCCGACGGCTTCCCACCAGCCGACCTCGCCTTCCGACGCGACGGCGAGCTCGCCAAGGCGACCGCCCGGGCGTTGCTCGACCTGGCGGACGACCCGTTCCCGTCGCATCCGGTCCTTCCCGCATGGCGTCGGGCGCTTGCGACCACCAACCCCGACTCGACCGACCACGAGCTGAACGAGCGCATCCTGATCGCGACCACCCTGGCGCTCGGGTGGTCGCTGTTCGGTGAACATTTCGGCCGGATCCTCGAGGTCGATCCCGAAGCGCGCCGTTCGATCGAGCAGCGCGTCGTGGAGACGATCGCCGAGATCGGCGGTCTCCCCGACGCCCGGCGGGTTCGACAGCAGCCCGACGAATCCTGACCTGCGACTCGGTCGGCGCGCGGCGTTGCTGCCAGGGTGGCGCTGCGTTGCAGATGTCACGTCCGGACTTGTGTGGAAGACACCCGATGGGGAAAGACTGTGGGTGTCATGTTCGTACTACACCGTGCAGGCCAGTGGCTCGCCGACCTCTTCGAAGCCTTCGATGACGCCTTGGTGGCGCTCGACGACGACGTCGACGCGTCTGCCGTTGGCTGAGCCGACCGTTCTCGCTCAACGCGCCGGGACCAGGCGGGGAATCGCCACGATCAACGCCCCGGCCACCGACACGGCCACTGCTGCGTACCCCCATGCGACGTCCCAGAACAGCTCGAGACGGAAGTAGTCGCGCAGCCACGGCACCAGGAACACGATCCCGTAACCGGCCGCCATCGCGCCGACGAGACCGAGCTTCCAGGACTGCAGGGGTCGGCTGGTCACCGCCAGCACGACGAGGCCGATCGCCAGCAGGGTGACCGTGGCGAGGGTGCGTGCCTGGTCGAGATCGAGATCGGCGACGTGGAGCGCTGCTTCGTACGCCCCCAGGGTGGCGGCGCCGGCGACCACACCGGCGGGGACCGAGAAGCGGAGAACTCGGCGCAGGAAGCCGGGTCGGACCAGGTCGACTTCGGGGGCGAGTGCCAGGAAGAACCCGGGTACCCCGATGCTGAACGTGCCGATCAAGGTGAGTTGACGCGGGAGGAACGGGAACGGACTGTCGACCAGGCCGACGGCAAACGTGAGCAACACCGCGTACGCCGCCTTGGTGACGAACAGATTCGCAACACGTTCGACGTTGTTGATCACCTTGCGACCCTCGTTCACGACCGTGGGCAGGCTCGAGAACGCATTGTCGGTGAGGACGAGGTCGGCAACCGCTCTGGTCGCCTCGCTGCCCGAACCCATCGAGATGCCGAGGTCGGCGTCCTTGAGCGCCAACACGTCGTTCACCCCGTCACCGGTCATCGCGACGACGTGGCCGCGTGACTGCAAGGCGTGGACCATCGCCTGCTTCTGCTGCGGCTTCACACGACCGAAGACCGTCGCCTCCTCCAGGGTGTCGGCCAACTCGACGAGATCGGTCGGCAGCTCGCGCGCGTCGATCGGCGCACCCGCGACAGCCAGACCGGCCCGTTCGGCAATGGCGGCGACAGTGTCCTGGTTGTCGCCGGAGATGACCTTCAGGGTCACGTCCTGCTCGGCGAAGTAGGCGAGGATCTCGGCTGCGTCGTGGCGGATCTCGTCCTCGAGCTCCACGACCGCGAGCGGGCGCGCCTCGGACGGCAGGCGATCGCCGTCGGGCCCGTCGTCACAGGTCACGAGGGCGAGCAGCCGTTTGCCACCGGCGCTCAACCGCTCGACGAGGACGCGTGACGGGTCGTCGTGAGCGAGCAGGAAGTCGGGGGCGCCGAGGTAGAACCAGCCGTGGTCCACGAAGGACGCGGCCGACCACTTGCGTTCGCTGTCGAACGGCTCGACCTGGTCGACGGTCCACGGCGACGCCGTCCCGACGGCGGCAGCGATCGCCACCATCGTGGCATTCGGCGCCCGGTCGGAGCTCGCCAACGCGACGAGGCCCTCGTTCACCTCGGCGTCGGTGCGCCCGTCGGCCGGGTGCGCAGCGGCGAATGTGATCTCGCCGGTGGTGATCGTGCCCGTCTTGTCGAGACACAGCACGTCGACCCGGGCGAGCACCTCGACGGTCGTCAGCTGCTTGGCCAACGCATTGCGGCGTGCGAGTGCCAGCATCCCGGCCATGAACGACAAGCTCGTCAGCAGCACCAGCCCGTCCGGCACCATGGCGACTGCGGCGGCCACGGTGCCGAGCAGCGCATCCTGCCAGCGGTCCTCGAGGGCCAGCAGTCGGACAAAGAGGAAGATCGATGCCACCGGGATGATCACGGTGAGCCACCGCAGGATCGTGTCGATGCCCCGACGCAGACGCGATTCGACGGCGGTGAACTGCTTCGCCTCCGTGGCGAGCGTGCTCGCGTAGCTGTCGGCGCCCACCGCAGTGGCTCGGAGGCGGCCGTTGCCGGCCACGACGAAGCTGCCGGACAACACCTCGTCGCCGACCTGCTTGGGCACCGGCAGTGATTCGCCGGTCAGCATCGACTCGTCGAGTCGCAATCCGGTCGAGTCGAGTGCCACGCCGTCGACGGCCACCTGGCCACCGAGACGCAGTTCGACCACGTCGTCGAGCACGATGTCGTCCGACGCGATCTCGACCGCGGCGCCGTCCCTGACGACGATCGCCCGGGGCTCGGTGATCACCTGGAGGCGTTGCAGCTCGCGCCGAGCTCGCACCTCCTGCACCACACCGATCACCGAGTTCGAGAGCACGACGCCGACGAACAGACCGTCCTGCGGATTTCCGGACACGAGTACCAGCACGAAGAGCGTGAGCATGATGCCGTTCACGACCGTGAAGACGTTGGCGGCCACGATCTGGCCGAAGGAACGCCCGGGCGGTTCCGGTGCGATGTTGACCTGTCCGGCAGCGACGCGTTCGGCCACCTCCGCCGACGTCAGGCCGATCACATCGGAGGCGTCGACCCGGCCCTGTCCCATCTCCGGTGCAGCGTAAAGCAAATCGGGGAGTCGGGCCCGCCTGCTCATCCAGCTGCTTCACTGGGAGTGTGACCACGACGCCCGACATCTCCGATGACCTGATCGCCTATGTGCGCGACTCGGTGATCGGGCGTGACGACGTGATCGACGGGCCCTATGGCGCGCGACCGATCATCTACGCCGACTACACCGCGTCGGGGCGATCGCTCAGCTTCATCGAGGAGTACATCCGCACCGTGGTCTTGCCGCTGTACGCGAACACCCACACCGAGTCGTCGGGCACCGGGCTGCAGACCACCAGGCTGCGCGAGGAAGCACGGGGCATCATCGGTCGTTGCGTCGGCGCACGCCACGACGAGCATGCTGTGGTGTTCTGTGGCAGCGGCGCCACCCACGCTGTCGCCAAACTGCTCGGTGTGCTGGGGCTCAAGATCCCGTCGCAGCTCGACGATCGCTATCACCTGGTCGACTCGATCCCGGCGGGTGAGCGCCCTGTGGTGTTCATCGGGCCGTACGAGCACCATTCCAACGAACTGCCGTGGCGTGAATCGATCGCCGACGTCGTGATCATCGACGAGGACGCCGACGGCCACGTCAGCCTCGCTCACCTCGAAGACGAGTTGACCCGCCACGCCCACCGCTCGACGCTGATCGGCTCGTTCTCCGCGGCGTCGAACGTCACCGGGATCATCACCGACACCGTCGCGGTCTCGACGTTGCTGCACGAGCACGGCGCGCTGGCGCTGTGGGACTACGCCGCGGCGGCTCCCTACGTGCCGATCGACATGGGCTCCAACGCCGACGGCAACCTCGCCTACAAGGACGCCGTGTTCATCTCGCCGCACAAGCTGATCGGCGGGCCAGGCACACCGGGAGTGCTCGTCGCCCGTCGCGAGCTGTTCACCAACCGGGTCCCCGACGTGCCCGGCGGTGGCACCGTGCGCTACGTCAGCACCGCCGAGCACGACTACCACCCGGAGATCGAGCACCGCGAGGAGGCGGGGACGCCGGCGATCATCGAGTCGATCCGAGCCGGGCTCGTGTTCCAACTCAAAGAGGCTGTCGGCCCCGAGGTGATCGAGGCGAAGGAGTCCGACTTCGTCAGGCGGGCGATCGCCCGATGGGAACAGCACCCGAACATCAACGTGCTCGGCAGCCACGAGGCCGACCGGTTGTCGATCGTCTCGTTCGTGATCCGCCACGATGACCGCTACCTCCATCACAACTATGTGGTGGCACTGCTCAACGACGTGTTCGGCATCCAGTCGCGCGGTGGATGCTCGTGCGCCGGCCCGTACGGCCATCGACTGCTCGGAATCGACCTCGAACGGTCACACGAGTTCCAGCGCGAGATCAGCCGGGGTTGCGAGGGGATCAAGCCAGGGTGGGTGCGGGTGAACTTCAACTACTTCATCGACGACGCCACGTTCGACTACATCGTCGACGCCGTGGCCACCATCGCGTCGCACGGCGCCTCGCTGCTCGGCGAGTACGACTTCGAGCCCGACAGCGGGCTGTGGCACCACCGGCGCGGGTCGCGCGGTCCGTCGATGAGTCTCGACGAGATCACCTACGACAACGGGCGGATGCAGTTCGAGAACCGGCGGCGCAGCGAGCCGGTCGACCTGTCTCGGCACCTGCGGTTCGCTCACGAGTTGTTTCATGCCGGCGGCGACGGCGAGACGGTGGGCCACCCGGTGTCGGCCACGACGCCCGAGACCAACGACGACTTCGAGACCCTGCGCTGGTTTCCGTACGCCACCGACGCGCGCGTCACGTGAGCACGGGCACAGGACACAGGACACAGGACACACTCGACACCGAATCGTCACGAAACCGTCACATAGGGCTAGGCTCCTGGGCCATGCCGGGAAAAGAGCGACTTCGACGAGATGGTGCACGTCGCCGTATCGCGTTGATCGTCATCGCCGCCGGCGTTGCCATCGGATCGTCGACGGGGCCGCTCACCGTTGCGAACGCACAGGATCCGGCCGCTGTTCGAGCCGCCGAGGAGATCCAGGCAGCTCGTGATCGTGCCGATGCCGCCGCCCAGGCGATGTTCGACGCCGAATCGCAACTCGACACACTCGAACTCGAGATCATCGCAGCGGAGCAGGACCTCGCCGAGGTCGAAGCCGAGGCAGCCACGATGCGCAGCAGCCTGCAGCAGGATGCCCAACGCAGCTTCGTGAATTCCGGGACGTCGATGCCGTTGCTGATCGACCTCGACCAGGCGAACGCCGGGATCACCGCGGACCGCCAAGCGTCCGTCGCACGCGGCGCGGCCTCGGTGGAACTCGACGACTTCGATGCCGTGATGAAGGACGTCCGGGCGCAGCGCGCCGAACTCGATCGCCAGCGCGAGGCCACCAGCGCGGCGCGCGAGCAGTTCGAGAACCTGAAGGAGACCGCCGAGGCCGAAGTGGTGACACTCGCCGAGATCGAACGCCAACGCCTCGCCGACGTCGCCGTGCAACGAGAACTCGAACGCCAACGTCAGGCCAGGCTCGCCCAGGAGGCAGCAGCGGCGGCACGCCAGGCGCAACTCACCGCGAACAGCGGCGGTGGCAGCAGTGGCAGCGGCGGTGGTGGCAGTGGTGGCGGCAGTGGCGGCAGTGGCGGCGGCGGCCCAGTCGCTGCCGCTCCGGCACCCTCCGGGTCCTCGTCGTCGGGATCCACCAACGGCGCCGCTCCGGCTCCGGCTCCCGCTCCGGCTCCGGCTCCGGCTCCGACTCCGGCTCCCGTGCCTGCCAGCCCGCCACCGTCGAACGCCGGCGGCATCGTGTGTCCGGTGGCCGGATCGCACTCGTTCGCCGACACGTGGGGGGCACCACGCTCGGGTGGACGAAGCCACGAGGGCGTCGACATGATGGCGCGTCGCGGCACGCCCCTTGTCGCCGTCGAATCCGGCTACGCGCAGTTCAAGACCACCCGCCTCGGTGGCAACTCGGTGTGGGTCAACGGCAACAGTGGCACCCGGTACTTCTACGCCCATCTCAGCGCCTGGGAAGGTTCGAGCCGCAACGTGTCGCAGGGCGAAGTGATCGGCTACGTCGGCGCCACCGGCAACACCTCGGCGAACCACCTCCACTTCGAGGTGCGCCCGGGCGGCCGCGCCGTCAACCCGTACCCTTACGTCCGCGCCGTCTGCTGAGGCCCACCCACGCGGTGCTCACGCCACATCACGTTTGTGTTGCATTTCGGGTGGGGCGGGTCACCCAGAGTGAAACGCAAACGTGGGGTTACTCGGGGCGGTGGCGAGCGAGGGGGACGTCGCCGGTGCCGATGAACCGGCTGGTGTAGGTGGCGATGTTGCCGATGTAGTTCGCCCGTTCGTAGGCAGCGGGGTCGGTGGCTGCATCGCTGGCGACGGCGCCGCGCATCTGGACGACCGAGTCGTACTCGTGCTCGTCCATCCAGTCGCACAACTGCGTCTCGATCGTTCGGAGATGGGAGGTGCCATGATGCAGCAGCGACGACGTCGACATCGCCACGTCGGCCCCGGCCAGGATCAACTTCGCCGCATCGAAACCGGAGTGCACGCCGGTCGACCCCGCGATCGACATCCGCAGGTGCTGTCGCAGGATGCCGATCCAGCGCAACGGCAGGCGGAGTTCCTCGGGCGTGCTGAGAGCGATGCGCGGCGCCACCTCGAGTGTTTCGAGATCGAGATCCGGGGAGTAGAAGCGATTGAACATCACCACGCCGGCGGCTCCGGAACGTTGCAGCCCGACGACGAACGACGACACCGACGAGTAATACGGCGAGATCTTCACCGCTACCGGTACGTCGACCTCCTCGGCCACCAGCGCCACGAGTTCGAGGTGCTCGGCCTCCAACGCTGAACCGTCGACGGCAGGATCGGCGGCGACCGTGTACAGGTTGAGCTCCAACGCGTCGGCGCCGGCACCTTCGAGGAGGCGGGCGTACTTCACCCAGCCACCGATGTTCGCGCCGTTCAGACTGGCGATCACAGGGATGTCGACCGCCATCTTGGCGTTCTCGATCAGCTCGAGGTACGAGTCGATCGCCGAGCCGTAGTCGTCGACCTCGGGGAAGAACGACGTGGCCTCGTTGAAGCTCTCGTCGTGCACGGTGAACAGCCGATCGATCTCGGCGGTCTCGTTCTCGATCTGCTCTTCGAAGATCGACGGCAGCACCACCGCGCCGGCACCTGCCAGTTCGAGTTCGACGAGGCGGTCGAGCTGCCCGGTGAACGGACCCGCCGAGGCCACCAGCGGTGACCGCAGCTGCAGTCCGAGGTAGCTGGTGTGTAGATCAGGCATCGTCGGATCCTCCGTCGCTCGCTTCGTCGGTCATGTCGTCGGTCGACTCGTCCGGCTCGTCGCCGTCGAACACCTCCCGGTGAGGTTCGGGCAACGTCCGTTCCACGCTGGCGAGTTGCTCGTAGTACCGCCAGCGCTCGTCGATGTCCTGCTGGGCGAGATCCAGCAACTCCGCCGAACGATCGGGATCCGATCTCGCCAGCATCGAGAACCTCGCCTCCTTCAGTGCGAAGTCCTTCAACGGGATGCTCGGGGCGCTCGAATCGAGCTGGAACGGGTGCTCGTGTTCCTCGGTGGTCGGCTTGTAGCGGTACAACGGCCAGTAACCCGACTTCACCGCGTCCTTCTGGTGCGACATCGACGTCTCCATGTCGATGCCGTGGGCGATGCACGTCGAGTAGGCGATGATCAGCGACGGACCGTCCCAGGCGTCGGCTTCGGCCAGCGCCTTCACCGTCTGGATGTCGCTGCCGCCGATGGCGATCTGGGCGACATAGACGTTGCCGTAGCGTCGGGCGATCGCGCCGAGGTCCTTCTTGCCGGTCGGCTTGCCGCCCATCGCGAACTTGGCGACCGCTCCGAGTGGCGTTGCCTTCGACGCCTGACCACCGGTGTTGGAGTAGACCTCGGTGTCGAGCACGAGCAGGTTCACGTTGCGGCCGCTGCCGAGCACGTGGTCGACACCGCCGAACCCGATGTCGTAGGCCCAACCGTCACCGCCGACGATCCAGGTGCTGGTGCGCACGAGTTCGTCGGCGATCACACCCAGACGTTGCGCTCGATCGACGATGGCCGGATCGTCCGAGCCGACGAGATCGTCCAGCCGCTCGCGCAACACCGCCACCCGGGTGCGCTGTTCGACGACGCCGTGCTCGGTCGGTGTCGGGTCGGCGAGCAGCGCGCTCGCCAGGTCGGTGCCCACGTGATCGGCCAACTCCTCGACGAGGCGGCGGGCGTCGCGCTGGTGGTGCTCGATGCCGAGACGCATGCCGTACCCGAACTCGGCGTTGTCCTCGAACAGCGAGTTCGACCATGCCGGGCCGAGGCCGTTGCCGTCCTTCGCCCACGGCGTCGTCGGCAGGTTGCCACCGTAGATCGACGAGCAGCCGGTGGCGTTCGCGACCACGAGCCGGTCACCGAAGAGCTGCGTGAGCAGCTTGAGGTATGGCGTCTCGCCACAGCCCGAGCAGGCGCCGGAGAACTCGAACAGCGGCTGCAGCAACTGCGAGTTCTTCACCGAGTCGTGGGTGATCGACGCCCGATCGAGCTCGGGGATCGACGTGAAGAAGTCCCAGCGTTCGCGCTCGGCCACACGATGTTCGGGTGCCGGACGCATGTTGATCGCCTTGCGCTTCACCTGGGTCTTGTCCTTTGCCGGGCACACGTCGACGCAGATACCGCAGCCGGTGCAGTCGTCGGGGGCGACCTGGATGGTCATCTGGTGACCGTCGAGTTCACGAGACCGGAACTTCTTGGTGAGGAACCCGTCGGGCGCGTCGTCGAGAGCGTTGGGCTCGTAGGCCTTCATCCGGATGGTGGCATGCGGGCAGACCACGGCGCACTTGCCGCAGTCGATGCACAGATCGGGTTCCCAGATCGGGATCTCGATCGCGAGCTTGCGCTTCTCGTACTGGGTGGTGCCGGTCGGGTACGTCCCGTCGATCGGCATCGCCGACACCGGAAGCCGATCGCCCTGGTTGGCGATCATCGTCATGGTGACCCGATCGATGAAGTCGGTCTCGGCGTTCTCGCGCGCCGACTCGAGGATGTCGAGTGTCTCGTCGAGCTCGGTGCTCGACGGCATCGCCGGCGGCGGGGTCACTTCCGCGAGCTCGGCGATCGCCCGATCGACGGCGGCCTCGTTGCGTTCGACGATCAGTCGACCACGCCTGCCGTAGGCGTCGGCGATCGATGTCTTGATCGCGGCGACCGCCCGGTCGAGCTCCATCACGTCGGTGAGCGCGAAGAAGCACGGCTGCATGATCGTGTTGATGCGGCCGGGCATCTTCAACTCGCGGGCGATGCGGGTGGCGTCGATCGTGAAGACGCGCAGCTCACGCTCGTGGATGCGCCGCTGGATCGAGGCCGGCAGGTGCTCCCACAACTCCTCGGCGGGGTATGGCGCATTGAGGAGGAACGTCCCGCCGTGACGGATGTCGGCGAGCACGTCGAAGCGGTCGAGGAGCCCGAACTGGTGGCAGGCGACGAGGTCGGCTTGCTGCACGAGATACGTCGAGCGGATCGGATCGGGTCCGAAACGCAGGTGCGACACCGTCATCGAACCCGACTTCTTCGAGTCGTACACGAAGTAGCCCTGCGCGTGCAGATCGGGTTCGTGGCCGATGATCTTCACCGACGCCTTGTTCGCTCCGACGGTGCCGTCACTCCCGAGCGCATAGAACACCGCCGAACGGCCCGACTGCTCGACGCCGAACGTATCGTCGACGTCGAGGCTCAGATCGGTCACGTCGTCGACGATGCCGACGGTGAACCGGCGCTTGGGCGTGTCGAGCGAGAGCTCGTCGAACACCGCCTTGGCCATTGCCGGGGTGAACTCCTTCGAGCCCAACCCGTAGCGCCCCCCGATCGTGCGCACGCCGGAACGGTCGGACTCGGCGAGCACGGTCACCACGTCCTGGAACAGTGGTTCGCCGGCCGAGCCGGGCTCCTTGCACCGGTCGAGCACGGCGATCGATCGCACGGTGTCGGGCAGCGCCGCGAGCAGCTCGTCGATTGGGAACGGACGGAACAGGCGAATCGTCGCGAGCCCGACCTTCTCGCCGTCGGCGACCAGCTTGGCCACCGTCTCGCCGACGGCGCCGGCGCCGGATCCCATCATCACGATGACACGCTCGGCGTCGGGCGCGCCCTCGTAGTCGACGAGGCCGTACCGGCGACCGGTGCGGGCTTCGAGCTCGGCGAACACCTCGGCGACGACGCCGGGCACGGCGTCGTGGAAGCGGTTGCCGGCCTCCCGCGCCTGGAAGAACACATCGGGGTTCTGTGCCGTGCCGCGCACCACCGGCGCGGTCGGGCGCAGACGACGCAGCTTGTGCGCAGCGAGGGCGTCATCGCTGATCAACGCATGCAGATCGTCGTCGGCCAGCAGGTCGACGCGATTGATTTCGTGCGAGGTGCGGAACCCGTCGAAGAAGTGCAGGAACGGGATGCGCGACCGCAGCGTCGCAGCGTGCGACACCGCTGCGAAGTCATGTGCCTCCTGCACGGAACTGGCGCACAGCATGGCGAAGCCGGTCGAGCGGGCGGACATCACGTCGCTGTGGTCGCCGAAGATCGACAGCGCATGCGTGGCGATCGCTCGGGCGGCGACGTGGATCACCGTCGGCGTCAGCTCGCCGGCGATCTTGTACATGTTGGGCAGCATCAGTAGCAGACCCTGTGATGCGGTGAAGGTCGTCCCCATCGCTCCGGTCTGCAACGCTCCGTGCAGCGTGCCGGCCGCCCCGGCTTCCGACTGCAGCTCGACCACCTCGGGAACGGCGCCCCACAGGTTCGTCGAACCGCCCGTCGACCATGCATCGGCCAACTCGCCCATCGTGGACGCCGGCGTGATCGGATAGATCGCCACCACCTCCGACAGCGCGTACGCAACCTTGGCAGCGGCTTCGTTGCCGTCGATGGAGGCTCTGGCAGCCGTTGGCACCCCCAGTGCGGTATCCGCCGAGTCGGTTGTCGAGCGATCGTCGGTGGCCGTGGCGTTCATGGTCACCATCCTTGCGTCCGCAACTCGCCGTGACGACCGCCCAAAGTCCCCAATTCCCGACGTGCTGGCAGGATGGTGCGGTGGATCACGTGCGCCGGAAATCGGAGCGGACCGCTTCGTGAGCTCATCGTTCTCCGTCGACCCCGGTGTGCTGCTGGTGGGCGTGCTGCTGCTCGTCGGGGTGATCGCCAGCGGGTTCACGTCGCGATTCCGTATCCCGAGCCTGCTGCTCTTCCTCGGGCTCGGGATGGCGGTCGCCGACGACGGGCTCGCCTGGATCCGCTTCGACGACGCCGTGCTCGCCCAGAACATCGCCATCGCGGCGCTGGCGGTGATCCTCTTCGATGGCGGCCTCGGCACCGACCCTCGATCGTTCCGTGCGGTCGGCGCCCAGGCCGGCCTCCTGGCGACCGCCGGGGTGACGATCACTGCCGGCGTCGTCGCGCTCGCCGCCTGGGATCTGATGGGGCTCGACGCGACCACGGCCCTGCTGCTCGGCGCGGTGGTCTCCTCGACCGACGCTGCAGCAGTGTTCGCCGCTCTGCGCACCGAGCCGCTGCCGGCTCGCACCAGCCGGCTGCTGGAGCTGGAGTCGGGCCTCAACGACCCGGCGGCGGTGTTGCTCACGGTCGGCATGGTCGAGGTGTGGCGCGCCGACCCGACCGGTTGGGACTGGGCTGGTTACCTCGGCGTCCAGGTGGCGGTCGGGCTGTCGGTGGGCCTCGGTGTCGGCTGGCTCGGCCGGTGGGTGGTCGATCACGTTCGCGGAGGGGCCGCGGCATCGCTCGGTGTGGTGACCCTGGCGATCGCCGCCATCTCCTACGGCGGGGCCGCCGTCCTCGGCGGGTCGGGGCTCCTCGCGGTGTACCTGACGGGAGTCGTGCTCACCGGCTCGCAACGAGCGAGCCGCAGTGTGCTCTATTTCCACGAGGGCCTCGCAGCGACGGCCCAGAGCGTGCTGTTCCTGCTCCTCGGCATTCTGGTGTTCCCGAGCGAGCTGTTCGGTGATCTCGGACTCGCGCTGGTGGTGGTGGCTGCGCTGACCCTGGTGGCACGCCCACTGGCGGTGGCCACGGTGATGCTGTGGTGGCGCACCCCACTGCGACACATGGCGGTGATCTCGTGGGCGGGCCTACGTGGCGCGGTTCCGGTGGTGCTGGCGACGATCCCGTTCACCGCCGGCCACCCCGACGGCGCCGTGATCTTCGATGTCGCGTTCGTCGTGGTGGTGGTGTCGGTGGCTGTGCAGGCTCCCACCATCGGGGCGCTGGCCCGGCGTCTCGGGGTCACGGCCGACGACAGCGTGTTCGTGCGGCGCGAGATCGTGGCGGTCGACGCGCTCGATGCCGATCTCGTCGAGATCACCGTGCCCTCGTCGACTCGGCTGCGTCCGACGACGCTGCGCGACGACCCGCCCCCGGGCGGGGCGCGGGTCGCCGTCATCCACCGCAGCGACGACAGCACGGTGATCCCCAATGGTGCCACCACGCTCGAACCCGGCGACGTTCTGCTGGTCGTCACCCCTCGCACCTGCGATCTCGGGGAACTCGAGGCCTGGAGCCGGTCGTTCCTGGCCATCGACCCGGGTTCGACCTGACGACGCTCAGTCGTTGGGGTTCGTCTCGTTGCCGACCTCACCGGGCTCGTCGCTCTCGAAGCCCTGGTTGTTGCGTTCGTCGGTCTCGGTGTCGACGCCAGGATCGACGTCGTTGTCGAACGGTACGTCAACGTCGGAATCGAGTTCGTCGACGACGGTGTCGGTGGGGCTGTCGTCGTCGTCGTCGCAGGCGGTCGCCCCAAGCGCGAGGATTGCGACCGCTGCCAGTGCCATTCGGGTCGGCGTCCGGGTCGAAGTGCTGGTCGTCGTCATGAGTCAGGCCTACCCCTTCGCCGGAGACGTCAACCAGGCGACCGGTCGATCGGCACGTGTCAACGCACGACGGTCACTCGTCAGTTTCGCTGTCGATCTCCTCGGAGATCGTGTCCGAGATGTCTTCGATCTGATCGTCGACGCCGTCGAGGGGGTTGTCGAGGTCGTCGTCGTTGCCGTCGTCGTCGCTGCACGCCGCGGCGCCGAGCGAGAGCAGGGCGACTGCTGAAGCGGCGACGATTCGACGGGTGATGCTGGTGGCTGGTGTGGTCATGACCGAGCGGCTACCCGCGGGCACAGCCCGGCGAAACGTGGTCGGTGCCGCCGGAGCGGTCTGCCACGTCGACCAGACGTCGCTCGAAGTCGCCGGCCCAGTCCTGTGCCGTCCAGCCCCGCACCGCGTCGGCGCGCCGTCGAGCGAGTGCTCGGCGGGCGTCGACCCCCATCGACGCGGCCTGACGCAGACCGTCGGCCACCGATGACGGGTCGTTGCCGTCGACCAGGACCGAACCGTCGCCCAATTCCTGCGCAGCCCCGGCGCCCGCGCCGAGCACCAGCACCCCACCGTGCGCTTCGTTGAGGATCGAGAACTCCTTGGCCACGAGGTGCATGCCGTCACGGCTCGGCGTCACCAGGGCGATGTCGCCGGCGGCGAGCAGCGCAGCCACGTGTCGTCGATCTCGTCCCTCCGGCACCAGCCGCAACGGTGGTGTCCCGTCCGGGCGCAGCCAGTGCGACGCGACCTCGTGGGCGCGTCGCTCGGCTTCGAGTCGGAGTTGGCGGTACCCCGGAACGTCAGCGCGGGTGGGCGAAGCGATCTGGATGATGTCGACGTCGTCCGGCTGTAGCCAGCCTCGCCGAAAGGCCTGGTCGACCGCGTCGAGTCGCTGGAGGATCGCCTTGGTGTAGTCGAGGCGATCGATCCCGACGACGAGGAGTCGGCGGCCTGCTCGCGAGCGAAATCGTTCGACCAGGGCGTGGGTGGCGCGCTGGTTCACGAGAGCGATCAGCTCGTCCGGGTCGATCGACACCGGCGAGACGAAGCACCGTCTCGACGATTCGTCCGTCGTGCCGACACTCGACGCCACCAGCGTCTGCAGCGATTCTCGGTCGGCGGACGTCTGGACACCCACGAGCGGCGTCGAGGCAAGCGCGACCGCCAGCTCGCCGGCGCAGGGCAGTGCGGCAAGGGTCTCGGCCTCGACCGGTGTGTGGATCGACAGTCCCACGGCCAGGTCGGGTCGGACTCGGGCGATCATCGCCGGAGCGAGGAGCAGGGGGTAGTCGTGGATCCAGATGCGGTCGCCGGGGCTCGCCGTCGTGATGGCGGCATCCGCAAATCGCTGGTTGTACTCGACGTACCCGGCCCACCAGTCGTCGTTCCAACGCATCTGGCCGGCGACGCCGTGGAACGCCGGCCAGAGTGCGGAGTTCGCCAGGCCGGCCACCGCCAGCCGCGCCAGCTCCGGCTCGATCAGCACGCGGTGGATCGGCCCGTGACGCCACGTCGGCGCGACAGCCCTCGGCTCGCCCAGCGTCGCGCTCGAACCGACCCAGTCGACGCCACGACGGCGCCCGTACGCTTCGAGCGCCGTGACCAGGCCACCAGGGGCGCGCACCCACCCCTGCGTCGGCTCCCAGGTCACCGGCAGACGATTCGCCACCACGTGCAGGCGAACGGGACGTGCGGACGTCGTGACGGTGGACATGGCGAGAGCCACCTACCCGTCGGAACAGGTCGTCAACCATGCCATCTGCGGCCGGCGACGGAACGTCGTTCGGGCGGCCGTCACTGCGGCGAGCGTCGCGGGTGCCTCAGTCGTGGAGCATGTCGAGCAGCTCACCGACGGTGTGCTGACCTTCGAGCGGGTGCCGCAGCGGTGTCCGGTCGATGATCTCGTAGTGGTTGCGTCGGCCGATCTTTTCGCGTCGCAGATACCCCGCGTTCTCGAGATCATCGAGGATTCGCTGCACGGCGCCAGGGGTGATGCCGACGACGTAGCTCAGGTCACGCTGACGCAGATCGGGGTCTCGGCTCAGCGCCACCATCACGTGGGCGTGATTGGTGAGGAACGTCCACGACGGCAAGTCCGGTTTCGGTTCGATCAACGTCACTTTCACATCATAGGTATTCGAAGACACCTGTTGCCCGGGGTTCTTTTCAGAGGTGGTGACCGATCCTCGATCAACGCGTGTCGGCATCGGGTCCTCCGTCGTCGTCGCCGTCGGCCGTCAGGGCGAGATGCTCGGCCAGCTCGCGCTCGGCGGCGGCGAGTTCGTCGGTGCGCAGGTGGTTCGACACGGTGGTGCGGTGGGTCGCCCGGAACAACAGGTGCGTGCTGGCCGGCAACGTCAAGAGGAGTGCGACGGCGACGATTGCCAATTCTGCAGCACCCTTGGCGCCCACCTCGATGCCGGCACCGACGGCGACGAGCAGGAACGCGATCGGGCTCGCCTTGCCGGCAGCGTGGAACCGGGCGTACGGGGTGGTGAACGTGAGCAGACCGATGCCTGCGAGCAGCGCCACGAACGCTCCGAGCAGGATGAACACCGAGGCGACGACGTTCATGGTCGACCTGCGGTTTCGATGAAACGGCTGAGGGCGACGGTGGCGGTGAACGCCACGATGGCGATCACGACGAGCACGCCGATGTAGAGCGTCTCGCCGGTTTCTGCCACCCGGGTGCCGATGGCGCCCATCAGTGCGACGAGGGCCGCATCGAGTGAGATCACCCGGTCGGCGAGCGACGGACCGCGCACCAGGCGGATCCCGGCGAGCAGGCCAGCGAGCAGGAAGATGGCGACGGCGATGTCAGCGATCACGAAACGACCTCCGTGACGGGCAGGGCACGACACGCGAGCTCGGCGAGGTGGCGGACGTGCGCTTCGATCTCGGGTGCCTTCTCGGCGTGCAGGACATGGAGGTACAGCCGCCCCGTGTCGCCGTCGCTGTCGATGACGGCGGTGCCGGGCGTGACGGTGATCGCCACCACCAGCATCAGGAAATGGGTGCGCGATTCGGCATTGGTGTCGACGGCGATGATCGCTTCGTCGGTGTAGTCGGTGGGCGTCAGGATCTCCCATGCCACGTGCACCGTCGACACGACGAGATCGACCAGCACGAGCCACACGAAATGCACCAGTGGAACGATCCGCAGCGCGCCGGCGTTGCGGTCGACGCCGGAGAACACGGTGGCAGCAACCGCGATCGAGGTGCCCGACAACACGTTGGCGACCGACACCGATCCCCAGAGGGCACACCATGCCGCCACCAGCAGCGCCAAGGTCAACAGACGTCGCGGGGTCAACAACGCGTGCAGGCTGCTGCCCAGTGACGACCCCCACGACCGACGGTTCATCGCAGCGCCCATCAGTCGCTCGCCTCCAGCACCGGCTCGGCGAGCACGTCGGAGATGTACGGGGTCCGCTCGAGCAGATCGCCGGCGACCTGCTCGCTCATCCGCCAGAGCGGGCCGGCGACCACGGCGACGGCAATCGTGCCGGCCACCGCGGTTGCTGCGGCAGTTTGCATGATCGTGACCGAACGGCGGCTCGACGCCGGCACCGCCGACGGCGTGACCTCGCCCCAGAAGGCTCCCAGCCAGATCTTGGTCATCGAGAGCAGCGTCAGGATCGAGCCGATCAGCGACACCGCCACGATGACGTAGGCACCCGAGGCGATGCCCGCGTCGACGAGCGCCAGCTTCGCGACGAACCCCGAGAAGGGTGGTAGGCCGGCGAGACTCAGGCC
>CAZJUC010000013.1:0-29309 GCA_964549065.1 uncultured Ilumatobacteraceae bacterium
TGGTGGGTCGGGTCAACGCTGGTGGGTCGGGCACCAGATGGTCGTGCGCCCACCGATGGTTGCCCGGCGCAGCTCGCTGCCGTCGCGCTCGCACGGTGGGCACGTCGCGCGAACACGCGGATCCAGCACGCCGTGGGTGCTGCCACCGGTGCGCAGCATGATCGCGAGTCGGCGCCGGATGACCGAGGCGAGCAGCGCGGTCTCGTCGGCCGTGAGCGAGTCGACCGGGCGACGTGGCCCGATGCCCGCCCACCAGAGCACCTCGTCGGCACAGAGATTACCGAGCCCGGCGACCACGTGCTGGTCGAGCAACACGGACTTGACCGCGCCGCGGCGCCGGGAGAGAGCGGCAGCGAGACGTTTCGGGGTCACCTCGGCGATGTCGACGCCCAAGTGGTCCAGGTCAGGATCGAGTGAGACGTGGCCGAGCCGTCGTGGGTCGTTGAACCTCACAGCCGGTGGCGCGCTCGCGCCTCCCGGCGTTGCGTGGAGCGTGAGGCGATCCCACGAGGCGTCGTCGCGACCCGATGCGTAGGCGAGTCGTTCGATCGGCGCGGTGCCGTCGACCACCAGTCGCCCGGTCATCCCGAAGTGCAACCCGATCGTGGCGCGGTCGGTGTCGAGCAGTACCACCTTGCCCCGCCGGCGCGCCGCGTCGATGGTTGCGCCCGTGACCAGGTCGACGAAGCCCTCGGGGACCACACGTTCGTCGACGGTGGCCCCGACGATTCGCCGACCGGCGAGCGGCTCGCAGGCACGGCGCCAGATCTCGGCTTCGAGACCTTCGGGCACGAGGTCAACGGCCGGTGAACGACTTCGACGCGTTGCCCAGGAACCGTTCGAGGGGTTCGGCGAGCTGGTCGCTGTTGATCAGGAACGCATCGTGGCCGTGCGGCGAGTCGATCTCGACGTACTCGCTCGGCACACCGTTCGCCGTGACGGCGTCGTGGATCTGCTGCTGCTGGTACGCCGGATACAGCATGTCGCTCCAGATCCCGACCGCCATGGTGGGCGCCGCGATGCGCAGCACCGCCCGCTCCAGGGAGCCCCGGCCTCGGGCGATGTCGTGCAGGTCCATCGCCTTGCCGATGGCCAGGTAGCTGTTGGTGTCGAAGCGGCGTGCCAGCTTGACGCCGTGGTACTCGAGGTAGCGCTCGACCTCGAACCGTTGCCACATGCCGAGTGTGTCGCCGATCGCGGCCTTGTCCGCGAGTTCGCGACCGAACCGGTCGGTGAACACGTTGTCGCTGCGGAACGTCACCTGGGCGACCATGCGGGCGATCTCCAGCCCTTCGGCGGGTCCGTCGCCGGGTTCGGCGTCGTAGTAGTCCCCGCCGCGCCATTTCGGGTCGAGCCGGATCGCCCGACGGCCGATTGCTCCCCAGGCGATCTGCTGCGCAGTGGCCTGCATGCACGTGGCAACGGCGATCAACGACCCGACGCGACGTGGATACATCACCGCCCATTCGAGCGCCTGCATCCCGCCCATCGATCCGCCGATCACCGACATCCAGCGCGCGACGCCGAGGTGCTGGCCGAGTTGGGCCTGGGCTCGCACCATGTCGCGTATCGTCACCACCGGAAATCGCGAGCCGTACGGGCGGCCGTCGACCGGATGCGGTGATGCGGGGCCCGTCGATCCCTGGCACCCGCCGAGCACGTTGGCGCAGACGACGAAGTACTTCTCGGTGTCGATCGGCTTGCCGGGACCGACCGTGTCGTCCCACCAACCAGGCGTGTGGTGCCCGCGGCCCGCCGGGCCCGCGGCGTGGCTGTCGCCCGTCCAGGCGTGACACAGCAGGATGGCGTTCGAGGCGTCGGCGTCGAGGCGCCCGTAGGTCTCGTACGCGACGACGACGTCGGAGAGCGCCACGCCGCAGTCGAGCGCGAATCGCCGATCGGTCGCGAACGTGAAGAACTGCCGATGACCCGGCTCGTCACCGGGCAACCAGGCGCCGGTCACCGGGAGGGGCGGAGGTGTGGTCATCGGGTCGTCGAGGCTCGACGAATCCGTCGTCGACCCCGTGGCGGGCAGGTTAGCAACGTGGCGTCGCGCCCAGCTGTGGGCGTTTCCCACGGTCAGAACGCCACCCGACCCCGTTCGTGTTGCGTTTCCGGTGGGGCGGGCCACCGGAAACGCAACACGAACGGGTCAGGCCAGGGTGCCGATCACCGGTTGGGCCAGGGTCATGCGTTGCTCGTAGCCGGTCTCGTAGGGCATGAAGCCATTGCGGTCGGGGTACATCAGCTGGACCATCTCGAACGGCGCATCCTCGTACCAGGACGAAGCAGCCGCGAAGTACGGCCCCCAGGGGCCCAGGTCGATCGGAGCGAAGAGGCAGCGCAGTTCGTTGTCGAGCAATCCGACGAGTTCGACGCCGAGCGGGATCTCGGTGCCGCCCCGGCAGGCATCGGCGACCAACCCCAGCAAGCCCTTCGCAGCGGCCGGCGTGAGCCCGAAGACCGCCACCTCAGGGAACCCGAACGCAGCGGTGAGCCCGATCGTGTAGGCGTAGCCGGGTGTCGGCGGATCGGTTTCGACGTCAGGTTGGACCGCCTCGATGGCCCAGCCCTGATTCTCGATCATGAAATCGATCTTGTCCCGAGCGCTCATTGCGTCGAAACGTTCCGCCAGGTGGTCGTCGGGATGGTCCTTCACGTCGCACGACCGTAGTTGCCCGTCCGACCGGGTCGACCGCATCTCGCAGCTCGCGAACGAGGCATACGGTCCGGTACCCCCAGAACAGCAGTACGACGACGACTGCCGGTGAGGCCATCAGCACCATGCCGCCTCCGATGTCGGGCGCATTTGGTGGTGGCCGTCACGACTCGAGCACCCACGCCCGACAGCGCCCACCCGAGTGAGATCGGCTCAGCACCCACGGCTCTCGTCGTTCCGCCGGGCCCCCACTCCGATCGAGCGTCCTGCGAGGGCGGCAAGCGGTCTCCGACTCGGTCACTCGTGGTGTCGGAGACCCGGAGCAGCGGGATTCAGATCAGGCTGAACGAATCGAGGTCGAGGGCCTGGCGGAGATGCCGCTGCGCCATGGCGCCGAACATCGCCTCGCTGCGGTCGTTCAGGGTCACGATCTGCGAGGCCATCGCCGCGACCACCAGACCGGCGAAGGCGTCACGGCGGTACTGATCCCACACCCACGTCTCGTCGAGGCTGATGCCGTACGCAGCGAGCGCCTCGAGGTACACGTCGATCAGCTCGCGCTCGTACGTGCGACGGTCGGGCGGCAGCAGGCCGGCGCCGACGAAGTACGACAGGTCGGTGATCGGGTTGGCGTGGGCCGGGGTCTGCCAGTCGACCACGGTGACCGCCGGGCCTCCGTCGGGTGTGGCGAAGAGCATGTTGTCGAGGCGGTAGTCGCCGTGGGTGATGGCGGTCGGCCCACTGCGTCCGCCCCGCCACTGCCCGATCGCCGCGCCGAACCGCTCGGCCAGTTCGAATTCCTCGGCGGTCAGATGCGAGCGGTAGGTGCCGGCGAATCCGGGGAAGAACATCTGCCACATCACCGCCAGGCTGCCACCCGCTTCTTCGCTCCCCGCCCCGTTGGCGTGCTCGATCCAGCCGATGTCGTCGAGCGTCGGGTCGTCCCACCGGGGACCGTGCAGCTTGGCGAGTTCGCGCACCACGTCACGGGCCTGCTCGATGCTGCACCCGGTGAGCTGGTCGCCCTGCGTGGCCGGCGCCATGTCCTCGAGTACGAGCACGAAGTCGTTGGTGGCAGCAGTCCATTCGCCGTGGAGGCAGGCCGGCACCCGCATGTCGACCGTCGAAGCGAGCTCGGTGTAGAAGAGGGTTTCGCGTTCGTAGTGGCGCAGCATCGCGGCGGTCGTGAGGCTGGTCTCGTCGGTGGCCGGCAGTTTGACCACGACCGACCGAGGGAGACCGCCCTCGGCCTGCGGCATCGTGATGCGCACGTTGACGCCGATGTGGCCATCGCCGATGAACTGCGCGGCGATCGGTCCGACGTCGCCACCGAGCACCGTCGAGAGCCAGTCCGAGGTGACATCTTCTGCGCGCATGACGCGGCACGGTAGTGCTCGGCGGCCGGTACCGTCGTGCCCGAGATGTCCGCGCCGCGCCTCTCCTTCCTGCTGGGTCCGAAGTGGATCGCTTTCCACCTGGTCGTGCTCGGATCGATCGCGTTGATGATCTGGCTCGCGTTCTGGCAGCTCGATCGCCTCGACGAACGCAGGGCCTTCAACGACCTGGTGAACGAACAGATCGATCAGCCACCGGCGCAGCTCGACCAGCTCCTCGCCGAGGCCGGCGACGACCCAGCCTCGATCGAATGGCGCCAGACACTCGTGTCCGGCACGTTCCTCGACGATCAGATCCTCTGGTTCAACCGATCCCAGGGTGGTCTGGCGGGCGACAACGTGCTCAGCGCACTGGTCACCGATGCCGGGCCGACCGTGGTGGTGAATCGCGGCTTCGTCCCGCTCGGCAGCGACGTACCTGCGGCGCCGGACGGTGAGGTCGAACTCCTCGCCCGCGTCCGTCTTCCGCAGGAACGTCAGCGCGGCGAGCTGACGGACGCGACCACCGCACGCGAGCCGGTCACCGAGGTACGGCGCATCGACCTCGACCAGCTCTCGGCGCAGTTCCCCGGCGAGGTCGTCCCCGTCTACCTCGACCTGATCGACACGATTCCGACACTGACCCCGAACGACCCGACTCCCGTTCCCGCACCGGCCCTCGACGAGGGTCCGCACCTGTCGTACGCCGTGCAGTGGCTCATCTTCGCCACCAGCGTGCTGGTCGGCTGGGTGCTCGCGGTTCGCCGTTCGATCACCATCCGGCGCCGCGACGCGCTCACGGCCGCAGCAGCCTCGCCAACGGCGCCGGATTCCGGCCGGCCAGACGACGTCGTATCTGCCAGCTCGATGACCTGAACAGACGCGTCATCACCGCACCGACCTCGCGCGGTGGCGTGTCGATCCGCAGATAGGCGCTCCAGTCGTCGACGGGGAGTTGGAAGAAGGCGTCGAAGAAGTCTCGGACCTCGTCGTCGTCGAGGCCGAGCAGCACCTCGAGACCGAAGTCGTGCAGCACCCGTGTGCGCCGCATCGGGGCCGGCCACACCGCCTCGGCGATCGGCGCCGAGTCGACGACACCCGACCCGGACGACACGGCGTCGGCGATCGCCGCCGCCACTCGGGGCGCAGCTCGCATCGACGCCGCCACCGAAAACCCGGTGGCGGCATGGACGTAGCCGGCAGCCGCCCCGAACGCAACGACGGGCTGATCGGGACCGGGGCGCGAACCACCGAGCGGGATCCGCACGTACTCGGTGCGCACGGCATCGGCGAGCAAGCTGTCGGGGTGGCGACCGAGGCGGGCGGCCAGCCGTGGCAGCAGCGCGATCGGCTCGATCGCCGGGCGAGCAGCCAGCACCGTCTCCTCCACCAGCCAGCCGTCGCGCATCGGCAACGAGTAGCAGAAGGTCGTCACCCCGTGAGGACCGATGCTGGATGCAACACCGTGAGCGGACCGCGTTGGTCGGAAGTCCATGAAAGTGGGGCGCCCGAGGTCGCCCGTCGGTGGTTCGGCGAGCACCACGCCGAGCGCCGTCTGCCAGGCCGGCGTCTGCACGCCATCCCGGTTCGCGAACCTCGCGGGCCACCCGGTGGCATCGACCACGACCCGCGCGCGGATCGTGCGGCCGTCGGCGAGATCGACCCGGTGCCCCTCGCTGCGACCGACCGACGCTGTCGTGACCGCGACGACACGGCCGACACAGTGACGGACATCGGTTCGCAGCGCAGATCGCAACACGTCGTTGTCGAAGCTGAGATAGGCCCGCGGCAGGTGATGTCGCTGCGCCCCGTACGCCCACACCTCGTCGCTCACGACGCCCGTGACGGCGCCAGGATCGACGAGCCCCGACGGGCGGCCGTCCGCCAGGACCGTCGGGAGGTCGTCGCTCCAACTGCTGTAGGTGGCCGTCCACGCGGCGTCGTCGCCGACGAGCACGACGTCGACGCCGATCCCACGACACGCCTGTGCGAGCGCGCTCCCCGCCGGGCCGTCGCCGATGACGACGAGATCCGCCCGGTCGAGTTCGTCGAGTTCGTCGGCAGCCACGCCGCTCGCCGGCTCGGTCGTCACTGTCGTTCGAGTTCGGCCATGCGACGGAACTGCTCGACCACGTCGGGTGTGACATGGTCGGGATCGAGTGTGCGATACACCGTTTCCACGTTCACTGCGATACGACCGAATTCGCCCCATTCGCCGAACCGCTCGTCGAGACCGAGTTCGCGGCCGATGTCGCGGGCGGCGTCGAACGCGTCCATTCCCGAGGTGTGGCGCGCCGTGGCTTCCTCGTCGACGAACGACAGGTAGTCGCGAACGGCGACGATCCCGGCCGTGTCGGTGAGCGGGCCGTGACCGGGGATCACGGTCTGTGGGTCGAGGCCCAGCATCAGGTCGCAGGCAGCAACCCAGTTCGACAGGGGGCCGGCCCACACGATCGGTGTGCCCCCGATGAACAAGATGTCGCCGGTGTACACCGTTCGCGCATCCGGCACGTACACGATCGTGTCGCCGGCGGTGTGGGCCGGTCCGACCTCGTACAGCTCCACGCGGCGGCCGCCCACGTCGATGTCGAGTCGACCGTCGAAGGTCCGAGTGGGGGCGACGAGTTCGATACCGTCGAACTGGAACTCGCCGAAGAACGAGCGGAAGAGTTCGCCGACCTCGCCGGGCGCCTGGTTCAACGCTGCGAGCATCGACGGCGGCACCTCCCCCATCTCGTGGGCGGTGGCAGCCGATGCGACGATGTCGACGTCGGGCATTCGGCGGGTGACCTCGGCGTTGCCGTAGCAGTGGTCGCCGTTGGCGTGGGTGTTGACGACGGTGTCGACCGGCGCGGTGGCGGTGGCCGCTCCCATCGAGTCGAGCATCGCGGCGGTGAGTTCGAGGTCGAAGAGCGTGTCGACCAGGAGCGACTGGCCGTCGCCGACGATCAGCCCGGCGTTGCTCCATCCCCAGCCACCGTCGGGCTGCAGGTACGCGAAGCACCCGTCGTCGAGCTCGTGCAGTCCGTGCGTGTAACCAGCTGTGGTCGACATGGGCTCATCTTGACACGGCTCCCGATCCGACACCACGGCGCCAGCGAGTACTGAGCCGTTCGGCCAGCATCGTGGTCGGCAGATGGGTGTTCACGTCGGGGATCGACGGGAACACCGAGGCGTCGCACACGTGGACCCCGTCGTAGCCGAACAACCGCCCGTCGTCATCGACGACCGTGCCCATCGCACAGCTGCTCGACGCGTGCACGTAGTCCCCCACCGAGCGACGCACCCATCGTGCGATCGCGTCGCGGTCGCGCAGTGCATCGCCGGTGGTGCCATGGGCGTCCACGAACACGTTCTCGACGATCTCGCGGAACGACGGCGCGGCGAGCAGGTCGAGCGCCGTCTCCACGCCCGACGCCAGCTCGGCCAGGTCGTGTGGGTGATCGAGCAACGCGAAGTCGACGAGCGGGTCCACGTGCGGATCATCGGACGACAACCGCACCGTCCCACCCTTCCCCCGCGGCCGCATGAGGGCCGTCATCAGCAACCCGAAGCCCGGCGCCGACGAACCGAGGTGGTTCATCGGGAGGAACTGCAGCGGATCGCGTCGAAGCATTGCGCCGACGACGAGATCGCCGGGCGATGCCGTGCGTCCGTCACGCAGCTGCAGGGTCAGCGGCGCCGATGGATGATCCTGCAGTCCGACACCCACGCCGGGAGTGTCGACGCCCGAGCGCAACAGGATCGCCGGAGAGTGGATCGCTCCGGCAGCGAGTACGACACGGTCGGCGGGTACCTCCTCGCCGTCCGCCAGTCGGACCCCGACCGCGCGACGGCCGTCGAAGACCACCCGATCGACGAGCGAATCGCTCCTCACCACCAGATTGGGTCGTTCGAGGGCCGGCCACAGCGACGCCTCGGCCGCCGTGACCCGACGTCCGGCGCGGCGGGCGAGGATCGCCCGCTCCGTATCGGGTGCCGCATCGAGCAACGCGCGGTCGACCGGACCCAGTTCGTCGGCGGCGACCTCTTCCTCGGGGACCGCCACGTGGTCCCACGCCGCGTCGGCGTCGTGCCAACCCCACGACCGGTACAGCTCGGGATCTCCGCGCAACGAGACCATTGCATTGACGGCGGAGGATCCACCGAGCCCTCGACCCCGCCGATACGGACTCGACGCCCCACCGGTCACCCGGGTGGCCACGAGTGCCCGATGAACGCGCCCTGGCACGTCGAGCGCCGCGAGGAAGTCGGCACCGCCGAGCGGGCCGTCGAGGTCGGCGGCAGTGAGGTCGGGACCGGCTTCCAGCAGGGTCACCGTGGAGTCCGGGTCCTCCGACAGCCGGCCGGCGAGCACACAGCCCGCGGAGCCGGCGCCCACCACCACCCAGGCGAGGGGTTCGGTCCGATCGGAGTTCACCACCGTCGGATCGTAGAACGGATCGTTCAAGGATGTGTCTGCGACGCCGATACCTCTTCGGGATGGATGACACCACCGACACGCTGACGAGGCCCACCAATGGCTTCCCACCGCCACCGCCCGGCGCGTCCGCGCCCGCTGCCGCGTGGCCGGGACAGATCAGCCAGGCCGGTCCGACACTGCCGAGCGTCGTGGCCAGGACGCCCCGACCGGCCTCGGCCGAGTCGGGCGCCTACACCGAACTGCCGTTCGCTGTGGACGCAGGCCAGCCGAAGAAGCCGACCCGCAAGGGCGGGCTTCGACGGGCGACGAGCTGGTTGTTCGTGCTCGCCGTGCTCGGCGGCCTCGGTGCCGCAGGAGTGACGTACGGCCCGGATCTCGTCGATCGCGTGGCGAACTCCGGCGAGGACAACGGCCCCGTGGCGCCCCTGGTGTACCCGATGACGACCGCGGCACCGGCGCCGATCCGCACCGCCTCGTTCACCGTCAGCGAGCCGGACCGCTTCGGGGGAACCCAGAACTACGAGGTGACCGCCGATTTCGAGTCGGGCGTGGCCCAAGTGGTGATCCCGCGCGTCGACACGCCCGACCTCGAGATCCTCACCCTGTGGGACCAGGCGTTCATCCGGCGGATCGACGAGCCGACCTGGTACACCCTGCCCCGCGGTGACTTCCCGATCGATTTCTCGATGGGACGCGCCCGCTGGATCCGCACCCTCGACGAACTCGTACCGCCGGCGATCCGCCAGTTCACGACCATCGCCGAAGCCACCGAGTCGGCGGTCGGCACCGAGCCCGCCCGCCGCCTCGTGGTGTCGGCCGACCCCGTGCGCCTTCTCCAGGCACAGACCGCAGCAACCACGCCGACGGCCGACGGTACCCCACCCCCTGCGGCTCCCCTGCCGCCGGGCATCGTGGTGCAGCCCGGCCTCGACGGTGCAGAGGAACTGTCGATGGAGATCTGGGTCGATGCGAACGGCACCGTCCGCAAGTCGATCATGCCCCCACGACTGGGCGGCGAGACGATCACCGTCACCTCGGTGACGCCCGATGCCTGGGAGCCGATCTTCCCGACCGCCGACATGGTCGAGCCGCTCACGGCGCAGGTGCTGTTCCGCCTGGGCATCTGATCGAGAGACATTTTGTACAATCCGCCGAGCCGGGTCACGCGCGATCCGTAGGGTCAGCGCAGTGGCCGACCGGCATCGACTGACCATCCGTTCCATCGATCCGGACCCTCGCGGGGCCGCGATCGCGCTGGCGGCCTCGCACCTCGGCATCGAGCTCGCCGGCCCGGTCCACGTCGCCGACGTGATCCATGTCATCGGGGCTCTCGACGACGACCAGCGAGCCCAGCTGGCCGCGACCTTCGCCGATCCGCTGCTGCAACGTGCCACCTGGGACGCGCCCACTGTGGACGGCGTCGAGGTCACCCTGCTGCCGGGTGTGACCGACACGACGGCCGACGCCGTGCTCCACGCCGCCCAGCAGCTGCACATCGAGCTCGACGCAGCCGCCAGCGCCCGACGCATCGAGTTCGGCCCCGACGTGGAAACCGACGTCGCCGACGACGTGGTCCGTCGTGTGGTCGCCAACTCCGTGATCGAGCGGTGGCGCCACGGCCTCGTCGACCCGCCCACGCTCGACGACGCCCCCGGACATGCCGATGCCGAGCTGATCACGATCAGGGGACTCGACGACGACGGCCTGCTGGCGTTGAACGTCGGGCGGTCGCTCTACCTCGACCTCGAAGAGCTCCGTGCGATCCGCGACGAGCACGAGCGGCTGGGACGCGACATCACCGACGTGGAGATCGAGACGCTCGCGCAGACCTGGAGCGAGCACTGCGCCCACAAGACGTTCCGCGCCGTCATCGACGCCACCGGCGGCCCCGACGGGCCGGCGGAGATCACCCCGCTGATGTCACAGCTGCGGGCGTGCACCGAATCGATCGATGCGCCGTTCGTGCGTTCCGCATTCGTCGGCAACGCCGGCGTGATCGAGTTCACCGAGGGCACCACGATCGCTCTGAAGGCCGAGACCCACAACCATCCGTCGGCGGTCGAGCCGTTCGGTGGCGCGAACACCGGCGTCGGCGGCGTGATCCGTGACGTGCTCGGCATCGCCCACCGCCCGATCGCCGTCACCGACATCTTGTGCTTCGGTCCGGCCGACCTGCCCCTCACCGCCCTTCCCGACGGTGCGCTGCATCCGCGCCGGATCCGCGACGGCGTGATCGACGGCGTCGCCGACTACGGCAACAAGATCGGGCTGCCCACGGTGGCCGGCGCGGTCCTCTACGACCCCGCCTACACGACCAACCCGCTGGTGTTCGCCGGCTGCATCGGGACGGCACCGAGCCGGCCGCTGCACGACGGCCCGTTCCCCGGAGACCGTGTCGTCGTGTTGGGTGGGGCGACCGGACGCGACGGGATCCGAGGTGCGACGTTCTCGTCGGCGACGATGGACGCCACCACGGGCGAGGTGGCCGGTGCCAGCGTGCAGATCGGCGACCCGATCGTCGAGAAGCTGCTGATCGACGCACTGATCGGCGCTGAAGACCTCTACTCCGCGATCACCGACTGTGGTGCCGGCGGCCTGTCGTCGGCGATCGGCGAGATGGCCGAGGGCGTCGGCGCCGACGTCGACCTCGACCAGGTGCCGCGCAAGTATCCCGGCCTCGACCCGTGGGAGGTCTGGCTGTCCGAAGCGCAGGAGCGCATGGTGATCGCCGTCCCGCCCGAGCACCTCGCCGCCGTGCAGGCGCGCTGCGATCGCGTCGGCGTGGAGCTCGCCGACGTCGGCGCGTTCACCGGCGACGGTCGTCTCCTCGTGCGCCATCAGGGACACGTGGTCGTCGACATCGACACGGCGTTCCTCCACGACGGGCGGCCACAGCGTCGCATGCCGGCCGAGCTCCCCGAGCCGAACCGCCACGACGCCGCCGGGCGCAACGTGTCCGACCCGGTCGCCACGCTGCTGGCACTCCTCGCGCATCCGAACATCGCATCCAAGGCCGACACCATCCACCGGTACGACCACGAGATCCTCGGCGCAACGGTGGTCCGGCCGCTCGTCGGGGCTGCAGCAGACGGCCCCGCCGACGGGGTCGTACTCGCCGACCCGGGATCCACCGAGGGCATCGCGATCGGTATCGGCGTGAACCCGTGGTACGGGCTCCACGATCCCGAGGCGATGGCGTTCGCGGTGATCGACGAGGCGATCCGCAACGTCGTGGCCGTCGGCGCCGACCCCGATCGGGTGGCACTGCTCGACAACTTCTCGTGGGGAGATCCGCGACGCCCTTCGACGCTCGGGGAACTGGTCGCTGCGGTCGACGGCTGCTGCGCTGCTGCGCGCATGTACGACGCCCCGTTCGTGTCCGGCAAGGACTCGCTCAACAACGAGTACGTCGGCGCCGACGGCGAGCGCCACGCCGTTCCACCCACCCTGGTGATCACCGCCGTCGCCCACGTGCCCGACGCCGACCTCTGCGTCACCCCCGACCTTGCCGAACCCGGCAACACGCTGATCCTGATCGGGCAGACCGAAGTCGAGTTCGCCGGCTCGCACCTCGACCTGGTCCACGGTGCGCCCCGCAACGCCGGAGTCGCCCCGGCGCCCGTACCAGATGCACCGGACACCTATCGGCAATTGCATGCTGCGATGCGGGCGGGGCTGGTGGTCGCGTGCCACGACCTCAGCGAGGGTGGCCTGGCGACGGCCGTGGCCGAGATGTGCATCGCCGGACGTCTCGGCGCGCGGGTCGACGTACTGCCCCACGACGATCTCGCCACCGCGCTCTTCAGCGAGTCGTCGGGTCGACTGGTCGTGGAGGTCCGCCCCCGCAGCGTTGCTGCCTTCATGAAGATCATGGGCCGCACCGCCAACCACCTCGGCGTGGTCACCGACGACTCACTGCTGACGATCCCCGGCCTCGAGCCGATCCCGGTCGGCCGGCTCGCCGATGCGTTCAACGGCGGAGGTGCGCGATGAGCCGGGTCAGTGCCATCGTGATCTCCGGGCCGGGGACGAACCGCGACCACGACGTCCGGCACGCGCTCGAGCTCGCCGGCGCCGAGGCCCGGATCGTCCTCGCCTCCGAGCTGATCGAACGGCCGAGCCTGCTCGCCGACGCCGGTCTCGCCGTGGTGGCCGGAGGGTTCAGCTACGCCGATGCGCTCGGCGCCGGCCGGATGCTCGCCCTCGATCTCGCGCTCGGCGTCGGCGACGCACTCCGCGACTTCGTGGCCGACGGACGCCCGCTGATCGGCATCTGCAACGGCTTCCAGGTCCTCACCGCCACCGGCCTGCTCCCGGGTGCGCTCGGCCACAACGCCCAGGGACGGTTCGACTGCCGGTGGGTCGTGCTCGACCCGGCGCCGAACAGCGTGTCGATCTGGACCGAGGGCATCAGCGACCCCATCCACTGCCCGATCGCCCACGGTGAAGGTCGCTACGTGCACCCGAACCCCGATGCGCTGGCCGCAGCCGGTCAGGTCGCGCTGCGGTACCGGAGCACCAACCCGAACGGCTCGGTCGCCGACATCGCCGGGGTGTGCGACGCGTCGGGGGTCGTACTCGGCCTGATGCCACATCCCGAGAACCACATCGTGCGCCGCCAGCATCCGCGCCACTCGCGTGGCGGGGGCGGCGACGCCCACCTCGGGCTGCGGCTCTTCGAGAACGGCGTGCAGTACGCCAGGGGACACTGAGCGCAGATGCCCACCGCAACGCCCGTCTCGCTGCCCGAACCGCTGCCGGAGCCGCTGCTCGACATCGAACTGCCGCTCGACGACCGTCGCAACGGCAAGGTGCGGGTGTCGTATGCGCTGCCCGGCGATCGGCGACTGTTCGTGACCACCGACCGGCTGTCGGCCTTCGATCGGGTCATCGCCGGCGTGCCGTACAAGGGCCAGGTGCTCAACCAGCTGTCGTGGTGGTGGTTCGAGCACACCCGCGACATCGTCGCCAACCACGCGCTGTCGACGCCCGATCCGAACGTGCTGATCGCCAGGGCGGCGACCCCGCTGACGGTCGAGGTGATCGTGCGCGGCTACATCACCGGGGTCACCGACACCGCGCTGTGGACACGATACGCCGCGGGCGAGCGCACGATCTACGGCCACCGTTTCGCCGACGGGCTGCGCAAGAACACGCCGCTCGCCGAGCCGATCGTGACCCCCACCACCAAGGGCACCGGCGGCGCACACGACGAACCGCTGTCGCCGGTCGACGTGGTCGCTCGCGGCCACGTCCCGGCCGAATTGTGGGCTTGGGTCGAAACAGCGGCGCTCGCGCTCTTCCGGCGCGGGTCGGAGCGGGGCCTGCACGCAGGGCTGATCCTCGCCGACACCAAGTTCGAGTTCGGCGTCGACGGCAACGGCGAGCTGCTCCTGATCGACGAGGCACTCACCCCTGACTCGTCGCGGTGGTGGGTCGAGGCCACGTACGACGAACGAGTCGCCGCACACGACGAGCCCGAGAGCCTCGACAAAGAGGTCGTCCGCCGAGCGTTGGCCGATGCCGGCTACACCGGCGATGGTCCGATCCCGGACCTGTCGACCGATGTCTGGGCTGCAACGGCCCGGCGATATGTCGACGCCTTCGAACGCCTCACCGGCGTGGCATTCATCCCAGGCGTCTACCCTGCAGGACCACGGATCAACGCCGCCTCGGCGGGACTGGACATCGACTGACATGGGCACGCCGATCGTTTGCACACCCCTCCCCGACCCCGGCCGGCCTCGTGCCGGCACGGCGTTCGGCGACGACGCCCCGAAAGACGAGTGCGGCGTGCTCGCACTGTCGACCCCGCACGGCGAGGGTGTGGCGCAGCTGTCGTTCTTCGGGCTGTTCGCGCTGCAGCACCGGGGCCAGGAGGCCGCCGGCATCGCCGTCAGCGACGGCAAGCGGGCCCGGGTCCACAAGGAGGCCGGCCTGGTCGCCAACGTGTTCACGCCCGAGGCGCTCGCACCGCTGACCGGCTATCACGCCATCGGCCACACCCGGTACTCGACCACCGGTTCGAACGCCGAGCGGAACATCCAGCCGTTCCTGGTCGAGACGATGCACGGCCCACTGGCCCTGGCCCACAACGGCAACCTGGTGAACGCGCCGGCGCTCCGCGACGAGTTGCTGAACCGCGGGTTCGGGCTCACCGCCACCAGCGACTCCGAGGTGATGACCCTCATGCTCGCTGCCGCCGGCGGCCAGACCTGGGAGGAGCGGATCGAACGCACCCTGCCGGCGTGGAAGGGGGCGTTCTCGCTGGTTCTACTGGCCGCGGATCATGTGATCGCCGTCCGCGATCCGTGGGGATTCCGACCGCTCTCGGTCGGGCGCCTGCCGCACGGCGGCCATGCTGTCGCATCCGAGACATGCGCGCTCTCGACACTCGGCTGCGTCGACATCGACGAGGTGAAGCCGGGCGAGATGGTCACGCTGCGCGGCGCCGAACTGCACCGCTCACAGGTGCTGGCTCCGCAGCCGCGCAGTGCACGCTGTACGTTCGAGTTCGTCTACTTCTCACGCCCCGACTCCGTGTGGGACGGCCACAACGTGCACCACGTCCGCCAGCGGCTGGGGCTGCAACTCGCGCTGGAGTCGCCCGCTGAGGCCGACGTGGTGATCCCGGTCCCGGACTCGTCGATTCCCGCTGCGATCGGGTACTCGAACGAGAGCGGCATCCCGTTCAACGACGGGCTGATCAAGAACCGCTACATCGGCCGCACGTTCATCGAGCCGACGCAGGACATCCGCGAGCGCGGGGTCGCGCTGAAGTTCAACGCGTTGCGGGAGAACCTCGAAGGCAAACGAGTGGTGATGATCGACGACTCGCTGGTGCGTGGCACCACGGCCGGACCGCTGGTGAAGTTGGTCCGCGACGCCGGTGCCACCGAGGTGCACGTACGTATCACCTGCCCACCGATCACCCACGCCTGCCACTTCGGTGTCGACATGGGCCACGACGGCGACCTGATCGCCGGGCGGATGACGATCGACGAGATGCGCGAACACATCGGCGCCGACAGCCTGGCGTTCTTGTCGCTCGACGGGATGATGCTCGCCGTTGCCGAGCGCGAGAGCGGCGACGACGACGGCTACTGCAACGGCTGCTTCACGGGCAAGTACCCGATCCACGTCGGTGACGCCCAGGCCAAGCTCTCGTTCGAGGGCGTGCTCGCGTAATGCGGGTGCTGGTCATCGGCGGAGGCGGGCGCGAGCAGGCGATTGCATGGGCATGCCGCCACCACGGCCACGACGTCCGGATTGCCACGGAACTCGGCCACGCGTCCGGGGACGACACCGACCTCGTGATCCCCGGTCCCGAAGCCGCCCTGGTCGCCGGTGTGGCCGACGAATGTGCCCGCCGCAACATCGCCTGCTTCGGACCGACCGCCGAACTCGCGCAGCTCGAGTCGTCGAAGACGTACGCTCGGGAACTGGCGACGGCGCTCGGGATCCCCGGGCCACGATTCGCTTCGTTCGACGATGCGGACGCAGCGATTGCCTGGTGGCGCGAACTCGACCGCCCGGTGGTCGTCAAGCTCGACGGCCTCGCCGCCGGCAAGGGCGTCACCGTCCCCGAGGGTGAGGCTGCCACGATCGAGGCGATCCGCTCGGTGAGCGGCCCCTTCCTCCTCGAGGAGCGCCTGCGCGGACCCGAGTGCTCACTGCTCGCACTCTGCGACGGCGTGCGAGCGGTCGCACTCCCGCTGGCACAGGACCACAAGCGGCTCGGCGAGGGCGACACCGGCCCGAACACCGGAGGCATGGGCGCCTACGCGCCGGCACCCGTCCCCTACGACGCCGGCAACCTGGTGGCCGAGTTCGTCCAGCCGGTGCTCGATCACTTCGCCGCGGCGGGCACCCCGTACGTCGGCGTGATCTTCGCCGGGCTGATGCTCACGTCCGACGGCCCCCGCCTGATCGAGTACAACGTACGGCTCGGCGATCCCGAAGCGCAGGCGGTCCTCCCCCTGGTCGAGACCGACGTCGCCGAACTGGCCGTGTTGGCCACCCGGGGCAAGCTCGACGAGTTGCCGGTCGTCGTGCGCTCCCAAGCTGCCCTCACGGTCGTGGCTGCTGCGGCCGGCTACCCAGGCGCTCCGGTGGCGGGCGCGGCCATCAGCGACGACGTGGTCAGCGGCGCGATCGGGCCCGACGGCACCAGCACCTTGCGCTTCGATGCCGGGGTCGACGCCGACGGCTGCGTCGCGGGTGGACGTGTCCTCGCGGTCACCGGGGTCGGCTTCGACCTCGCCGAGGCTCGGGCGGCGGCGTACGACCACATCGACCGAATCCACTTCGACGGGATGCAGGTGCGTCGCGACATCGGGTGGCGGGCGCTCGGCGCCGAGCTGACCTCGTACGCCGCTGCGGGTGTCGACATCGACGAGGGCACACGCGCCGTCGACGAGATGAAGGCGGCGGTCGAAGCCACTCACGACAACGGCGTGCTCAAGGGCGTCGGGTCGTTCGGAGGCGTGTTCTCCGCCAAGGCGATCACCGATCTCGACGACCCCGTCCTCGTTGCATCGACCGATGGCGTCGGCACGAAGGTCGAACTCGCAGCGCGCCTCGGCATGGTCCGTGGCGTGGGCACGGACATCGTCAACCACTGCATCGACGACGTGCTGGTGCAGTCGGCGCGGCCGCTCTTCTTCCTCGACTACATCGCTGCGTCGGTGCTCGACGCCGACATGGTCGCCGAAGTGGTGCGCGGGATGGCCGATGCCTGCAAGGCGGCGAACTGTGCGCTCCTCGGAGGCGAGACCGCCGAGATGCCGGGCGTCTACCAGCCCGGCGCGTTCGACATCGCCGGCACGCTGGTCGGGGTCGCCGAACGGTCCGAGCTGCTCCCCCGGCCGGACGTCACGGCCGGCGACGTGTTGATCGGTGTGGGCTCCAGCGGGCCGCACACCAACGGGTACTCGCTGCTGCGCAAGGTCTTCGACTGGATCCCGATGGACGTGATCCCCGACGGCTTCGACCGTCCGCTCGGCGAGACGCTGCTCGAGCCGCACCGCTCGTACCTCGACGTGCTGCGCGCTGCGCTCGATTCGGGCTCGGTGAAGGCGCTCGCCCACATCACGGGTGGTGGCCTGCCCGAGAACCTCCCACGAGTGCTGCCCGCCGACGTCGATGCTCGCATCACGCTGGGCTCGTGGCCGGTGGCGCCGCTGTTCGCGCTGACCCGCGAACTCACACCCCGGATGTCGACCGACGAGCTGTACCGCACGCTCAACATGGGGATCGGGATGGTCATCGTGTGCGCGCCCGACGCCGCCGACACGGTGCAGGCCACGATCGACGAACCCACCTGGATCATCGGCGAGCTGGTCCCGGGTGCCGGCCAGGTGCACCTCAACGAGAACTGACCGGCCACCCCACCCCAGCACCCCCCCGAACCACGAAAAATCACGCTGTCGTTGCGCTGAGCGCAACACGAGCGCGCCATTTCGGGTTTGCGATGGATTTTTCGTTCATCGGGCCTGACCCCGGACCAGCGGCTGGATAGGTTCGACGCATGGGAAGCACCCCCGCCCGCCCGAAGCGACTGGTGGTGCTGGTGTCCGGTTCCGGGTCGAACCTGCAGGCGATCATCGACGCCTGCACCAGCAAACGGCTGCGCGCCGACGTCGTCGCCGTCGTCTCGAACAAGTCCGACGTGTTCGCGCTCCAACGCGCCGACACTGCCGGCGTACCGGCCGTCCACGTGGGGGTCCACCCCGGCGAGGAACGCGCCGACTACGACGCCCGCCTGGCCGACGTGGTGGCCGGATTCGACCCCGACCTGGTGGTGCTCGCCGGGTGGATGCGCATCCTCACGATGAGTTTTCTCGGCTGGTTCCCCCAGCGTGTGGTCAACCTGCACCCGGCGCTGCCCGGCGAACTCCCGGGCACCGGCGCGATCGAACGCTCGTGGGCCGAGGCAGTCGACGGCACCCGCACCCACACCGGCGTGATGGTCCACCTGGTGCCCGACGAGGGTGTCGACGACGGGCCCGTGCTGGGAACCGCGATCGTGCCCATCGACGTCGGGGCTGGATTCGACGCCTTTGCCAGCCTCGTCCACGCCACCGAGCACCGCTTGCTCGTCGACACACTCCGCGAACTCTGTTCCATCACCGCCCATCCCACGGAGGTCTCCGCATGACCCGCACGAATCCCAACGACGACTTCTTCGACCGCTTCGAGGCGCTCACGTTCGACGACGTGGTCGTGGTGCCCGGCTACTCCGAGACGTTGCCCGACTCCGTCGACACGAGCGCCACCTTCGCCCGCGACATCGAGCTCGCCGTGCCGTTGGTGTCGGCGGCGATGGACAAGGTCACCGAGGGCCGCATGGCCGTTGCCATGGCTCGTCACGGCGGAATCGGTGTGATCCATCGCAACATGTCGATCGCTGATCAGGCCGCCGAGGTCCAGAAGGTCAAGCGATCGCAGTCAGGCATGATCACCGATCCGGTCACGCTGCCACCGACGGCGCTGTTGCAGGACGCCGAGGACCTGATGCATCGCTTCAAGTTCTCCGGCGTGCCGATCACCGACCCTGACGGTCGCCTCGTGGGCATCCTCACCAACCGTGACATCCGTTTCTGCGAGGGGTCCGACTTCGAGCGGCCGATCACCGAGTTCATGACCGCCGATGGCCTCGTCACCGCCGAGGTCGGCACCTCCCTCGACCAGGCCAAGGCCATCCTCCAACAGCATCGCATCGAGAAGTTGCCACTGGTCGACGCCGAAGGCCGCCTCGCCGGGTTGATCACCGTGAAGGACATCCAGAAGCGACTCGACTTCCCGAACGCATCGCGCGACTCGGGTGGGCGACTCCGCAGCGCCGCTGCCGTCGGTGTCGGCGACGACCTCGAAGAGCGCGTCGAGGCGCTGGTGGCAATGGGTGTCGATGCCGTCTCGATCGACACCGCACACGGCCACTCGGCCAATGTCGTCAAGGCGATCCAGCGCATCAAGGGGTCGTGGCCCGAACTGGCGGTCACCGCCGGCAACGTGGTCACCGAGGAGGGCGTCGAGGCGCTCGCCAACGCCGGAGCGGACGCGGTCAAGGTCGGTGTCGGGGCTGGTTCGATCTGCACCACCCGGGTCGTCTCGGGAGCCGGGATGCCCCAGCTGTCGGCGGTCTGGTTCACCGCGAAACGTGCTCGCGAGCTGGGCGTCCCGGTGATCGCCGACGGTGGTATCACGTTCTCGGGTGACCTCGTCAAGGCGATCGTCGCCGGTGCCTCCACGGTGATGCTCGGCTCCCTGCTGGCCGGCACCGAGGAGAGCCCCGGTGAGCAGGAGTTGTTCGAGGGCCGGCGCTACAAGAGCTACCGCGGCATGGGTTCGATGGGAGCCATGACCGGCGAGAGCCAGGACCGGTACGCAACCGGCCAGTCGTCGGGCGGCGGGAAGACCGCCGTCGGTGCCGGGTCGAACAAGTTGGTGCCCGAGGGCATCGAGGGTCGCGTGCCCTACGCCGGTCCGCTCGGCGAAGTCGCGTACCAGCTCGTCGGCGGTCTTCGTTCGGGTATGGGCTACGCCGGAGCGGCCACCCTCGACGCCCTCCGCGGCGCCCGCTTCATGCGGGTCACCACCGCTGGCCGCGAAGAGAGTCACCCTCACGACGTCACGATCACCAAGGAAGCACCGAACTACCAGCGTTCCTGACGCTGTAGCGACCTGTGGGCTCTGCGCACGGTGAGGGTCCCGTTCACAGCCCGAAATCCGGCAGGACCCGAGCGAGAGTCGAGCGCACGTGCCGGATCTCGGAGGCGTGGTGGTGACTGCAGGGGTGCGAGGCCGGTCAGGGCGGCTTGCGGGCGATCACGAACTGGTGGTCGTTGCAGAACCGGTACATGCCATGGCGGTCGCGCAGGCCCTCGATCGTGTCCATCACCTGGGGCCGCAGCACGTCCGCACCGACGCGCTCGAGAGCCGGCACTGCGGGCCCGACACTGGAGATCGCCCTCCACGCCGTCTCTGCGTCGGGCCACTCGATCGTCGAGACACGACTACCACGCTCGACGACGTCGAAACCGGTGGACTCCAACATGGCCTCGGCGACGCCGGGACGAGCGATGCCGTTGGTTCGGCGCATACCGTCCAGGTGGGCAGTCGGGGCATTGAGTGCGAACGCGACGAAGCACGGGCGCAGGTCGAGATGTCCCGTGCCCCAGAAGCTGATTCCGACGCAGCCGCTGGGCTTCAGGACCCGGCGGACCTCGGCGAGCGCCCCTTCACAGCCGCCCCACACCCCGTTGATCGAAGTGACGGCGTCGAAGGAGTCGTCGGCCCACGGGAGCTCGAACATGTCGCCGACGCGCACGTCGGCAGCGGGCGAACGCTCGTGAGCGATCTCGACGAGGGGCACGGCCGCATCGATCCCCGCGACCGATGCTCCCATGGCGTCCGCGTAGCGGATGGCGAGGCCCGACCCGCACGCGACGTCGAGCAACGACGTCCCCTCTTCGACGCCGACGCGTCGGAAGATCGCCTCGATGACGTCGACGGCGTAGTGCTCGAAGAGACAGGCCCAGTCCCGCGACCGCTGCCCCCAGGCGCTTCCGGCCTCCTTCCAGTCGTGTCCCGACGGCGCCTGCTTCGCTTCGTGCGTTGTCATGTCGCCCATGATGGCGACCCGCTTCGATCAGGTCTTGGAGACCGGATGGAGATCGATCTCCCCCTCGTCTTCACATCTTCTCCAAGCATCGGTTCGACGGTTCCGTCACGGTGGAGTCCGACAACATCGCAACCCGCAAAGAGACACCAAGGAGCCACCCATGACCGCCACCGAGACACCCGCCGTCGACAACGGCGTCAACGTCGACGCCCTCCTCGGCGCTCGCGACCACATGACCGAGATGCCGGAACTCGCGCAGTTCAACTGGCGTGCTGACTGCGAGTGGGTCAACGGTGCTCACAGTCGCACGACGGTCGAGAAGTTCAACGGCGCCGGCGGCGACCAGACGCACCGGCAGCCGTACTCGGTCGACACCGACCACCCGGAGCTGTTCGCAGCGTCGGACAACGGGGCGACCCCGCCCGAGATGTTGCTGATCGGCCTGGCCGGCTGTCTGACCGCCGGCGTGGCGTCGGTGGCCACCAACCGGGGTGTGCAGCTCCGGTCGGTCAAGGCGACTGTCGAGGCCGACATGGACCTCGCCGGGATCCTCGGCATCGACAGCGACGTGCGCAATGGCTTCTCGGGGATCCGGGTCCGCTACGAGATCGACGCCGACGCCACCAAGGCCGAGATCGAGGGCATCGTGGCCCAGTCACAGAAGCGGTCGGCTGCATTCGACGTCATCGCCAACCCGACGTCGATCGTCGTCGAGGTCGTCTGATCCACCGATCGGCCAGCCGACGAGCACCGGGGTGAGCGCCTTGCCCACGTCACGTGCCACCGATGTCGTCGTGATCGGTGGCGGGCAGGCGGGACTGGCGATGAGCCACTGCCTGACCCGCCGCAGCGTCGACCACGTGGTGCTCGAACGCGGTGAGACCGCCAACTCGTGGACGACACAACGTTGGGATTCACTCCGGCTGCTGACGCCGAACTGGTTGAGCCGTCTGCCCGGCTGGGCCTATCGAAGTGACGACCCGAACGGGTACATGACGGCGGGCGAAGTCGCCGAGCATCTCCACGGTTACCGCCGGTCGTTCGACGCGCCGGTTCGTCACCGAACAGGGGTGGTGAGCATCACGTCGTCCGATTCCGCGCACCTCGTCACCACCGACGACGGCGACTGGCAGGCGCGGGCGGTGGTGCTCGCCACCGGGGCGTGCAGTGAACCGCACGTCCCCGCGCTGGCCGATGACATGCCGGCCCATCTCGACCACCTGTCCCCCATCCACTATCGCAACCCCGACCAACTGGCGGGCGGAGGCGTGCTCGTCGTGGGGGCCTCGGCGTCAGGGCTCCAGATCGCCGACGAACTCAGCCGTGCAGGTCGCGAGGTGACCGTGGCGGTTGGCGATCATGTCCGTCTGCCACGCAGCTATCGGGGGATGGACATCCACTGGTGGATGGATGCCGTCGGTCAGCTCGACGAACGCTGGGACGAGGTGCCCGACATCGTCCGGGCCCGGCGCCTTCCGTCGCTGCAATTGATCGGTACGCCCGAACGGCGCGACCTCGACCTGAATGCCGTTGCCTCCGAGGGAGTGCGGGTGGTCGGCCGGCTCGTCGGGTGCAACGGGCATCGGGCGCAGTTCTCGGGTTCGTTCGCCAACCTGTGCGCATCGGCCGACCTCAAACAGGGGCGTCTGCTCGATCTGTGCGATTCGTACGCCCGCGAGCACGGCCTCGACGGCGAACTCGGCGAGCCGTCACGGCCTGCGCCGACCGGCCTCGAGCCGCCACCGCTCGACATCGACCTCCGGGCGGTCGGCACGATCGTGTGGGCGACCGGATTCCGACCGACGTACCCGTGGCTGGACCCGAAGCTGTTCGACCGGAAGGGTCGGCTGACTCATGACGGCGGCGTGCTCCCGGTGCCGGGGATGTACGTGCTGGGGCTGCCCTTCCTCCGCCGCCGCAAGTCCAGCTTCCTCGACGGTGTCGGCCCCGACGCCGTCGACCTCACTGCGCATCTCGTCGGTCATCTCGACCGCACCAGCCCGGGAATGGCCGATCCTCGCCGCACCCGGGTGCCCGGACGTGGCATGCTCGCGTGACAGGTCGGTGAACGGGCATCCGTCGCCGACGAGGGGCGTGGGGATGATCTTCGAATTCAACGACTGCGAACTCGACGCCACCCGGGTCGTGTTGCGTCGCGGGGGCAGTGAGGTGGCGGTCGAACCACAGGTGTTCGACGTACTCCAGTATCTGGTGGAACGACGCGGCGAGGTCGTCCTCAAGGAGGAGCTCCTCGACGAGGTCTGGGGCGACCGGTTCGTCAGCGAGTCCGCACTGACCTCCCGATTGAAGTCGGCGCGTCGAGCGGTCGGTGACGATGGCACCCGGCAGGCGGTCATCCGAACCGTGCACGGAAAGGGATACGAGTTCGTCGCCCCCATCCGGATCGTGGGTGTTCGCAGCGGCCCCGACGACGATCATCGCGGAGCGGCGCCTCATGATCTACCGGCTGCACTGCAGCGCCTCATCGGTCGCGACGAGCTCCTGGCAGCCCTCATCGACGAGCTCGGCGAGCACCGGCTGATCACGCTCGTGGGGAGCGCCGGAGTGGGCAAGACCTCGCTCGGGCTCGAACTCGCGAGGGCAGCCGCACCGCGGTATGCCGACGGCGTCTTCCTCGTCGAACTGGTGACGGTCGGCGACCGTGATGCAGCCTTCGCGTCGCTGGCCGGGGCGCTGGGGGTGAACACCGCCCTGGGCGTGTCGATCGACGATGCGATCATCGACATGCTCCGGGGCCGCAATGCCCTGCTCCTGCTCGACAACTGCGAACACCTCGTCGAGCCGATCGCCGACATCGCGGAGCGGATCCTTCGTACGGCGTCTCGCGTCTCGATCGTCGCCACCAGCCGCGAACCGCTGGCCGTGATGGGCGAGCACGTCAGGCCCGTCGAGCCGCTCGCCGTCGACGAGCTCGACACGATCGCATTCGACGATCTGCCACATGTTCCCGCGGTTGCGCTCTTCCTGGAACGGGCGCAGGCCGCCGACCCGGGCGTGCAGCTGACCAGAGAGAATGCGTCGGCGGTGGTGGAGATCTGTCAGCGACTCGACGGCATCCCCCTCGCCCTCGAACTTGCCGCATCGCGTGCCAAGGCGATCGACCTCACCGAGATCGCGAGCCGACTCGACGAACGGTTCCGACTGCTCAAGGGCATTCGGCGGGGCGCCGACCCGCGCCACCGCACGCTGCAGGACGCGATCGGATGGTCGTACGAATTGCTCGACGACGACGAGAAGCGTGTGTTCGCCTCGTTGGCCGTGTTTGCGGGGCAGTTCGATCTCGCCGCCGCCGAATCGATCAGCGACGACGTCGACGACGTGCTCGACGTCCTGCTGCGTCTCACCGAGCGTTCGATGTTGGCCGTGAGGCGATCCCCGGCCGGCGGCACCCGGTACGAGATGCTCGAGACGTTGCGCGAGTACGGCCGCAATCGGCTCGACGATGCGAGAAGCGTGACGTTGTACTGCACCCATGCACGCCAGTTCGCCGAAGCCGCTGCCGCGATCGAGGCCGGCTTGAACTCTGCCGGCGAGGGGGCAGCTGTTGGTCGGGCCGACACATCCTTCCCCGATCTCCGTGCAGCCCAGCGATTCGCTGTCGAGATCGGCGACGTCGACACAGCATTCGGACTCGCGTGTGCGATGCGCGAGTACGGCATGCGAACGCTCCACTACGAGGCGTTCACGTGGGCCGACGCGATGTCGGAGATGCCGGGTGGAGCTGAGCATCCGGCGTACCCCGTGTTGCTGGGCGTCCGGGCGTACGGCGCCTTCTGCCGTGGCGAGTTCGATCGGGCATTGGACCTGGCCGACGATGCCAAGGCCTCCGAGCTGGCACTCGTGGTGGCACCGACGGGACTTGCCGAGCGAGTGCGGGCGAACGTGTACTACGCGATCGACGAGCTCGACCGGGGGATCGCCGAGAACGCCCGGCTGATCGAACTCACCGACGCCTCGGGGAACGACTCCCGGCGGGCGCACGCCCACTACATGGCGTCGGTCGCGGCGAGTTCTTGTGGCGACTACGACGAGGGTCACCGGCTGAGTCAGCTGGCGCGGCGGGCGGCCGAACGCTCCGGCGGCGTCACCGACCTCGCATGTTCGTGGGTGGCCGAGGGGTTCTCGATCCACGGCGACGATGCGCTCGCGCTGAGTGCCTTCGCCCACGGCGACCGGCTCGCCCGCTCGGTCGGCAACCGGTGGATGAGTGCGTTCGCTCGTACCGAGATCGGAGCGTTGAAGGTGTCGCACGGCGACCTCGCGTCCGGCTGCGAGGAGCTCGCCGAGCAGGTCGACATCTGGTACCGGACCGGCGAGTGGGCCCAGCAGTGGCACACGCTGATGCGGTGCGTGATCGCGCTCGACCGAATCGGTCAGCCGGCGGTCGCCGCCGAGGTGCTCGGCTCGATCGAAGCCCACAGTGCCGTCGGAGCGCCACCGCTGATGGTGACGCTGCGCGACCTCGTCCTCGACACGCGCGACTCGATCGACACCCAGCTCGGCGCCGACCACAGTGCAGCGTGCCGCTCGGCCGGAGCGCTCCTCCCGGTCGGCTCCACCGTCGAACGCACCCGGCTCGCGCTCCGTGACCTGCCGGTCGCCGGATGAGCAACGTCAGGGTTCGCGCAGTGGTCCGTGGTCGAGTACAGGGTGTGTTCTATCGAGACAGTTGTCGGACCGAGGCCCGACGGCTCGGTGTGCGGGGGTGGGTCCGCAACCGAGACGACGGAGCGGTCGAGGTGGTGGCAGAGGGCCCGCGGGAGCGGGTCGATCAGTTGCTGACGTGGTGTCGACACGGGCCGCCGCGCGCTCAGGTCACCGATGTCGCCGTGACCGACGAGGTCCCCAGAGCCGAGCGCTCGTTCCGCATCCTCCACTGAACCACGCTCTCGGTCATGGCTCCGAGGTTCCCGTGGGTGGCGAACATGACGAAACGGGAAATTCCCGGGCGGCGGGAACGTGACAGGGTGTGTGCGGGGTTTCCACCACCGATGGTCGACGCACTGCAACGCCCTGCGAGGGATCGCCTCCTCGCTCCACTGACACGTGGACCATGCGCCGACGTGCCACCCTCGACACCGTCCCTGGCGGCATTGGCGTCCACCATCGGGGCAGCGGCGGCCGCCTCTGCGTCGCTCGACCGGGTCGACGAAGGACTCGGAGGGATCGATCCCGTTGCGCTCGTCGGCAGTACGGTCATGTTCGTGGTGAGCCTGGTGGTCGCGCAGGCGCTGCAGAGGCGACACACCGAACGTACGACACTCGATGGAGGGATCCCCACCACATGATCGGCCACGACCCCGACCGCACCTACCGTGCCGCCGTGATCGGAGCGGGATCCGGCGGACTCACGCTCGCGATCGGTCTGGCGGGATTCGGTCACGACGTCGTACTGATCGAAGGCGGCCGTGTCGGTGGCGACTGCACCAATGTCGGCTGCATCCCGTCGAAGGCGCTGCTCCACGCAGCCCGATCAGGAATCGACGACCCGTTGGAATGGGCGCGGGCGAAGCGTGACGACCTCGCGCATCGCGAGGACGAGGAGATGATCGAGCACGAGCACATCCACCTCGTACGGGGCTGGGCGTCACTCACCGGTGCGAGCGACCCTCACGTCGTCCGAGTCGACGATGGTGGCACCACCCAGCTCGTGCGCGCCGAACATGTCGTGATCGCCGGCGGTTCTCGGCCGGTGACGATCGACATCGACGGCGTCGACACGGACCAGGTCGTGACCAACGAGGGGCTGTTCGAGCTCGAATCGCCTCCGTCCGGTCTGCTGATCGTCGGTGGCGGCGCAACCGCGATCGAGATGGCGACAGCGTTCGCAGCGATCGGAACGCAGGTCGACCTCGTCGAAGTCCAGGACCGTCTGCTCTCGTCGGAAGACCCGCTGATCACCGAGATCGTCGAGCGCTCGCTGCGGTCGCAGGGCGTGAGGCTCCATCTCGGCGCCACGGTCGAGCGGTTCGACGGCGCGACGGCCCACCTGTCGAGCGGTTCGATCGTCGAGGGCGCGGATCGGGTGCTGATGGCGATCGGCCGGGTCCCTCGGTTGGACGGTCTGGAGCTGGACCTCGCAGGCGTCGGCACGACGCGGACCGGCATCGTGGCGGACGACTGGGGACGCACGTCGGTCGACGGCATCTGGGCGGTCGGCGACATCACCGGCACGACCCTTACCTCCCACGGTGCCGGAGCGATCGGGCGCAGGACGGTGCGGGCGATCTCGCTCCCGCGGGTCCCGAAGGTGGGCAGCGTCGGCGTCATCCCCAACGTCACCTATGGCGAACCCGAGGTCGCATCGGTCGGGATGTCGCTCGCCGAACTCGCCACCGTCGCCGAGTCGTCACGGCGACGAGTCGTCGTCGAGCATGCGGACGTCGACCGCGGCTACACCGACGACATCGCCGACGGCCGCCTGGTCGTCGACGCCGAGCGCTTCACCGGACGTGTCCTGCGAGCCGCGATCGTCGGCCCAGGCGCAACAGACCTCATCGGCATGTTCACGATCGCGATCGACAACGGCATCGGTCTTCGCAAGCTGTTCGGCACGGTGCACCCGTATCCGTCGCACGCAGAGATCATCCGCCAGGCAGCCGACGACTTCACGCTGGCCACCCTGTCGAACCTCCCGCGCGACTGGTGGGCGATGGCGCGCGGACGACTCGGTCGAGTCGGTCGCCGACACCGTTGAGGGCTCGCGAGCTGAGACTCGGCGCGTCGCGTGCGAGGCGGCGACGTCAGAGGTCGAGGTGGGAGTGGTCGGGCTCCACCACGTCGAGCCCCTCGTCGAGCCAGGCGCGGATTCCGCCGATCAGATCGCTCACATCGGTGAAGCCGAGATCGAGCAGGCTGTCAGCAGCGAGCGACGAACTGTAGCCGCCGTTGCACACCAGCACGAGGGGCTGATCGAACGACGTCACGGCGCCGTGGCGGTAACCGTTGGCGGGGTCGAGATGCCACTCGACGAGGGTGCGCGGCACGTGGATCGAGCCGGCGATCACGCCGAAACGATCGCGGTCGGTTGCCGTGCGGGTGTCGACCACCACCGGGGCGTCCGGGTCCAGGAGCCGAGCCGCGAGTGAGCGCGGGGTGACACGACCGACCCGAGAGCGGGCCGCGAAGACCTTGTCGTGGATCGTGGTGCGATCGGTCCGGCGACAGTGCACGACATCGATGCCCTCGACGGTGAAGCGGCCGACGTCGCGCAGGTCGAACCGGTCGATCAACGTGTCGCCGGCGTCGGTCAGCAGCACGAGCTGACCGCCCGGTTCGACGTGCTGCACCGCGCAGTGGACGACCGCCGCGACGTGGTCGGCGTGCTCGGGAGGCTCGACGATCGCGAGCGAATAGCGCTGCGGCAGCTGAATGCTGGGCCAGTCACCGCGCGCGGTGACGACTGCGACTCCCTGGAGACGCAGACCTTCTGCGACGACCGAGTGCCCGGCGCCGAGGGCGAGGGCGTGCTCGTGTCGGGAGAGCTGGCTGAGCAGCGCGTCGAGTGGAGTCACCGCCCGATCCTACGAGCGACCAGGGCACGCAGCAGCCCTGTGAAGGGCCAACTCGTCCACCTGATCCGAGCTCACGCAGACGCCAAGGCCATCGAGGCGCCTTCATCGCGTCTACCGTCGCAACCATGCGTCGAATCCTTCCCATCGCTCTCGCTACCTCCTGATCGCCTCGTGCGGCAGCACCGACAACGGTGCGGCGGACACCGACCCGACCACCACCACGACGACGGCCACGGCCAGCACCACCTCGACCACCACGTCCACCTCACACCACGTCCACCTCACCGGTGTCGAGCACCGCCTGTCTCGTCGGCACCTGGTCGCTGCGATCCGATGCCTTCCTCGATCAGATCGTCGCCGCTGCCGGCAGCGGGCAGATCAGCGACATCTCCCATGTGGGCGGCGACTACCTGATCACGTTGAACGCCGACGTCGGCACCGGGGCGATCAGCGGTGAGGGGACCTACGAGTGCACCGGGGACGTGCTCGTCGTCAACGTCGTCGACGCCGAGTTCCCGGGCGGCGTCGAGGCCTCGTTCGACCGGGTCGGCTGATCAGGCGAGCTTCTCGACGAACGCTTCGAGTTGGCGCAGGTTGCGGCACTCGTAGACGCCGTCGGTGTGGGTGCCGTACTCGCCGACGATCGAATCGCCGGTGTTCCAGTAGCTGCGCGGCTCGGGGTTCAGCCAGTACA
>CAZJUC010000014.1:0-5659 GCA_964549065.1 uncultured Ilumatobacteraceae bacterium
ACGTTCGAAGAATACAAACGCCTCGACAGCTACTACGTCGACAACTGGTCGCTGGCGCACGACGTCGGCATCGTCGCCAAGACCATCAGGGTCGTGTTGGGCGGACGCGGCGCCAGTTGACACGCGGATCGGACGGCCTCGCAGAGCACCCCCGGCCAGACCGAGCCCGAGAGGCCACCCGCCACCGTGCCGCTGCGCCGACCGTCCCGCAAGGGGCGGCAGCGAGCCAGGTCGCACAGGCGACCGCCAGTGCCACGAGCCGGATGACGAGAACTCGGTGGCATGAGTACCGGATTGCGGAACCGAGGCCACCGAGATCTCGATCGGGGTGTCGGCGCGCGCGTCAGTCGTCGCGGCCGGCGGTGAGGAACGCCTGGCCCTCGTCGCACGATTCGGCGAGCGGGCACCAGCGGCACGTCACACCTGCGCGGCGCAACGGCGGGCGGCCCTCGGACTCGAGCTCGACGATCGCGTTGATGCCGTCGAGCGTGCGTCGCACCGCCGAGCGCAGCAGCCGCTCGCTCACGTCCTCGGCCTGCGCTTCAGCGGCGTCGAGGTAGAACGTGGCCAGCTTGCGCGGGGGCACCGACCGCGCGAGCGTCTCGAGGAGTGCGTAGAACCCGAGGTCCTGGCGGTGGCGCACGTTCGGGCGGCCCGTCTTCAAGTCGACGATCACCTTGCGACTCTCGTTGCCGACCGGGCGACCGAGCATCAGGTCCACTCGGGCCTGCAGCAGGATCGGACCCTCGTTGGGCCAGCGCGCTGCCGCCTCGGTCACCGGGTTCGAGCGGCGGTCGAGCGGCGGAAAGCTCTCCATGAACTTGGTGAGCCGCTCGACCGACTGGCCACGCAGATCGGCCTCGTCGGCGGGGGAGAGGGCGGCGATCCACATCCCGATGCCACGCTCCTCGTCGGCCAAGCGGGCCAGTGCCTCGTCGACCAGATCACTCGGGTTCGACTCGCCCCGCCACGACAGCAGCAGCTGGATCGCCCGGTGCGCCACCTGGCCCTTCGCCGTGGCCGGCTTCCACTCGAAGTCGTCGGGCAACAGGTGGAACTCCTCGCAGTCGAGCACCGTGGCGATGCGGTGCTTGGAGACGAACACCTCCTGATTCGGCTGCAGCCGTTCGGCGAAGTGGTCGAGCGCGACGCGCATCTCGGTGCGGATGTCGGCCACGAGATCGGGATCGAACACGACCGGCTCACCCGAACGACGCAGCGCATCGAGCGTCTTGAGTTGAACTGGTGTGAGGGCCGGTGCGTCCGCTGGGTCACTCACCGTGGCGACTGTATTCGCCCGTGCGACGGAATGACCGGTTGCCGGTGGCCCAAGTCGTTAGCCTCGGTACGTCATGAAGCAGCAGTGGTTGGCCTACGTCGTCGTCGGAGTGCTGTCGATCGGTGCTGGCGTTGCCATCGCCGGGCTTCCCGACGACGTGCCGGTGGCCGCCACGATCGCAACATCGGAGCCCACGGTGGCTCCGGAGACAACCGCGACCGACACGACCGTGCCGTCGACCACCGTCGCTGAGACGGTGCCGGCCACGACGCAGCCGGACACCACCGTGTCGACCACCGAGCCAGACACCACCGTGTCGACCACCGAGCCGGACACCGGGCCGGACACCACCGGGCCGGACACCACCGACTTGGTGCCGATCGGGCTTCCTGCCCGCAGCGAATTGAATGTTGCTGCTGTGAATGGGGCCAACGTCGCCGGTGCCGCAAGCCGCGCCGCAGCTCGGCTCCAGGAAGTTGGCTACGTCGACGTGTTGCCGCTGAACGGCGCGGACATCTTCGAGTTCACGGTCATCTTCTTCACCGAGGGTCTCGACGAGGCCGCGCTCCGGCTGGCCGAAGATCTCGACCTGCTCCCCGATTTCGTGGCGCCACTGGATACCTTGCCCGCGGTGGCCGACCTCCCCGCCGACATCGAGCTGGTGGCGTACATCGGAAGAGATCGCGCCTGATCGGATTCTGAGCAGCGCGAACCCGAATGGAGTATCAGTCCGACGTCGCGCGCGACGTCCCTTCGGACGCCCGTGCTCGGTCTGGCCGCAGTGGCCGGCGGAGATGACAGCCGGAAGATCCGCTGTCGGGGCTCAGGACGACGAGGTGGAAGCCTTCGGGCCGACCTGGTTCCGTCGACTCGAGGCAGTGGCAGCGCCGGTGATCGCCAGACCGGCCAGTAGGGCCGCACCTGCGATCATCAACGACGGTGCGATGTCGGAGTTGCCCGTGGCTGGCAACGAGTCGCCATCCGAAGGTGCGTTCGCGTCCACGATTGGAGTACCGGCGTCGTCTGGATTACCAGAGTCGACCGACGGGGGCTGCGTTTCCGGGTCGGGCGGATATGCCTGAGCCAGGCCGGGGCCGAGCAGTGCGCCTGCGGCAATTCCCGCAGAGAAGACCGCTGTACGAATCTTCGCCCCGTGTGTTCGAGTCCGTCGCGTCATGGTCCGCCCTTTCGATGTGTTCTGCACGGAAGTGTGCTGGGTGGCTCGTCGCTGTCAGCGCTCCGATGCCATGAACGAACGATACCTCCGTGTGAGGCGCTCTTCAAGGGGATACGCGGCAGGAACTCGTCATGTTCCGTGCAAGTTGGAGCAACCCTCGAGTTCACGTTCTCGCTCTGGGGGGTCGCCCCAGCGCTCATCGTCGGTGAGTCGGTCTCACGGTCCGTGATCCCTGACGAAGACAAGAAGAACACCACTTCGCCCGCGTCAACCGGTGTGTCGAGGACGTGAGCGGACAGGCGGTGTCATCGGGGGTCCCTCCGGTCGCTCCGGTGAGGGGTATGCCGACGATGAGCACGCTCGTGGCGAGGCAGGCAGGGCGTGGTGTGGCGTTGCGGCGGTGCCTTCACCGCCGTGGGGCGCCTTGTGGAGTGATCCGTCGAGTGAGGCGTCGGTGAGATCCAGGTCGACGATCCGGTCGAACGTCGCGATCCGGTCGCCACGGAGCCGGCCGAACACGCCTGCTGCGATCCACTCGCCGCGTCGCGCCCGCAATGTGGTGTCCGACACCCGATGCTGCAAGATCGGAGACGACCTTCGAGGAGGCCGCGCGACTCGCCGGCTACCACGTCCACAACTGGTCGTCGGCCCACGACGTCGCCATGGTGGACAGGAACATCACGGTGGTGTTCGGTTCTCCGGCGTGCCAGTTGACGCTTCGAACCGGCCTCCGGCCAGGTCACTCTGGGTCGAGCGGGACGAGCACGGTGGCCGGTCCGGCGTCCGACTCGAGCGTCGCCTCGATCGGCGACGCTCCGGCACCACGAATCTCGACCGCCGCGGTCACCGGGGTGGGCCTCGCCGTGAGCGGCGACCACAGGTGCAACTGGTAGCCGTCGTCGAGCGGGATGCGACCGTCGACGTCGACCTCGATCGTCACGATGGCACCGGGTTCCATCGTGACGACCGCTGCCGAAACGAAGAGCCCGGCATCCCGGCTCTGCTCCCACCGAACGCGTTGCCCGTCGACGGTGAGCCCGGTGGCCGGCGTCTGGGTGTAGATCGACACCCACGTCCGGTTGTACCCGCGAGGCAGCTTGCTGCTGTTGTTCATCACGTAGTCCGGTTGCGGCCGAGACGGTGGGCGATTCTCGACTTCCACCACGACCGTTCCCGTCAGCGACGACGTCGCGGCATCGACGACGGCGTCGTAGTGGGCCCGCGCCCGCAAGAAGTAGTCGAGCTTGCCGCCGATGGCATTGTTGAACGTGACGGCAACGGCGTCTCCGTCTGCCGCATGCGGAAATCCACCGGTGAGCCCGACCGTCTCGAAGAGCGACTGCTCACCGGTGGCGGCAGCCCATCCGGCCAAACGACCCTGTTCGACCATGGGTCCGAGCGTGTCGATCAGGTCCTGTGGCGGTGGCAGCGAACCACCCAACAGCTCGTCGATCACGGTGCGTGACACTTCTTCGAGGAGATCGACGCGCTCGGGGCGGTCACCGACCGCGTACTGGCCGTTCATCAAGAACGCCTCGCCGTTGTCGGCGTCGAGCGTGATGCCTCCGGAAGTGACGACCGGACCGGTGATCTCCAGCAGCCGGGTCACGGCGGTGATGTCGGCCATGAACACACCGTCGACCTCGCGACCACCGCTGTTGGGGTACAACTGGGCGATGATCTGGCCGGTTGCCGCGACGTCGGGCGAGAGAGTGATGTTCTGCCACGTGCCGAGCGCCGTGCCGGGCGGCGACGACGGCCCGGCGAAGCCGAACTGCGAGTAGCGATTCAACCAACCCGGCGGGCCGTCGATCACCGAGGTCTCCGGCGATGTCTCGAGTCGGTTCTGCAACGACTCGTGGCGACCGAAGTCGCTCACCTCGATCCGACCGTTGTCGGCGGTGACCTCGGCGTAGTTGCCCATGAAACCCCCGAGCGCACGAATTTCGGTGGGGGTGGTGAACGCGACGAAGTAGGTCCGGGGTGAGTCGGCGCCCAACAGGGCCGGCACGGTGCGGACCACCTCGAGAGCGGTGTCGCCGCGGCGCAACTGCTGGTCGATCGTGGCATCGACATCATCGAGCCGCTCGTCGACCCGTGCGATCAGCCACGGACTGCGGACGTCGTCGATGGTGTCGGAGACGTCGACCAGGGCACTGCGGAACTCGTTCAACGGTCGCTCCAATGCCCTGATGGCGTCGAGGTCCACGGCGCTCGGCTGAGCGGTGATGGCATCGAGGCCCAACGAGTCGAGTTCCGATTCGAGCAGTGCAATCGCCTTCTTCGTGCTACGGCTCACGTCGGCAGCGGCCCGGCGGTGCTGGGCCACCACCGGAACCACACCAGCGGGCATCGTCAACGCACCGCTCACCGACGACTCCACCTCGGACAGACTCGTTATCGCCGCGTCGAGCGACTGTCGGGCGCCGTCCGGGTCTCCCTCGAGGACGAGGTCCAACGCATCGTCGACGGATTGCTCTGCCGTGCGCAACTCGTCCAACGCGTCTTGCCCACCCAGGGCCGTCGCAGCCGTACCGATCACTGCCACCAGGACATACAGCGCACACCCGCCGGCGACGACCAAGCTGGTTCGGCGGCTGCGATACCGCAGTCCGATCACGGCCAGCACGATCGCCGCCGCGACAGCGACCACGGTTGAAGCGCCCATGAACCAGTCGAGCGAGGAGCGAGCCGCCAGGTTCATCGCCACGAGCGCCAGTGCTGCACTTGCAACGTGCGGCTCCCACCGAGTTCGCCGGATCCAGAACGATGCGGCGAACGCTGCGACGCCGAGCGCTGCCAACAAGACCGAGCCGGAGAAGGCGCCTGCCACGAGCGCCGCTGCGCCCACCAGAACGGGTGGGGCGGCCGCAGCCAGCCAGGTGACGATGGCCACCGACACGGTGACGAGCACGATGTCGACGATCCTCGAACCGGTCGGCGAGGCGCCGGCCGAGGCGGCCAGCACGCCCGACGCCAGCGCGATCGCCGCGACCATCAGTTCGTCGTTCCGGTTTTCACGTTCCACCGTCGACGGAGCGTAGGCGCTGGTGCGAGCCGCGCATCGTCATCTGCTGCGCGGGTCGAGTACCACCGATGTGTCATCGTGGCTCGATGAGTTCGCCCCCGCGCTGGTTGCCGGCGCTCGCCGCGCTCATGTGGTCGGTGTGGATACTCCAACTCGGCCTCGACGAACGTCGGCA
>CAZJUC010000014.1:5759-29289 GCA_964549065.1 uncultured Ilumatobacteraceae bacterium
TCCCATCGTGGTGGGTGACGAATCAGGCGGCGGTCGACGGTTCGACGGGTCGGTGTACACGGTGACGATGTGGGACCACGCACTCGACGAAGCGTTCATCGTCGCCGAAGCCGACCGTGACTGAACGGCTGTCGGGTGGTCGGGTGAGCCGATTGGTTCTCGGTGATCGAGATGGCGGTCGGCTGACGACCACCGATCGATAGTGTCGTCGTTTCATGGGGCAGCAGTGGCGGTCGGTGCCGTGACCAAGTGGACCGTCCTGTCGGTGTCGCGGCTGTCGGTGTTGCCCCCGCCGGGATTGCCGACGGTGCATCGTTCGACTCGGCGCCGTTCATGAACTGGCATCGGGTCCTCACCGCGTTCGTTGCGCTCGTCGCGCTGGGCATCGTGGCTGCGGTGGTGTATCTCGAGACAGCAAACTCGGGTGGCGCAGCGGCGACCACGACCAACACGACCGGGTTCACGGTGCCATCTGCGACCATGGCACCCACGACGACGTCGACCACGACGCTCCCGCCGACCACGCTGGCGCCGACCACGACGGTTGCGCCGGCGACGACCATGACGCCGACGACCGTGACGCCGACAACGTTGCCACCCGACCGGGCCGCGGTGCCCGTGGTGGTGTCGAGCGGACCGAGCAACGGCCAGCGACTCGTTCCGGGCGCGTTCCTGATCGGCTCGGTCGGTTGGACCGACATCCGCCCACTCAACGGCTCGACGCCGCTCACCGAGAGCGTGGTGTTCTTCGTCGACGGCATGCAGGCAGCGGCCGAACTGCTCGCCGTCGACGCCGGGCTGCCCGCCACCTCGGTCGCCCCGATCGACCAGGCCCCACCCGTCGCCGGCCTCGCGAACGCCCAGCTCCTCTTCTACTTCGGCGGCGCCTGACCGCAGCCGTCAGCGCCGCCCACGGCCCCGTGCCTGCGGCCGTGCTGGTTGCCCGGTACCGACCGGGGGCACCACGCAACCCTGTGTGACCCCTTCGTCATGATGGGTGGCGTATGGAATCCGCCACCACCGTCGACTTCGCCGCAGCCGCCCGCACCCTCACCCGCGAGGCACGGCGTTGCGGGCTGATCGCGCCGAGCTTCCGGTGCCCGCCGCGGCTCGTCGGGGTCGACCGGTCGATCCGCCGCCGACCCGCCGGCGCCGTCGTGTCGATCCGGTTGCAGGGGCGACCTCGTGGCGCGGTGATCGCCGACATGATCGAAGGCGTCGTGGTCGTCAACCAGCTGAAGCCCCCCGCCGCCGACCGCGTGCGCACCGAACTCTGGACGGCCCTCGACGACGTCGTGCACGCCGCCGACGCCGCCTGAGGTGTCACGATCGGTGTCCGACACCCATCGTGGCACCGATCGTCACATTTTCACACGGGCTGGGGTGCGGTGCCGGCCACGCTGGTGCGGAACAGCTCGCGCCGTTGGCCCGGATAGTCGTTGATCGCGAAGTGCTGGGTGGCGTTGTTGTCCCAGATCGTCAACATGTCCGGCTCCCAGCGCAGGCGACACGTGAGGTTGGGATGGGTCGCATGCGCAGTGAGGCGGGCGAGCAGCGCGGCGCCCTCGGCGGGGTCCATCCCCTCGATGCCGGTGGTGTACACCGAGTTCACGAACAACGCCGCCCGGCCGGTGCGAGGGTGGCGGATCACCAGCGGATGGGTCTCCACGTCGTGCGCGTCCGGCGACGGTGTCACCGTCATCGAGCTCTTTGCCGCCACCGCTTCGAGGTAGCCGCCGGTGCCGTAGGCCATCCCCGCCGAGTGCGTCGCTCTGAGCCCGTCGATCTGCTCCTTCACCGAGTCGGGCAGCGTCTCGTACGCCAGGTACTGGTTGGCCCACATCGTGTCGCCACCGGCGGCGGGTACGTCGCGGGCGTGCAGCACCGTATAGGCGGGCGGGGCGGGCAGGTACGACAGGTCGGTGTGCCAGGCGTTGGCGAAGTTCAACTCGTCGCTCGGCTCCTTGATCACCCGGATCACGTGCGGGCGCCCGTCGACCGGCGTGATGAACGGCGTCAGGTCGCGACCGCCGAGTTCGTCGGTGAACGCCTCGAGCCGATCGAGATCCATCGGCTGATCGGCGAACGCCACCACCAGGTGCTCGTCGAGCAGCTGCAGGATCGTCTCGACCTCGTCGGTCGACTGCGGTCGGGCGAGGTCCAGGCCCCGCACGATCGCCCCGCACGATCCACCCAGCCGTTGCACGTCCATCGTCGTCGTCCCCATCTCCCGAGCGTACCGACCTGGTCGACACCCGGTCGAGTGCACGCTCTCAGCCGGCGTCGGCGATCGGTGAGTTGACCGGCCAGCCGGTGGCGGTCGGGCCGTGCTCGCGCAGGTGCACCAGACGGCGGTGTGCGTCGACCAGGTCGGGGATCTCGCCCGCGCGGATCCACCAGCACACCGACGTTGCCACCGGGCTGCGCTCGAACCACTCGACACGGCGCCGCAGGTAGATGGCATGGCCGCTCTTGAACATGAAGTGTTTCAACGACTCGAGGTCGGCCCAGACCGACATGTTCACGATGCTCAACGGGTCGTCGTCGCCCGGCAGACGCACGTAGCTCGACGACAGCGCCATGGCGTCGACCGTAGGGCCAGTGCCCACACGACGCCAGCAACGGCCCGGTGCCACCGCCACCTGCATGATCTGTGCGCGAGACGTCCCCGACACCGGGACGACACGAGCACAGATCGTGCAGTGGGCGCGAGTCAGAGCGCCGGCGCGCAGCGCAGTCCGGTGTTGTAGGCGACGAGCTCGTCGAACCAGGGCTCCGCCACGTCCGTCCAGGCACTCGAGTTCTTCTTGACCGCGCTGTCCGGCGGGTTGTCCGCGAGCCAGGCATCGGCTGATGTCAGCGTCGCGGTCACGCACGACGCGTCGGCGCCGGCCGCCTGGTTGAGGTTGGCTGCCACCAACTCGCGGAAGAGGAACGGGCTCTGGCGGTTGTTGTGGCCGGTGGCGAACACCGCGATCGCCTCGGTTCTCGTGTACCCGACACCACCGATCGTGATCGGATCGGGAAGCGGCCACGGATCGGTCGTCGCCCACGTCGCAGCGGTCTGCACTGCGCTTCCCACGTAGACGCTCGCCGGCCCACCCACTCCGGTTCCTCCGTCGTCGTCGACGACCGACACGGTGATCATGTAGGTGCCCGGCCCGGCATAGGTGTGTGTGCCGGTCACGGTGCCGGCGCCGTTGGCGGTGGCGATCGAGCACTCCGAGCCGGCGGAGCCGTCGCACGACGACCCGTCACCCCAGTCGATCGACACCGTGTGCGTGTCGGTCACACCCGGATCGGTCACCGTGGCCGACAACGTGACCGGCGAGCCGCTCGCGGTGATGCCCGGCAACGCGTCCAGGGTGACGATCGGCGGTGCGTTCACGACGTTCAGTTCGGCGGTGTCGGTGCGGAAGGTCCCGTCGCCGTCGCCGACTTCGAGCGACACCGTGATCGCACCGTCGTCGAGGCCGGCAGCCGTGACCGTCGGCGTCGCCGAGGAAACGTCGTCGACGCCCAGGAGCCCGACATCCCAGGAGAACGATGTTGCCCCGCTCGATCCCGAACCGTCCAACGGCACCGATCCACCCTCGGCGACCTCGTACGGTCCGCCTGCCTCGGCCGAGACGCCGCCCGCGCCCACCTGGGTGTAGTCGGCGCAGGTGAAGTGTCCCGGGTGGTCCGGGTGCGGCGGGTTCGAATTCGCTCCCCGCTCGTTCGGGAACACATACCCGAGATCGCGGAAGCCCGAACTGCCGTCGACCGACGACAGGAACGCCCCACTCGCCTGCGTCAGGTCCCGCAGGAAGTCTCGTGCGTGCGGCGCACCCATCCGCGTGATCGTGTGGTCGCCGTAGCCGGCGGGGCACAGGTACATCACGTTGAAGCCGCCGGCCCAGTCGGCGAGCCGGTCGCCCGGATCGGGGCCGTTGGCGGCCTGATCGGCTTGGAGCGCATCCCGGTCCCAGCCGCCGTAGATGAAGTCGACATCCTGGAAGTTCTCGGGGAACGCCCACGTGAACCACGACGCCGGGTCACGCGGGATCAACCGGAAGTTGGCGCCGCTGCGGCCGTTGTCGGTGGCCTCGCGGGGCCGCACGTCGAGGTTGTCGTCGCCATGGCCGCCCATCAGGATGTCGTTGTCGCGTCCACCCCAGATTGCGTCGCCACCGTCACCGCCGAACAGCATGTCGCGGTCGGCGGTCGTCGGGTCGATGTCGACGATGTGGGTGAATTCGGGCTGCACGGCGTCGAAGAACTCTTCGACACCGTCGCCGTCGCCTTGGATCACATCGTCGCCCGGCCCGCCGAACGCGGTGTCTCGGCCGTCGTAGCCGAGCAGCACGTCGTTGCCGCCGACACCACCCGCCGACGAGTCGAACGCGTACAGCTCGGTCTCGTAGAGCATCGAGCCGACCTCGTTGATGACGTCGTCCCAGTGCGGCGAGTTGGTGCTGATGGCGACCTGCGCCGGGTCGACCCCGACGCCGTCGCCGAGCACGTTCGCCCGCACCTGGCCGAGGTCGCCCACCAAGGCGTCGTCGCCGGCGTTGCCGACGGCGAAGTCGTCGCCGAGCTGGCCGTACATCTCGTCGTCGCCGAGACCGCCGGTCATGTAGTCGTCGTCGTGCATGTCGGGGCCGGGCGCACCGTCGTCACCGGGGAACATGTCGGTCACCCTGACTGCCCGGTCGTACGGCCCGAAGCCGGCCACGTCGGCGACACCCGCCGAAGCGATCCGACTGAACGCGCCGTCGACCACGACTCGGTTGACCCGGGCGTTGTCGCCCGTCATCACGTCGTCGTCGTCGTCACCGTGCATCACGTCGGGCCCGTCGAGCAGTCCGGCCGGATCACGGTCCGGCACGATCGCTCCCGTCACCGACGAGCCACCGCCGACCATGTCGTCCTCGTCGTCGCCGCCGAACATCCAGTCGGCGCCGTGGTTGCCCTCCATGTAGTCGTCGCCCTCGTTGCCGAAGAGGATGTCGCCGTCCCACGGCTTGTCCTCGTCGATCGCCGCGAGGCAGCCGGAATCGGTGCCGTCCGGGTTGCCGTCGTCGTCGTTGTCGAAGCCGTTGTCGGCGCAGTCGTACTCGGTCGAGTCCGGCCCCTCGCGTCCATCGAAGTCGTTGTCGACCAGGTCGAGCGGGTCGGCCTGGTCCGGCGACTGGGCGCCGTTGCCCTGGCCGAACATCAGGTCGCGTTCGGTGCCACCAGTGAGGAAGTCGCCGCCGCTGAACGCCGGCTCACCCGAGTTCACGTCGAACAGCTGCACCTCGCGGTCGGTGCCGAGCAGCAGCCCGGTGACGGGCCCTTGCGCATCGGCGCCGCGATTGATCCGTGCGTTGTCGCCGGCCACGACGTCGGCGCCGTCGCCGCCGTGCACGGTGTCGCGCTCGTCCCAGAGCCCGTCGCCCACCCGGCCGGGGACGAACAGCCCATCGATCGCGGAGCCGCCGCCGAGCAGGTCGTCATCACCACGGTCACCGAAGATCAGGTCCGAGCCCTGGTTGCCCTCGGCGTAGTCGTCGCCGTCGTCGCCGTGGATCGTGTCGCCGAGCCACACCTCGCCGCTGACGCCGTCCCAGTCGCCGTCCTCGTCGACCTCGCCGTCGCCGTCGTTGTCGAGCCCGTCGGGCGGATCGGACTGGTCGCCCTGGCTGCCGTTGCCCTGACCGAAGATGATGTCGTCGTCGTCGCCACCGCTCACCGTGTCGCCACCGCTGACGGCGGCCTCATCCAACGAGTTCACGTCGAACAGATCGATCGGGATGACGTCGTCGTCGAACAGCACCCGGTTCATGAACGCGTTGTCCCCGGCCATCCAATCGATACCGGCGCCACCCTCCATGATCATCTCGCCCTGATCGAACAGGCCCTCACCGACTCGAAGCCGGATGATCAGACCGTCGTCGGCCGAGCCGCCACCGACCATGTCGTCGTTTCCGTCGTTGCCGTACATCGAGTCGACGCCGTCGTTGCCCTCCATGTAGTCGGGTGCGTCGCCACCGCTGATGGTGTCGTTCGATCCCTGACCGAACATGAAGTCGGTGTCCGCCCCGCCGTCCATCGTGTCAGGTCCGTGGGCCGTCGCCGGCACAATCGGACCCCCGACGACGCCGAGGTCGAACAACTGGATCGGGTGGTCGTCGAGCACGTCGCTGCCGGTGTCGCCGTTCAACACCCGGTTCATGCGGGCGTTGTCGCCGGCGATCCAGTCGTCGCCGGTGCCTCCGTTCATCGCCGTCTCGCCGACATCGTCGAGTCCGGTGCCGTTGCGGCTCTCGGTGATCGACCCGTCGGCGGCAGAGCCGCCGCCGACCATGTCGTCGTCGCCGGCGTCACCGTTCATCGTGTCGTCGCCGTCGTTGCCCTCCATGTAGTCGCCCGAGTCGCCGCCCGACATGGTGTCGCTGCCGATCTGGCCGAACATGTAGTCGACGTCCGCAGCACCGTTCATCGTGTCGTCGCCACCGATCGGAAGATCGAGCAACTCCACCGACCGTCCACCGACGAAGCCGCTCGCCCCGACGATGGCGTTGTCGCCGGCCATCACGTCGGACCCAGCTCCGCCGTCCATCACCGATTCACCGACGTCGGGCTCACCTGCAGTGTCGGATCCGCCGATCATGTCGTCGTTGCCCGTCTCGCCGAACATGTCGTCTTCGCCGTTGTTGCCCTCCATGTGGTCGGCGTCGGCCCCGCCGAACATGTCGTCGTCGCCGCCGTCGCCTTCCATGTGGTCGGTGCCCGGCCCGCCGTACATCACGTCGACTCCAGCACCCTGCGGGGTGTCGGTCGTCCAGTCATCGATCGACCGGTCGCCGTACATCGCGTCCGCGTCGCCGTCGCCGAACATGAGGTCACCGTCGGCGTTGCCGAACAACAGGTCGCGGTCGGTGCCACCGCGGATGTTGTCGGGACCGTCGTTGCCCTCGATGAGGTCGACGCCGGCCTGGCCCTGGATCAGGTCGCCGTCCGACCCGCCGAACAGCGCGTCGGACCCAGCCCCACCGAAGATGCAGTCGGAGTCGCCGAGCGGGACATCACACGCCGTTCGCGCCGGACCGCTCGTCGAGCTGTTGCGCACCACTGCATCATCGAGTGCCTCGACCTTGGCCGTCGACACGTCGGCTCCGTCGTCGACGCCGTGGACGTGGCCCGGAGTCACACTGCCGGTGTCGCCGACGACGATGTCGTCGCCCTCGTCGCCGAACAGCAGGTCGGAACCGGCGTCGCCGAAGATGTCGTCGCCACCGGCGTTGCCGTTGGCGGTGTCGTCGCCCGCCCCGCCGAAGATGACGTCGTGGCCGTCGTTGCCGGTCAGGACGTCGTCGTCGTCGTTGCCGCGCAGTTCGTCGTCGCCGTCGCCACCGACCACCTGGTCCTCGCCGCTGCCGCCGCACGCCCAGTCGTCGTCGTCGTCGCCGTCGAGTTGGTCGTCGCCGCCCTGGCCGAGCATCACGTCGTCACCGGCGTTGCCCACGAGCAGGTCGCCGTCGCCGGCAGCGGGCGCGTCGCACCAGCTTCGCCATGTCGCCAGATCGGGAGCGCCATCGCCGAGCCGACGCATTGCCGCGTCGGCGTCCATGAACCCGGCGACCTCGTCGTCGCCGAACAGCACGTCGTTGCCGAAGTCGCCCGACACGGTGTCGGATCCGACGCCTCCTGCGAGGGCATCGTCGTCGTCGATCTCCGCGTTCGTGGCGCCGGGCGCCGGCAGCGGGATCGGCCCGCCGTGCAGCACGTCGTCGTTGCCCTGCCCGAGGATCGCGTCGCCGCCGGGGCCACCGTTGAGGGTGTCGTTGCCGTCGCCGCCCTCGAGCGTGTCGCGTCCGGCCTCACCTTCGACGGTGTCGTTGCCGCCGCCGGCCTTGACCACGTCGTTGCCGCCGCCGGCGTTGATTGTGTCGGCGCCGGCCACACCGGCGTCACCGTCGTCGGCATCGGGGTCCGGGAACGTGAACCCGACTCCCTCCCACGTGGCTGCGCCCGGACCGTCGTCGCCGAGGATCAGGTCGGGCCCGTTGCCGCCCTTGATGATGTCGTTGCCGTTGCCACCCGAGAGCACGGTCGGAATCGTGAACGGAACCGTCTCGTCGGCGATCCCGACCGTGGGATCACCGGGATCGGGATCTGTCGCGTCGACGAGTTCGTCGTCGGAGCCCGGCAACATCAAGATCTCGTCGTCGCCGACACCACCATCGGCAACGATCAACTCGATGCCGGTGAACACCTCTTCGAATCCGAAGGCCGTCACCCGCACCTTGCCGGGGCCGAGCTGGCGGACTTCGATCGACTCGTCGACCACGTCCTCTTGGACGTTGCGAAGATCGCGTCGCTCACCGATGTTGAGGTACAGCACGCCGCCGTCCTTCGTCGCCGGCTTCGGGGCCGGCGGCTCGCACGCCGACGACCACTCGAGCAAGGTGATGCGAACCAGTTCGAATCCGAACTCCTTGCTGAACAGGAACAAGTCGATCTTCACGAACGCTTCGAGGAACGCCTCGATCTTGCCGCCGACCTCGAACAGGCAGATCGGATTCGCCAGCTTGTCGACGATCTCCTCGATGCGCAGCTTGCCATCGGGGTCGGGACGGTCATCGAGGTCGAGCGTGAAGGTCAATTCGATGCCGCCACGGACGCCCGCCGACACGATCACGAGGTCGACCGACGCCCCGGCGAACACGCGGCCCTTGAAGACGATTTCGGGGACGTCGTTGCCCTGGGCATCGAGGTCGTCGATGAAGATGCCGTCGAAGAGGGCGACGCCTGAGCCGCCGTCGAGCAGCTTGCGGATGCCACTGGTGTCGTAGCCGATGGCGAAGCGGCCTTCGATGCCGATCTCGCCGCCGAGGGTGATCGTGATGGGGATGGGGCCGACCATGATCGGCCCGAAGTCGTAGGAGATGCCTGCGCTGGCCTTCAGCGTGCCGGCGTCCCAGCGGATGAGGGTTGCATCGCGACCGACGAGGACCCCGAAGACCTGGCTTGCGTCCTCGAGGAACGGGAAGCTCAGCCCCGGCACGCCGAACGTCGACGGCCGGTCAGGGTCGGGTGACTGCTTGGTGTTGAGGCTGCCGTCACCGGCCTCGCCGACGTCGTTGGTGAAGCCGGTGCCGCCCTTGAACGAGCTGTCCTGCTTGATCAGACTGCCTGCCTCGCTCGGGGCCAGCGTGCCCGCCGCCTTCGCCGGGTCGACCTCGAAGGCGCCAACGGCGCGGTCGCTCGTCCCACCGATCAGGGCGCCGAGTGGGATGAGGCCCGAGTCATCCGGAACACTGTTGACGAAGCCGATGAACGCGGCCAGCGCCTTGATCAGCGACAGGTCGGCGCCGGTCGCGCCCTCGAGCACCGAGAGCATCGTGATCGGGTCCTCGCCGACGAGTTCGGCAAGGTCGCTGACCACAGGGATCGGCGCGGTGATCACGTCGACGATCGGTTGCAGCGGCCCGGTGATCTTCTTGATCTCGTTGGTGATCGGCTTGATGAACTCGTCGAGCACGTCGCCGAGGTCGAGGTGAAGGTTGTCGAACGAGATCGTCGGCGACGGCACGCCGGTGACGTCGGCGATCGGCACGAGCGTGCTGTCGGCCAGCGTGGCTGCGTACGTGCCGACCTGCCACTGCAGCAGGAAGGTGCCGGTGATCGAGGGCAGGTCGGGCCCGGTGGCCGCGACTCCGGTCCGCAGGTGCACGTCGAGGTTGATCCCCGCCGCCACCACCGGTGTCAGGTCGATCGTGCCGTTGACCATGTCGGCGAGGGTCAGTCTGTCGGCGCTGCCCCCGGCGACGTCGAGGCCGAGCCGGGCACCGATCGAGGTGGGATTGGTGGTGCTGTCGAGCGCTTCGACATCGAGAAAGCCGAGTCGGGCGGAGATGCACCGATCGGTCGTGTAGTCCAGCCCGTTGATCGGGCCGTCACAGCCGGTGGCACCGGCGGCCAGGTTGACGCCGGCGGACACCAGGAACTCCGGTGCTGCGCCGTCGAGGGCGATGTAGGGGCCGTCGTCGCGGCTGACCCCGATGCCCAGGGTCACGCCCCACTCGGCGAACGCGGTGACACCACCCTCGACGTTGAGCGGCAGTCCGTCCAGTCCGAGGTTGACGCCGGTGGTCGCCTCGACCATGTCGCCGAAGGTGAACGTCGCGCGGATGTCGGTGATCGCGGACAGGGGGTCACCGTCGGCGCATTCGGTCGCTCCACCGCAGAGCGCCACCACGGCGATGTCGCCGGCGTCGAGACCGAGCAGACCAGCCAGCTCGTCGGCGATCGCTCCCTCGAGTGTGCCGCCCGGAGCGAGTCCGGCGAGTGCGTCGGCGAAGGTCTCGATGTAGCCGTCGATCAACAGGCGCGTGGCCTCGATGCCGGCTGCTCCCGTGCGCAGCGGGTCGCCGACAGCAGACGGAAGCCCTGAGTCGGCGGCGTCGCGCATGCCGTCCTCGATCGCTTCGAGGAGATCGGGGAGGAGCCGCAGCAGAAACGCCGGATCGAGCGCAGCAGCGCCGAGCTTGGCGCCCAGATCGGTCGGCACCCACGCGCGAACCGGGTCGGCACCGACCACGAGCTCGACGTCGAGCTCGCCGAGGTACACCTGGGTGCCGAGTTCAGCGGACAGCGAGAGCTGCGCGCACGCGAATCCGCCGAGACTGCGCTCGCCCGCAGTGAAGGTCGAGCCGGCGATCTGCGACATCGTCGCCTCGTCGATCGGGCCGCACTCGCCGCCGTCGAGGATCTCGCCCGGATCGGTCACCTCGACGCCGGCGTCGGAGAAGGTGACGAAGTCGTCGTCACCGACGATCCCGCCGCCTGGTGATGTGTCCTTCAGCTGCAGTTCGAGCCCGAGCCCGGCGCTGAGGTCGTTGCGGCCGCCGAGCTGGAAGGCATCGCCCTCTTCCCAGTCGGTGGCGCATTGCACGGTGTCGTCATCGGTTCGTGCCGTGATCACGCAGGTCTCGCCCGTGGTGGTCTCGGTCACCACCATGCCCACCGACACCGCCGATGCCGGGAACGCCCCGACCGCGACGAGCGTGCCGTCGGCGCTGCCCGCCTCGGCGGAGCCGCTCGCCCCGGTCGCCGCCGCACCGATGCGTGCGTTCACGGGTCCGATGCTCGCCGTGATGCTCAGGTCGTCGCTGCCCTCGACCTGGAGCCGGGCGTCGATCCCGGTCGAGCCGTAGAGCACTGGGTCGCTGCCGTCCAGGGGGATGCCGACGTCGAGGGTGGCAAGTGCCGCGTAGTCGACGACGATCTCACCGTCGACGTCGAGGCCGACGAGGTCGCCGATCCCCCCGCCGAGATCGAAGTTGAGGTCGGCCGACGGTCCGGGCACGATCGGCATGCCGTCACAACCAGGCACGAAATCGTCCGCGGAACAGATGCCGTAGCCGATGGCGACGCGGAGCGTCGGGTCACCCGGGGCGGATGAGCCGTCCTCCAGGCTGAAGCTGACGACGCCGTCGGGCAAGCCGAGTGTGTCGTTGATCAGTGACTCGAGCTGCTGGAGGCTCTGGGGAATTCGCGGTGGGAAGGCCGCCTGCTTGCCACCGGTGGCGTCGCTCCACTCGACCTCGATGCTGTACTCCGAACCGAGCGACACGAACCCGTCGCCGTCGGTGTCGAGGTCGGCGCTGATGGTGAGCGCCTCGAATGCGACCTCGGGGTCGGGCGAACCCGACAGGCTGTCGCCGTCGGTGTCGGCCACGAACGCGCCGGGTGCACCATCAGCCGGCACGACCCGCCACTGCACCCCCGTCGGCGAGTCGGCGAACGCCTCGGCGGCGCACTGCAGCGTCACCGCCGGCGGAGGGCCAGGCGGCGATGTGTCGAGCGGTACGGCGCGCACGTCGGCTGCCGCGTCACCCTGCACCACACACTGGATGTACGCGTCCTGCACGCCGCGGAACTCGTCGACCATGCGACGCAGCTCGTCGATCTGGCCCACGATGTCGGCCGGGCTGACGCCGATCAGGTCGATCGGCGTGTCGAATGCGTCGCTGCCGACGGCGTCCTCCAGGTAGGCGATGAGCCCGTCGAGGGCGGCGAGGATGTCGGCCAGCTTCGACAGCGTGTTGCCCTTGACGTCGTACGAGTCACCGTCCGCGAACGTGATCGGGTTGAGGGTGTCGCCGTCGGGATTCGAGCAGGTGAGCTGCGTCGCCGACAACACCGCGGTGATGTTGCAGAAGTTGCCGGCGGTGTCGACGAGCTGCGAGCCGACGAGCCCGGGCTCGGCGAGCAGGTTGGTCGCTGTCGTACCGGTGAACAGCGTGGGGTCGGTCGGCGAGGCTGCACCGTCGTGGACGAGAGCCAGGTCGCCGCCGAACGGCAGCAGGGTGTTGGTGAAGCCGGCGTCGAAGTTCGTGATCGACGGAGCGGAATCGTCGAGATTCCACTCGATGTCGAACCCGCCGCCCGCGCCGAGACCCGCAGCCTCGGCGCTGATCGCAGCGGCGCCGTCGAATTGCAAGTTGACGTCGGCGTCGACGAGATCGACGAGGCTCGGTCCGAGAACGTCGCGTACGAGAATCGCGTCCGAGATGGTGGCGCCGTTCGACTCGACGGTCGTGCCGGTGAGACCGACGCTCAGGGCGGGAGCGGCCCCCGGGCTCGACAGGCTGCCGGTGACGTTCGCGTCGACTTCGAGGAATCCCAGCCGGCCGTTCATCGCGAAGTCGCCGGCGACCTGCACGTCGCCGACCTCGATCAGGGAATCGACACCGGAGAGGAAGAACCGGTCGAGCGGGCCCTCCGGATTCGTTGCGTCGTCGCCGGGGTTGATCGACGAGATGTCGTCGGTCACGATCAGGCCGAGTGTCACGCCGGCGGCGATGTTCGACAGCGAGTAGCGGGCAGTGGCCGCTGCGTCGGCCGACAACCCGGTGATCCCGGTGGCGGCGACGAGTGAGTTCCCGGCGTTGATCGACGCTTCCCGCTCGATCGGCCCGGCGACGCCGAAGTCGAACGGGAACGTGAATGCTTCCGCAGCGGGGTCGTAGTCGAAGTCCGGATCTCCACCGACGAGTGGGATCAGATCGTTGGCTGCGAGTTCGGTCAGCAGGTCCTGGATCGTGTCGGGGCGCGGCAGCAACTCGACGAGCCCGGAGCCGTCGCCCGGCGTGAAGTCCACTGCCACGGCGAACTCGCCGGTGGCGCTGGCCGCCAACTCGATGTTGGCGGTCGGGTCGGCACCGATCGTGGTCGTGCTGGGCGCCCCCACGCTGGCGCCGTTCACCTTCCATTGGGCGCTGCCGTCGATCGACGTGAACGCCCGACAGAAGACGGGTTGGTTCGGCTCCAACTCGATCAGCATCCCGGTCGGGATCCCCTCCACGCCGCCGGCACCGTCGGGATCCGGGCCGACCTCGGTCCCGCAGACGATCTGCCCGGACGATCGGGGCGTGACGTAGTCCATCAAGGGTTGGATCGCGTCGAACACGCGGTCGAAGTCCGACAGGTCGGCGCTGCCGAGATCACCGGGGATGAACACGCCGTCGGACAGGAACGGCAGCTCGACGTCGCCGGCCAGCATCGCGGCGCCGTAGCTCGACACGAGCTGCGCCAACGAGGTGATCGCAGTGTCCGCGCTGATGTTCGACAGGAGGTCGATCGGGTTCGCGCCCGAGGCGGTGAAGGTGGTCACCGGCGCCGGGTCCGAGAAGAAGTTCTCGTCGGTGATCGTCAACTGGCCGCCGAACCCGGTGCCGAACACGTCGGCGTCGAGGGCGAGATCGATGTCGATGTCGTCGGGGGTGTTCGTGGGGAAGTCGAGTTGGATGAGATCCTCGATCGCGAGCGTGGAGAACTCGCTGATCGTGATCCGGTCGAGCCCGTCGGGGTCGGTGAGTTGCAGGCCAGCGGAGAGGTTGAGGCCGAAGTCGCCCGAGGCGGTCGCACTGGCGAAGCCGAACTGGATCGGAATCGTCGGGGAACCCGAGAGCGACACCGAGAAGTCGAGCGACGGCAGCTCCACGAAGGCAAACGAGCCCGGAACGATTTCGGTGGCACTGGCCGCTTCGAACTCGAGGGTGATCGTGGTGTTCGGCATCGTCACGTCGATGTCGACGTCGGTGCCGAGGATCTGGACGTCGCCGTCGATGATGGCGATCGGCGCGGCGGCCACCTTGTCGATCTGCACGTCGAAGCTGACCGTGTGTGTCGTCCCCGATGTGGCGTGTTCGTAGTTCGACAGTGTGAACCCGGAACCGCTCAGCGCCGGCAGATCGGTCGCCAGGTCGGTGCTCGTGGCAAGGCTCGCAAGCCCGGCGAAGCCGCTCCCGCCGACGAACAGCTCGTGGACGCCGAGCAGCATCGCCGGGTTTGCCTCGAGTCCCGGGATCACCGGCAACAGGTCGACGAGCATCGAGGCCTGCGCCAAGCTGGCGCTCGCGAGCGCGAGCTGATCGCCGATCTCGTCGTCGAACGGCGAACCGGCCGCACCTGCTGTCGGTGGCACGGCGACGAGCGATCCGGTGATGACGCCGGCCGAAACGGCCACCGCTCCTGCGATCTTGCGGAATGACATGCTGAACCCCCAAGGCTTCGAGGTGCCGTAGCGGTCAGATCTCGGTGGCTGCGGCGCACCCGTGTTGTCGACTTGCTGCCCCCGCAGAAGTCGTCCTCCACCTAACTCCCCATCGTCACCGATGTCCAGGCATTGATGTTGTCTTGACGATGCACAGCAGGTGGCCTCGCACGATCACATCGCAGGTCTGAGCCCCGTCGTGATCGTCACACGGTGACGTCGAGGCGGGCCACGCCTCGCAGCACGACGCGTGGTTCGAACTCGGGCTCGGCCACCTCCGCCAGGTTCGGGAACCTTCGGATGATCCGCGGGATGGCGATCGCCCCCTCCAACCGGGCGAGCGCTGCGCCCAGGCAGAAGTGAGCGCCACCTCCGAACGACAGCTGATCCTTCGCGTCGACTCGGGTGATGTCGAACTCGTCGGCGGTCGGGCCGAACTTGCGCGGATCGCGGTTGGCGCTCACCGCGCACAGCAGGATCACCGAGCCTGCCGGGATCGTCGTGCCGGCCACCTCGATGTCGTGGTCGGGGATGCGCCGGGTCATCTGCACCGGGGAGTTGAACCGCAACACCTCCTCGACGAGGTTGGTGTCGTGCGCGTCGCTGTCTCGCACCATCTCGAGCTGGTCCGGGTGACGGAACAGCTCGACCAAGCCGTTGCCGATCAGGTTGGTCGTGGTCTCGTGGCCGGCCACGTACAGCAGGCGGATGTTCGAGATCACCTCGTTCTTCGTCAGGCGATCACCGTCGTGCTCAGCCGCGATCAACGCCGAGAAGATGTCGTCGGCAGGATCTGCCAGCTTGGCGTCGTACACGTCGCGTAGGTAGCCGTCCATCGCTCGGGCTGCATCGATCGACCGCCGCCGTTCTTCGTCGGTGTTCACCGCGTCGAGCGTCTTGGCCATCGCATGCGACCACCCGCGCAGCTTCGCAAGGTCGGCCTTCGGGACCCCGAGCATGTCGGAGATCACGGTCGCCGGCAGCGGCAGCGCGAAGTCGTGGAGCGCGTCGCCGCTGCCACGATTCTCGAACACGTCGAGCAACTCCTCGGTCAGTTCGGTCGCCCGCGCCCGCCACAACTCGATCGCGCGAGGCGTGAACGCCTGCGACACGAGTCGACGCATCCGGGTGTGGTCGTCGCCGTCGACCCGCAACATGTTCGGCCCCGCCGGATCCTGCGCCAGGGCGGCGCGCTCGGCGTCGATCGACGGCGTCGACGTGGCGTTCTGGGCGGTGCTGCCCACGGTCCGGTCCCGCAGGAGGCGGAACGCGTCGTCGTAGCCCGTCACCATGTAGCCGCCGGTGAACTCCATGAAGTGCACGGCCTCCTGCTCGCGCAACGCATTGAGTTGCACGCTCGGGTCGGCGAAGTAGCCCGGCTCGAACGGATCGAAGATGATCCGTGTTCCCTCGGTGATCGTCATGTGGCCCCCCAGCCCTCGTCGTTCCCCAGCCTGTCGGCGAGATCACCCACACTGTCGGCGAGATCATGCGGAGGGTCAATGTCGCACATGGCACACCATGTGACACCGATCACGCCTGGGGTCTGACCCCTGGCGTGATCGGTCCGCTGCGACGGCGTCGGGCGCGATCTCTACAGTTGCCGGAATGCAACCCGGTGACCTCCCCACGACTCGCGCCCGACTCCTGCTCGACCGGCGCCGATTCCTGATCGCCGGGGCCGGCGCCACCGCCGCCGTGATCGCCGGCTGTTCGAGTGACGACTCGTCCAGCACCCCGACCACCGACGCGCCGGCAACGTCGTCGTCCACCCCGTCGGACACCACCACCGCCGACACGGTGCCGGCCGACACGACCGCGCCGACCGTCCCGCTCTCGGCCGCAGCCGCCGCCCTCGCCGCGCCAGGATCACCGGGCCTGATCGACGAGGCGGTCCACCAGCAGCGCGTCGACGACTACCTGGCGTTCGCCACCACCGCCGAGCACTCGTCGAACCCGCCGGGCATCAATGCCTACCTCGGTCGGGCCCGTCGCGACCCCGACTTCACGTGGCCGATCGAGGACGTCACCGTCGAGTCGCTGTCGGCGGTGTTCGACCAGATCGACGCGTGGGAGGACACCCGCGACTTCCGGTTCATGGACCTGCACTGGATGCTCGCGCTCGGGCAGGGCGACACGCCGATGACGCAGCTGTCGCCCGAGGTGATCGCCGCGATCGACGAACGCATGCTCGCCAACCGCTACGCCTGGGACGACCCCCTGCCCGCCGACCGGGTCGACAACCTGTGGTTCTGGTCCGAGAACCACATCGTGATCACCCGGGCGATCGAGTACCTGGCCGGACAGCGCTACCCGGACGAGACGTTCGCCGTCACCGGGCTCACCGGCGCCGAACACATGGAGCGGGCCAAGCCGTTCATCCTCGAATGGATCGCGGAGCGCGCCGAACTCGGCTTCTTCGAGTGGCACTCGAACGTCTACATGCTGAAGAACATCACGCCGCTGCACATGCTCGCCGAACTCGCCGACGACCCCGAGATCGTCGTCGCCGCGGCGATGGCGCTCGACCTGTGTCTCGTCGACATGGCCGCCCACAACCAGGCCGGCACCTATGCCGCGCCGCGGGGACGCACGTACAAGAAGGACAAGATGTCGGCGCTCGACGAGGACACCTTCAACGTGGCCAAGTTCGTGTTCGACGACACGACCGCCCCGTACCAGTCCACGGGCGACACCGGCGTCACCTACCTGTGCTCCGGCGAGCGGTATCGGCCGCCGCAGCTCGTGGTCGACATCGCCCTCGACGACCAGCCGAGCGTGGTGCGCGAACGCCACGGGGTCTTCTTCGACGGCTCCTCGCCGCTCGAGGACGACCCGGTCGCACCGTACGGCAAGGACTTCTCGAAGCGCGAGAACCTGCCGTTCTGGTGGAGTCTGGGGGCGCTCGGCATGTGGCCGCTCGCCGAGGTCAGCGTGGACTACCTGAACGAGTTCCGGCTCTGGGAGACCTCCGAGTTCGCCGAGATCAACCTGCTCGCAGCGCTCAACGACTACGACCCCGAGCGCATCCGGGTGTGGGCGCAGGAGCGTGCTGCGGTGATCAACTTCGGGTTCCTCTCCGAGGCGAACACCTACGCCTACCGCGAGCCGAAGGTGTCGTTGGCGTCGGTGCTCGACCATCGCTTCGGCGAGATGCGCGACCAGGGTCACGCGTGGCAGGCGGCGATCGACGAGAACGCGATGGTGTTCACCACGCATCCGGTGCCCGATGTCGCCCAGACGACGGTCTGGGGCGACGACCCGCAGCCCGGGTACTGGACCGGCGACGCGTCGATGCCGCGCACGGCGCAGCATCGGGCGACGGCGGTGCACATCTACCAGCCGAAGTGGGACCAATCGACCGATCCGCTGGTGTGGGGCGTGTTCGAGTACCGGCCGTTCACCCATGCGTACGTGCCCCAGGACCACTTCGACGAGGTGCGCCAGGTGGGCAACTGGACGATCGCCGCGAAGGGCGGCGGCTACATCGCGCTGTGGTCGTGGCGCACGCCGACCTGGCGCGAGTACGACTCGGCGGTGGTGGCCACCGGCGGGATGACCAAGCCGTTCGACCTGGTCGCCGAGGGTGGGCCCGACAACGTGTGGATCGTGGAGGTCGGCAGTGACGTGGGCGGATCGCTCGACGACTTCGTCAACGCGGTGACCGCGATCGATCCATCGGTGGTGCGCGACGACACCGGGTTCACGGTGTCGTGGACGTCGCCGTCGTCGGGGATCGTCGACTGGTCGAGCACCGGGGTGTTCCTGGTGGAGGGCGTCGAGTATCCGACCGGCGACCATCCCCGCCACGAGTCGCCGTGGGGTGGCATCGACCACCTGTCGCGCCAGTACAACCTCACCGCGAGCAACTCCACGTGGAGCTGCGACTTCGACACCATGACCCGCGACCTCGCATGAATCACGCCAGGGGTCAGACCCCACACGTGATCGATCACGCCTGGGGTCTGACCCCTGGCGTGATCGTCGGTGGTGGGTGATGGTCGGTCGGATCGCGCTGGTGGGCGCCGACCACAACCACCTGTACGAGATCGTCGACCGGTTGGTGAAAGCGGGCGCAACGGCGGTGGCGCACACCGCCGAGGGCCAGTTCGTCGAGCACTACTCCGGGTGGCAGGCCGACTCGGTCGAGACGTCGTTCGACGACGTCCTCGCCGACGACTCGATCGATGTGATCGTGACCGCAGCGATCCCGAACCGGCGCGCCTCGATCGCGCTCGCGGCGATCGCCGCCGGCAAGCACGTCGTGTCCGACAAACCGGGCCTCACCACGATGGACCAACTCGACGCCGTCCGATCGGCGGTTGCCGACCGACCCGGGCGCCCGTGGACCGTGCTGTTCACCGAGCGCTACCAGAACCGGGCGATCAACGAAGCGGTGCGGCTGGCCCGCGCGGGCGCGGTGGGTTCGATCGTGCACGTCGTCGGAGCGGGGCCGCACACGATGTGGGCCAAGCGACGGCCGGCGTGGTTCTGGGATCCCGAGGCCACCGGTGGGATCCTCGTCGACATCGGCTCGCACCAGGTCGACCAGTTCATGGCGGTCACCGGGTCGGCAGCCGCCGAGGTCGCGATCGTGGCGTCGGCCGTCGGCAACGTCGCCAGCGCCGACCATCCAGCGATGCAGGACATCGGCTCGATGACGTTGGTCGCACGCGGCATCGTCGGCGACCATCGGCTCGACTACCTCACCGCGAGAGGGCTCGGGACGTGGGGTGACTGCCGGCTCACGATCGTCGGCACCGAGGGCACGATCGAGGCGCGGGCGAACGTCGACGTGGCCGGCTCGGAGGGCGCCGAGCACCTGATCGTCGTCGACGCCGACGGCACCCGGCGGGTCGACGTGTCCGGTGTGGTCGTCGACTGGGGCGAGCAGCTGCTGGCCGACCTCGCCGACGACGGCGAGCGCCTGATGACCCAGCAGCACGCCATCGACGTCACCGACGTCTGCCTGCGCGCCCAGGCCGCCGCCACCCCCTGGGCCCACCCCACCGCCACCCCCTGGGCCCACCCCACCGCTTGAGCCCACCCGGGGCGATCCCGCCCGGTTCACCCCGCCGGACGTCACCGCCGCCATCAGGCAATGCCACCACAATCACGTTTGCGTTGCACTTCGGGTGGCCCGCCCCACCGGGAATGTCACACAAACGGATGAGGCGCCCGGCACGATCACGTTTGCGTTGCATTTCGGGTGGCCCGCCCCACCGGAAGTGTCACGCAGAGGGGAGACGGCGTAGCGTCCGGGGATGGCCGGCGACGCTCTCGGGCTGCACCCATGGAACGACGGCTTCACATGGAGCGACCGCACGGGACCGTTCCGGCGGCTCACCACCGATCAGGTCGCTGACTTCGATCGTGATGGCTACGTCGTGCTGCCCGAGGTGTTCACCGATGACGAGCTCGCCCCGCTGATCGAGACGATCGATCGCACCGAAGCCGCCACCGACCAGTTCCTGAAGACGCTCGAGGGCGGACGCATCTCGATCGCCGAGACCGGGGCGATCACCTTCACCGTTCATCTCGTCGAGCGTGAACCGGTCGCAGCCACCTTCGCCCGCCACCCGGTGTTCGCCGACCTCTGCCACGACCTGATCGGCCCCGACGTCCGGCTCTACTGGGACCAGGCCGTCTACAAGAAACCCGAGAAGCCGCGCCGCTTCCCGTGGCACCAGGACAACGGGTACGCCTTCGTCGACCCCCAGCAGTACCTCACGTGCTGGGTGGCGCTCACCGACGCCACGCTCGACAACGGCTGCCCGCACGTGATTCCCGGCCTGCACCGCCGCGGCACGTACCGGCACCGCTACGTCGACCCGCTCGGCTGGGAGATCGTCGAGTCGCATCCCGACGCCGTCGCCGCCCCGGTGGGCAAGGGCGGCATCGTCGTGTTCTCGTCACTCACCCCGCACCTCACCGGCCCGAACGTCACCGGCGACGTCCGCAAGGCCTACATCCTGCAGTACGCACCCGACGGCGCGGCGGTGCTCACCGGCGATCCGGCATCGGGGGCGCCCACCGGTCGGGTTCCCGCCGACGCTCCCGGTCGCCAGTTCCCGATTCTCGTTGGGGGCACGTCGACGGCGCCCTCGTCGTGATCTCGGTGCCGTGGGTTCCGCAAGCCGGAACCCGGCTCACCGAGATTCCGGGGAGCGCGGAGGATGGCAGGCGATCGGTCGTGGCGGCGTCGGCGGGAGCAGCAGCGACCACCCGATGTAGCGTCGGACGATCATGAGCGAGCTGCGAGTCGGTGTGGTCGGGATGGGGATCGGCCAGAGCCACCTGCTGTCATGGCGCGAGGTGGACGGGGCGGCGGCCACCGTGTTCGCCGAGCTCGACGAGGCCAAGCGCGTCAAGGGCGAGGCCGACTGGGCGGTCCCCGGCGTCGAGTCGCTCGATGATCTCCTCGCCGCCGCCAACGATCCGGACTCGCCGCATCGGGTCGACGTGATCGATCTGTGCACCCCGCCGTCGATGCACGAAGAGCAGATCGTGCGCTGCCTCGACGCCGGCGTGCACGTGATCTGCGAGAAGCCGCTCGTTGATTCGGTGGCCGCCTGCGACCGCCTCGCCGACGCGGTCGAACGCGCAGCGGCAACGTCGGGCGCACGGTTCATGCCGATCTTCCAGTACCGCTTCGGCGACGGCGCCACCCGAGCCCGGGCACTGATCGACGCCGGGATCACCGGCCCGCTCTTCACTGCGTCGGCCTCCACCTGGTGGCGCCGCGGACGCGCCTACTACGCCGACGCCGCGTGGCGGGGAACGTGGGCGGGCGAACGTGGCGGATGCGTGCTCAGCCATGCGATCCACAATCACGACCTGCTGGCGTGGATGGCCGGACCGCTGGTCGAGGTGCGGGCGATGGCGGCGACCCGCGTCAACGCCGTCGAGACCGAGGACTGTGCGGTGGCGATCGGCCGCACCGCCGACGGCGCGTTGATCACCATGAACGTCACACTCGGCGCAGCATCCGAGTCGTCGCAGCTCGTGTGGCACTTCGACAATGTCACGATCACGTCATCGTCCGAGGCGTACGACCCGGCTGCCGGACCGTGGAACTTCGAGTTCCGGCGGTCGGCGTTCGCCGAGGAAGCCGAGCAGGTGTGGACCGATCTCCCAGCAGCGGGCACCCAGTACACCGGTCAGTTCCAGGGCTTCGTCGACCGGCTCACGGACGGCGGCGACCTCCCGGTCACGCTCGCCGACGCGCGCGCCTCCCTCGAGTTGGTCAGCGCCTGGTACCACTCGGCGCGCACGGGCTCGGTCGAGACGCTCCCGCTCGCCGCCGATCACCCGGCGCGCCACTCGTGGATCCCCGAGTTCGAGTCGTGATCACGCCGCCTCCCCACCGTTTGCGTTGCAATTCTGGTGACCCGTCGCACCGCAAGCGCAACACGAACGTGGTTGGCGCCGCACCGGTTCGTTTGCGTTACAGCTCCCGTGGCCCGTCCCACCGAGACTGCAACACAAACGTGGTTGAACGTGGTTGTGGTGGTGGTGGGCGTGGCGGCGAAGGCGGGCCTGCGGAGGTGGTGGGGGTGACGTGGTGAAGACCGGGCCGCCGACGCCGGGAGAGCAGTTCGGGGTGCCGCTACCGGGTGGCACGTCGGTGAGCCACGTCCGGGTGTACGACACGTCGGGACCCGACGGCCTGGCCGGCGGGTCGCCGCACCTGCACACGGTGTGCACCGAGGCATACCTGGTGATCGCGGGGGAGGGCGCAGTCCAGACGTTGTCGGGGGAGGGGTACGCCGAAACCTCGCTGGTGCCGGGAACGATCGCCTGGTTCTCGCCGGGCACGATCCACCGCCTGATCAACCTCGACGGCCACCTCGAGCTGTATGTCCTGATGTCGAACGCCGGGCTGCCCGAAGCCGGTGACATGATCCTGGCGTTCGCCCCCGATCTGCTCGCCGACGAGCACACCTATCGTGCCGTCGCCGACCTCCCCGCCGACGGTCGCACCACAGACGATGCGCCCGACGCAGCAATGCGACGGCGGGATGCAGCGGTCGAGGGGTTTCACCACTGGCGCTCGCAGGTCGACGCCGGGGGTCCGCCGGCGCTCGATGCGTTGTACCTCCGCGCGGTCGAGTTGCTCGGCGACCGGCCGGCCGACTGGCTGGATCTACTCGCCGGCGACCCGGCCACCGACCTCGAGCGATCGCGAGCCCAGGTGGAGGCGCTGTGGTCGCCCCACCTCGGCGGTGCTGCCGAACACCTCGCGGCGTCGGCGATCAGGTCTCGGTCGCTACTCCCCGCCACCCGCAACATGGGCTGCTGCGGCACCCTCGGCACCGTGATCCACTGACGCCGCCAATCCCTCCACCCCGTTTGTGTGCCACTTCTGGTGGTCCGCCCCACCGGGGATGCAACGCAAACGTGGATGGGTGCTTGCGCAGCGACGTTTGTGTGCCACTTCTGGTGGTCCGCCCCACCGGGGATGCAACGCAAACGTGGATGGGGGGCGCGACGGGTCAGCGGAAGCCGACGACGGGGTGCGGGGTGTAGGGCTCCTCCAAGCGGGCGACCTCCTCGTCGCTGAGCTCCACGTCGACCGCGGCGACCGCGTCGTCGATGTGCGCCGGCTTGGTGGCACCGACGATCGGCGACGACACGAACGACTTGCCCAGCATCCATGCCAGCGCCACCTGCGCCCGCGGCACGCCTCGCTCGGACGCGATCTCCGCGACGCGTTCGACGATCACCCTGTCGTCGGGCGGGTACAGCACCCTGCCGAACTCGTCGGCCTCCGAGCGGGCGGTCGTCTCGTCCCAGTCCCGGGTCAGGCGGCCCCGAGCGAGTGGACTCCACGGGATCACGCCCACCCCCTGGTCGACGCACAGCGGCATCATCTCGCGCTCCTCTTCACGGTTGAGGAGGTTGTAGTGGTTCTGCATCGACACGAACTTCGTCCACCTGTTGGTCTCGGCGGTGTACTGCGCCTTCGAGAACTGCCACGCCCACATCGACGACGCCCCG
>CAZJUC010000015.1:0-28043 GCA_964549065.1 uncultured Ilumatobacteraceae bacterium
AGCTGTCCGTCAGGCGCTCGCCGAGCAGCAGGCCGCCATGGCCGCCGCGTTCGAAGAGGTCGAGTTGCGCAACGCCGAAGCCGCTGCGCGCGCCCAGCCCAACCCGGGCATCGCCGCCGCGCAGGCCGCAGCCGCCGCAGCCGAAGCGGCCGCCGCCGACCCCGATGCCGCCGACCCCGATGCCGCCGACCCGAGCGAGGCGCCCGACGCCGAGGCCGCTGCATCACCCGGAGAACCTCGTGCATCGAGCGCGTCGGGTGGGACCAGTGGTGGTCGGACCGGCACTGGTGGAGCCGGCAGCGTTCCGATCGGCATCGTGAACGGATCGGTGTACATCGACGCGATCGTCTGTCCGATGAACGGATCGGCCTACGGCGACAGCTGGGGCGCCCCCCGCTCCGGGGGCCGTAGCCACGAAGGCGTCGACATGCTGGCCCCGACCGGGGTGCCCATCTACGCCGTCGTCAGCGGCATGGTCAACTTCAAACAGAACCGGCTCGGTGGCAACGCCGCTTCGCTGGTCGGTGACAACGGCAACCGCTACTACTACGCCCACTTCTCGGGCTACGAGGGCGCCAGTCGTCGCGTCACCCAGGGCGAGGTGATCGGCTACAACGGCGACACCGGCAACGCCACCGGCACCCCGCACCTCCACTTCGAGATCCACCCCGGGGGCGGCCTCGCGGTGAACCCGACGCCGTCGGTACGCGCCGCCGGTTGCTGAGGTGCACCGCACGCGGACCTAACCTGAGCCCGATGGGGACCTCCGCCGTCGGCACCGAGCTCTCGATGATGCTGTCGCAGCTGCTCGGTGGCGCCGAGATCCACGACCTCCACCGGCTCTCGGGTGGAGCATCACGCGAGACGTGGCGGTTCACCGCCGACGGTCGAGCACTGATCTTGCAGCGGCAACGCTCCGGGGACCAGCGCGACATGCTGCTCGAGGCGGCCGTCGTGCGAGCTGCTCGGCGTGGGGGTGTTCCCGTGCCGGAGCTGCTCGATGCTCGGCGCCGCGACGACGGCATGGCGTTCATGGTGCTCGAAGCGATCGAGGGCGAGACGATTGCCCGAAAGATCCAACGTGACGACGACTACGCGACCGCGCGGTCCCGACTGGCCGGCGACTTCGGTCGGGCCCTGGCAAGAATCCACGCGCTCGACCCCCACGAGCTCGATGGTCTGGAAGCGACCGACCAACTCGGTTACTACACCGAGGTGCTGGACTCGCTCGGGCGGCCCCATCCGGTGCTCGAGCTGGTCCGCAACTGGCTCGTCGACACCCGACCCGCTTCGAGTCGTACGTGCGTGGTGCACGGAGACTTCCGGCTCGGCAACGTCATCGTCGGCCCCGACGGGCTGCGCGCCGTGATCGACTGGGAGCTCGCACACCTCGGCGACCCGATGGAGGACCTCGGCTGGCTGTGCGTGAAGGCGTGGCGGTTCGGGGGTCGCCCGCCGGTGGCCGGCCTCGGTGAGTACGACGAACTGTTCGCCGCGTACGAGGCTGCCTCGGGCGAGACGGTCGATCCGGTGGTCGTGCACTGGTGGGAGGTGCTCGGCACCTGGAAATGGGCGATCATGTGCATCCTGCAGGCGAGCGTGCACCTCGACGGTGCGTCGCGCAGCCACGAGCTCGCAGCGATCGGAAGGCGAGTGTGCGAGAACGAGTACGACCTGCTGCGCTCGCTCGAAGGGCGGTGGTGACATGGGGGTTCCCCACGACGCCCCGAACGCGATCGAGCTCCTCGAATCGGTGCGTGAGTGGATCGACCGCGAGGTGATCCCGGCCACGGAGGGCAGGCTGCGGTTCCATGCCCGGGTCGCGGCAAACGTGCTCGCAATGGTCGAGCGGGAGATCGAACTCGGTCCGGGGCAGCAGCGAACTCACGAGGAGCGCCTCGCCCGTCTGGGCGTCGCCGACGACACCGAACTGGCCGCTGCGATCCGCGAACGCCGCTTCGAGGGTCGCTCCGACGAACTCCGGGACCTGCTCTCGGAGATGGTGGCCGACAAGCTGGCGGTCGCCAACCCCGGCTACGTCGACCCCACATGACCCCGGATGTAACGTTTGGTGTCTGACACCAAACGTTACGGCTTGAGGGTGACGGTGACCGGTTGGCCGGCGGCGAGCTGGCCGCACGCGGCGTCGATGTCGGTCCCGCGGTTGCGGCGTACGGTGGCGTTCGCCCCGAGCGACTCGAGCTGATCGCGGAAGGCCTCGACGCGGCGCAGCGGCGTTCCGGTGGTGGGGTAGCCGGGGGTCGGGTTCAGCGGGATCAGGTTCACGTGGGCGTGCGGGCTCAGGCGTCGGCACAGCGTGGCCAGCTCGTCGGCATCGCTGTCGCGATCGTTGACGCCGTCGATCATCGCCCATTCGAAGCTGATCCGGCGATGTTTGGCGTCGAGATAGTCCTCGCACGCATCCATCAGCGCGGCGATGGGGTAGCGGCGGTTGATCGGCACCAGCTCGTCGCGGGACGCGTCGTTCGCAGCGTGCAGCGACACCGCCAGGTTCACCGGCAGCGGCCGCTCGGCGAGCGAGCGGATGCCGGGGATGATGCCGACGGTCGAGATGGTGATGTGCCGCGCCGAGAGACCCAGATCGGCGTGGAACCGCTCGGTGGCGGACCACACCCTGTCGAGATTGGCCATCGGCTCGCCCATTCCCATGAACACGATGTTGCTGACGCGCCGCTCGAGCTGTTTGGCGCGCTGCGACGCCCGCACGACCTGTTCGACGATCTCGCCGACGGTGAGGTGCCGTGTGAAACCGGCCTGACCGGTGGCACAGAACCCGCAGGCCATCGCGCAACCCGCCTGGCTGCTCACGCACACCGTCGCCCGGTCGGCGTAGAGCATCAGGACCGTCTCGATGCGGCCGCCGCCGTCGAGCTCCCACAGGAACTTCACCGTGTCGCCCCGATCGCTGACCGACTCGGTGACGGGACACAGCGCAGTGGGCAGCTCCAGGTCGAGGCGCGCCCGGAGCGACTTGGGCAGGGTGGTGATCTCGGCAGGGTCGGCCAGTTGCGAGTACATGCCGTCCCACAGCTGATCGAGGCGATAGCGCGGCTCTCCGTCGAGCACGGCGGCGAGCTGCTCGCGGGTGTGGTCGTAGCGGGTGGCGCTCATCGGTGCGTCGTCACGGGTCAGGTCGCGCCTGCCGGCGTGACGTCGGCGGCACGGCTCGTGTAGTCGGCGATCCGGGCCCGTACGACGTCGAGGCTGGCGGTCCAGAATGCTTCGTCGGTGACGTCGAGACCGAACGCTGCTCCCAGTTCCTCGGCGGTGTCCATCCCGGCCCGCGACAACAGGTCGTCGTAGCCGGCCCGGAACCGTTCGGGGTCCGCGCGGTACTCGGCGAACAGCCCGAGGCCGAACAGGAGCCCATAGGTGTAGGGCCAGTTGTAGAAGTGCGATCCGTAGTAGTGCGGCTTGAGCAACCACATGTACGGATGCGCGGTCGACTGGTCGAGGCCGTCGCCGTACGCCTCGGCCTGGGCGGCGGTCATCATCTCGCACAGCTCGGACGCGCTGAGGGTCCGTCGGGCACGGCGTTCGAACACATCGGACTCGAACAGGAACCGCGAGTGGATGTCGACGATCACCTGGTTGGTGCCGACCAGGTCGACGTCGAGTTGGGCGAGGCGTTCCGGCCCGTCGAGTCGTGCGAGCCCGGCCTCGACCACGAGCGTCTCGCAGAAGATGCTGGCGGTCTCGGCCAGCGCCATCGGCAGTTGACGCTGCAGGGCGGTGCGGCCGGCCAGGGTCGTGTTGTGGTAGGCGTGACCGAGTTCGTGAGCGGTGGTCTGGGTGGAGTCGGCCGAACCGGCCCAGTTCAACAGGACGAGCGACCGGTCACCGACGAACGGCGCGCAGAACGCTCCGCCGGACTTGCCGGGGCGTGGCTCGGCATCGATCCAGGCCTCGTCGAGCGCCCGGTCGACCACTTGTTCGAGGTTGGTGCTGTAGTCGCCGAACGCTCGTCGCACCACCTCGATCCCGTCGTCCCACGACACCGACGTCGTCGCCGACGGCAGCGGCGCGACGAGGTCCCACCAGGGCAAACCCTGCCCGGCAGGGTGTCCGTGCAGGGTGGCCTTGGTCTGCATCCAGCGCCGCAGGTCGGGCAACGACGCGACGACCGCAGCGTGCATCGCATCGAAGGTCGCCCGGCTCACACTGTTCGCGAAGAGTGACGCATCGACGGGCGAGGACCAGTTGCGCCGCCGGTTGAGGGCGATCGCTTCGCCCTTGATGGCGTTCATCGCGGCGGCAACCGGCACCTCGATGCTGGGCCACATCCGCAGTTCGGCCTCGTAGGCAGCCCGACGGACATCCGGATCCGGATCGGTGGCGAGGCCCCGGACCGCGGGCATCGGCAGCGTTGCGCGGCCGTCGGGGAGGTCGACCTCGGCGGTCAGCTGCGAGGTGACGTCGGCCTGGAGCCGGCCCCACGCCGACGCGCCCGTGAGCGACAGCTCTGCCGCCAGATGCTCCTCGGGCTCGCTCATCTGGTGCTCGACGCGCCTGGCCAGACGGCGCAGTGGGCCGACGTGATCGGCAACGATCGTGCTGACCGATGCGAGCTCGTCGACGCCGAGTGCGGCCACCCACTCGGCGAGCCGTGACGAGAGGGGCCGCAGTGTGGCGTCGAGCTGGCGGACCTCGCTGAACACCGCCTGGGCGCGCTGGTCGCGTGAGTCGGTGGCCACGGTCGCGTACACGTAGACGCGCAGCAGATTGACGTCGTCGGTGACCCGGTTCAACGTGGCGAGGATCCGGTCGGCGGTGGTGCCGTCGGCAGCGGTCACGGGCCGAGCCGGTGTTGCCCGAATGGACAGCTCGTCGAACAGTGCCACGAGACGGCCGGCGTCGGCGCCCGCCCGTTCGAGGGCGTCGGCGAACGACCTGGAGTCGAGTGAGTCGTGGACGTCGGTGACGCTCCAACGTGGCAGCTCCGTGTGCTCGGATCGCGGGCGGTGTTCGATCGTGGTCATGCTCGGCTGGCTCCTGTCGGGGCGATGTCGGCGACGAATGCGGCGTTCGTCGAGTGGATCGTGAAGCCGAGCCGTTCGTACATGGCCACGGCGGTGGAGTTGTCGGCGTCGACGTACAGCAGAGCGGTCGTGATGCCGGCGCCCGCGAGGTGGTCGAGACCGGCCAGGGTGAGCTGAGCGCCCAGTCCGCGTCCGTGGAAGTCCGGGTCGACGGCGATCACATAGATCTCACCGAGCGCGGGTTCGTCGTCGGTCGGCGGATGCACCTTGGTCCAGCAGAAACCGGCCATCGGCCCGGCGCCACCGTTGGCTCGGTCGCCGTCCACTTCCACGTGGTCGACAGCGGAGTCCGCGGTGACCGTGGCGGCGTCGAGCACCCGGAACCCGGCCGGATCGAACCACGGCTCCTGCTGGCGCTGGCAGAAGGTCTCGATCGTCCAGCCTCCCTGTTCGCCATGGTCCGCGAACGCCTGGTTGTTCACCCGGAGCCATTCGACGTCGTCGGCACCGGGCACGAACGGCCGCGTGTCGATCGTGACCGGCGTGTCGGCCGGCAGCGGTCGCCGCATCTGGTACAGCGTGCGTCCGCGGTGCATGCTCGCCTGGTCGGCCAGGGCCTGGTGGGCCGACGTCGGCTCGAACACCCACCAGTTGACTCGACCACCACCGTCGTTGGCCACGACATCGAGTGCTGCTTCGATCAACTCGGGTCCGATCGTGGCCATCTCGTAACGGTGGTGCGGGTGGATGACCAGTTCGAATGCATGGGCGTTGTTGCCCCGCGAGATCTGGGCGTAGGCGACCGGGTGGTCGTGGCCGGGCTCGGAGGCGAGGAATCCGGTGAAGCCGTCGAGGCCACCGTTGACCAGGTCGAGGTACAGGTGGTCGGAGAGGGGACGGCGACCGTCGGCGCGAGCAGCGGCGTCGAGCAGCTCCGACACGCTGACGATGTCGTCAGCCGTCATCTGACGCTTGATCTCGAGGCAGCGCATGGCCCGAGGGTACCGGTGGCAGGTGGCTCGGGGCGTCGGGTGTATACTTGTCCGCAACCAGGTTCCCGCCACCTGGTTGTTGCGACGGTTGGGATCCGCCTCCCGGCCTCGCACCGTGCGACGGCCCTTCTCACGAGGGGCCGTCGCCGCTTTTTCGGTGTCGACGCGTGCAGCGCCGTCACTCGACGTGCCGTGACCGCCGGTCTGCTCAGTCGCAGACCTTGATCGCCCGGTTGAGGGTTCGTTCGGCGTTGCGGAGCTGGCGTTCGGCCTCGTGGATCGCGGCGACCACGTCGTCTCGTTCGCTGCCGATCCATGGTTCGGCGAGCCCGGCGACCCGGCTTCGGTACTGCGCCACGTTGTCGGCGATCGCCGCCAGCTCCGCAGCCGTCGACTCGGTGGATCCGGCCATGTCTCCAAACTCTACCGGGAGCCTGCGGTGCCCTCCCTCTACACTTCGCCCGGTGATCCCCGTCCGTGACGACCTGCGCGCCCTCGACGGCTACCACTCCGCCCAGGTCGACGTGCGGGTGCGGCTGAACACCAACGAGTCGCCGGAACCACCTCCGGCAGCATTCCGCGATGCCGTCGCCGCCGAGGTGTCGCGCATCGACTGGCACCGCTACCCGGACCGTGCGGCCACCGAGCTCCGTCAGGCGATCGCCGCCGCACATGGTGTCGATCCGTCGCAGGTGTTCGCCGCGAACGGCTCGAACGAGGTGCTGCAGACCGTGCTGCTGGCCTATGCCGGGCCGGGCCGCACCGTGGCCACCTTCGAGCCGACGTACCAGATGCACGCGCAGATCGCCCGGGTGACGGGGGCGACGGTCGTCGAGGGTGAGCGGGCGGCCGATTTCACGCTCGACCCGGCCGAGGTCGAACGCGTGATGGCCGAGCATCGCCCGCACGTGGTGTTCCTGACCTCGCCGAACAACCCGACGGGGCTGGTCGAACCTGCCGAACGGGTACGTCAACTGCTCGATCTGGCCCCGGGTCTCGTGGTGGTCGACGAAGCCTACGCGCAGTTCGCCGACTGGACGGCACTCGACCTCGTCGCCGAGGACCGACCGCTGGTGGTCACCCGGACGTTCTCGAAGACCTGGTCGATGGCGGGCGCCCGCCTCGGATACCTGGTGGGGCCGTCGTGGTTGGTCGGCGAACTCGACAAGGTGGTGCTGCCGTACCACCTCGACGCCGTCAAGCAGATCGCCGGTCGGCTCGCATTGCGGTTCTCCGACGACATGAACGATCGCGTCGACCACGTCGTCGCCGAACGCAACCGAATCATCGCCGCGATGCGCGAGCTCCCGCTGGACGTGTTCCCGAGCGGGGCCAACTTCGTACTGTTCCGGGTGCGGCCGGCAGCGTCGACGGGTCGCGAGGTGTGGCAGGGGCTCGTCGATCGCAGCGTGCTGATCCGCGACTGTTCCAGCTGGCCCCGGCTCGACGACTGCCTGCGCGTCACGATCGGAACGCCCGCCGAGAACACCGAGTTCCTCACCGCGCTCGCCGACGTGCTGGCGCCGACCCCGACCGGAGCGATGTCATGACCCACAGCGACCCCGACAGCTCGATGCGCCGCCGCAGCGCCCAGCGCCGCCGTTCTACCAAGGAGACAGCGATCGAGATCGACATCGATCTCGACGGATCGGGGACCACCGACATCTCCACCGGCATCCCGTTCTACGACCACATGCTCGACCAGATCGGCCGTCACGGTGGGTTCGACCTGCGCGTCCAGGCCACCGGCGATCTGCACATCGACACCCACCACACCGTCGAGGACGTCGCCATTGCGCTCGGCGAGGCCTTCGGCGAGGCGCTCGACGACAAGGCCGGCGTGCGTCGATTCGCGAGCGGCCGGTATCCGCTCGACGAAGCCCTGATCGACGTCGCTCTCGACCTGTCCGGTCGGCCGTGGGTCGAGTGGCACGTGCCGATGCCCGAGTCGCTGGCGCTGGGGCAGCCGGCGTTCGACCCGCAGCTCGCCGAACACGCCGTTGCCTCGTTCGCGACGGCGGCCAACATCACGTTGCACGTCGAACTCGTGCGTGGTCGCAACGTCCACCACATCATCGAAGCCACGTTCAAGGGGTTGGGGCGCGCGTTACGCGACGCGGTGCGCATCGACGACGCCGGTGGCGTGCCGTCGACGAAGGGTGTGCTGTGAACCCCCGGCACCAAGGAGCCGAGCGATGACGCGGCCGCTCATCGCCGTGCTCGACTACGGCATCGGCAACCTCCACTCGGCCCAGAAATCGCTCGAACACGAAGGCGCTGATGCGCGGCTGACCGCCGATCCCGGCCTGATCGCCGATGCTGACGGCGTGGTGCTGCCCGGGGTCGGTGCGTTCGGGGCGTGCATGGATGCACTGCGCGCCGCCCGCCTCGAAACGCCGGCCCACGAGGCCGCCGCGTCCGGCCGGCCGTTCCTGGGCATCTGCGTGGGTATGCAGATGTTGTTCACCAAGTCGCAGGAGGACGAACACGCCGCCGGGCTCGACATCATCCCCGGCACGGTGACCTGGATCCCGGCCGGGCCGAAGATCCCGCAGATGCAGTGGAACCGCCTCGAGGTCGTCGATCCGACCGAACCGATGCTGCGTGACCTCGGCGACGAGCCGTACGTGTACTTCGTGCACTCGTTGCACGGTGTTCCCGACGATCCCGCAGTGGTGTCGGCCACCGTCGAGTACGGCACCACGCTGAATGCCGCGTTCCGCGCGGACAATGTGTTCGCCGTGCAGTTCCATCCCGAGAAGTCGAGCCGACCCGGGTTGCGGTTGCTGCACAACTTCGTGGAGGTGTGCACTCGATGATCGAGCTGTATCCGGCAATCGACCTGCTCGGCGGGCGAGTCGTCCGTCTGCGCCAGGGCGACTATGCCGACGAGACCGTGTACGGCGACGATCCGGTGTCGGTGGCTCGAGACTTCATGGCGGCGGGCGCTCGATGGATCCACGTCGTCGACCTCGATGCCGCGCGTTCCGGTGATCCGATCAACCGGCCCGTCGTCGCAGCGATCGTCGCCGCGGTGCAGGGAGCTGCGCAGGTGCAGACCGGCGGTGGCGTGCGGTCGCTCGACGACGCACGCGAACTCTCCGACGCCGGCGTGGCACGGGTGGTGATGGGCTCGGCAGCGGTGAGCGACCCGTCGCTCGTCGAATCGGCCTCGCAGGTCGTGCCGGTCGCCGTCGGCCTCGATCACCGCGACGGCGAGGTCGCGGTGCACGGCTGGACCGAGGGCAGCGGGCTCCGCCTCGACAACGCCTACGCCCTGTTCCCGACCGCCGAGGTCTTCGTGATCACCGACATCGGCCGCGACGGCATGCTCGTCGGTCCCGACACCGTCGGCCTGGCGCGATCCGCCGAAGTCGCCGGTGCGCCGGTGATCGCGAGCGGCGGCGTGTCGAGCCTCGCGGACATCGTCTCGCTCGCGACGATCGACAACCTCGGGGGGATCATCACCGGCAAGGCGGTGTACGAAGGGCGTTTCAGCGTGGTCGAGGCCCTCGATGCGCTCGCCACGCTCGACGCCGGCGGGATGGAGACACGGTGAAGGTCGCGCGAGTGATCCCGTGCCTCGACGTCACCGACGGTCGCGTCGTCAAGGGAACCAACTTCGTCGACCTGCGAGACGCCGGCGACCCGGTCGAGCTGGCGGCGCGCTACGACCTGGAGGGCGCCGACGAGCTGGTCTTCCTCGACATCACCGCGTCGAGCGACAAACGGGACACGACCGTCGAGATGGTGCGACGCGTCGCCGACGAGGTCTACATCCCGTTCACCGTCGGTGGCGGGATCCGTACGCTGGAAGACGCTCGGCGCATGCTGCGCGCCGGCGCCGACAAGGTGAGCGTGAACACCGCCGCCGTCGAGCGTCCCGAGTTGATCTCCGAGATCGCCACCGAGTTCGGTGCCCAGTGCGTGGTGTGCGCGATCGACGCGAAGCGGCGCGTCGACGACGGGCGCCGTCAGGCCGGCAACGGTTGGGAGGTCTACCTCCACGGTGGTCGCACACCGACCGGGATCGACGCCATCGAGTGGGCTCAGGAAGCGGTGCGACGCGGGGCGGGCGAGATCCTGCTGACCTCGATGGACCGCGACGGCACCCGGGAGGGCTTCGATCTCGACCTCACGCAGGCGATCGTCGACGCCGTCACCGTGCCGGTGATCGCCAGCGGTGGGGTGGGCACGATCGACCATCTGGTCGAGGGGGTCGCGGTCGGCCGGGCCGATGCCGTGCTCGCAGCGTCGATCTTCCACTTCCGCGAACACACCGTCGCCGACGCCAAGGCCGAGATGTCGGCCGCCGGCATCCACGTCCGTCCCGCCGGCTGATCACGCCAGGGGTCAGACCCCAGGCGTCATCGCATCGTCGCCTAGGTTCTGGCGGATGAGTTCTGAAGCAGTCACGACCGAACGAGGCGACGGGGTGCTGATCGTGCATCTCGACGACGGCAAAGCGAACGCGCTGTCGTTCGACATGATCGCAGCGATCAACGCAGCGCTCGACGAGGCCGAGGGCGACGACGACGTCCGGGCGTTGGTACTGCACGGTCGGCCGGGGAGGTTCTCCGCCGGCTTCGACCTCGGGGTGATGTTCGGCGATGACATGTCGGCGATCATCGACCTGGTCGCCGACGGCGGGGCGCTGGTGCACCGGTTGTACGGGTCGTCGCTGCCGGTGGTCGCGGCGAGCACCGGCCACGCGCTGGCCGCCGGCGCCCTGGTGCTGCTCGGCTGCGACGTGCGCATCGCCGACGACGTCGACGCGAAGGTCGGCCTCAACGAGGTGGCGATCAAGATGGTGCTGCCCGACTGGGCGCTGACCATCGCCGCCGACCGGCTCAGCAAGCGTCACCTGCAGCGGGCCCTCGCGAACGCCCGCATCACCACGCCCCGCGACGCGGTCGACGTCGGCTTCCTCGACGAGGTGGTGCCCGAGGGTCAGGGACTCGAGCGGACCGTGGCCGTGGCCGCAGAACTCGCCGCCACACTCGACCCCTCCGCCTACGCCCGAACCGTGAGCGCCGTGAGAGGCCCGGTGCTCGACCTGATGGAGGAGCAGATCGCACGCGATCGAGCCGCCGGCATCAGCCCGCTCTGATCGACCGGGCCGGATCGGTCGGGGCCCACGGCGCCGACGTCACCGCCTGCGTCGTCCGACCCGATCCGGTTGACGACGCGGTCGCTGGGTAGGGTCGCCGACATGGCTACCCCTGCAGTGAATCCCAACATGGAATACCGTCGTCTCGGCAACACCGGACTCAAGGTGAGCGTGCTGTCGTTCGGCAGCTGGGTCACCTTCGACACCCAGCTCGACAACAACCTTGCCCTCGACTGCATGGCCGCGGCCGGCGATGCCGGCTGCAACTTCTTCGACAACGCCGAGGCATACGCCGGCGGCAAGAGCGAGACGATCATGGGAGAGGTGCTGCGCGAGCTCGGATGGCCGCGCTGGTCGTACGTCGTCACCACGAAGGTCTTCTGGGGACTGCACAAGGGCACCCCGAACATGAACAACACGCTCAACCGCAAATACCTGATGCACGCCGTCGACGGCTCGCTCGAGCGGTTCGGGCTCGATTTCGTCGACGTGCTGTACTGCCACCGCTCCGACCCGGACACCCCGATCGAGGAGACGGTCCGGGCGATGAACGACATCATCACCGCCGGCAAGGCTCTCTACTGGGGCACCAGCGAGTGGTCGGCCGACGAGATCCGTGCCGCCATCGACATCGCCGACCGCCACCACCTGCATCGGCCCGTCACCGAACAGAGCCAGTACAACCTCCTCGAGCGCCGCAAGGTCGAGAAGGAGTACGCCCGCATCAACGCCGAGTTCAACTACGGCAACACCATCTGGAGCCCGCTCGCGTCGGGCCTGCTCACGGGCAAGTACAAAGACGGCATCCCCGACGATTCGCGCGCGGCGCTCGACGGCTACGAATGGCTCGCGGGTCGGCTCACCGATGCCGAAGCGATCGAGCGGGTGGAGAAGCTGCGCCCGATCGCCGACCGTCTCGGCTGCACCATGGCGCAGCTCGCGCTGGCGTGGTGCACGAAGAACCCGCACGTGTCGTCCGTGATCACCGGCGCGTCGAAAGTGAGCCAGGTGGAACAGAACTTCGGCGCAATCGACGTGATTCCGTTGCTCACCGACGAGGTCAAAGAGGAGATGGAAGCAGCGGTCGCCCGCTGAGCCAGCTCGCCGCGCGATCGGCGACGGCGGCGGTGCGACCGGAGAGGAAGTGGTCGGACATCTCGACCACCTCGAACTCGACGTGGGCCGAGCCGCGTGTCCGCCAATCGTCGATGATCGGTTCGATCGCGCCCGGCGGGCTGAACTGGTCGTGGGCCGGCGTGAGTACCAGGGTCGCGACGCGCGGCGCGGGCGTCGCCGACATCACCGACAGCGGGGGAGCAACGGCGACCAAGGCGTCGATGCGGCCGTCGTCGAGCCCGAGCGCGATCCACGCGCCGAACGAATAGCCGAGGAGCGCCAGTGGCACGTCGGGTGCCGCAGCAACGAGCTCGTCGATCGCCGCCAGAGCGTCGAGTGCTTCACCGACACCGTCGCTGAACTGGGAGCGGAAGTCGAAGCGCAGCGTGGCGATCCCGGACGCGGGCAGAGCGCGGTAGAGCGCGGTGACGACGGCGTCGAAGCGGTTGCCGCCGTACCGAGGGTGCGGATGGCAGACCACCGCAGCACTGCAGACGGCGTTCGGAACGGCGAGATCGCCGATGAGGCGGGTGCCGTCGGGCGAGTCGAACTCGAACGTTCGGTGCGTGATGTCGCCGGATTCGCTCATGGGATCCGACGGTACCCTTGCGTCGATGGCGGTCGACGACGACAAGCTCCCGATCAAGATGCTCAACGACCGCGTGCTCGTGCGCATCTCCGAGAAAGCGGGTGAGCGCAAGTCGTCCGGCGGCATCGTGATCCCCGCCACCGCCCAGGTGTCGAAGCGGCTCATCTGGGCCACCGTGGTGGCCCAGGGCCAGAACGTGCGATCGTGCGAGATCGGCGACAAGGTGCTGTTCAGCCCCGAGGACCGCTACGAGGTCGAAGTGCAGGGCGAGGACTACGTGATGCTGCGCGAACGCGAGCTGCACGCGGTCGCCGCCGAGCGCATCGAGGCCTCGACCGGGCTGTACCTGTAACACGCCGGCCTCGGCCGGCGCCGAGGGTCGCGACACAGGTGTCCGAACTCGTCGCCGATCAGCCGAGTTCGTAGGCGCCGCGGACCGTGACGGTGGCGCCGATGCGATCCTTGCCGTACATGGCGACCTGGATGTCGTCGAGGCCGAGCCACGAGATCAGCCGGTCCTGATCGCCGGGCTTGAGGCGGGCGCACCCCTTGCTCTGCGGGCTCGTCGGCACGTTGTTGGCGCCGTGGATCGCCTGACCGTTGTCGAAGTACAACGGCTTGTACATGTTGCCGTTGAGCGGATTGTCCTCCGGTACCGGATAGTCGGACGAGTCGTGCCAGCCGTCGTTGTCGAGGGCGGGATCGAACCGGAACGCTCGGGTCCGTTCCTGGAGGCGGGTCTCGTACCCTGGCTCGCCGGTGGAGGTCGCGAACACGTTGACCAGGCGGTCCGGGCCTTCGCCGGTCAGCAGGATCTGACAGGTGGCGTCGATGAAGATCCAACGGCCGTCGGTGCCGACGTTGGGCGGCACGGGCAGCTCGGTGGTGGCCATCAGCAGCTGCTCCTCGTCGCTGCCGGCCAGCATGTCGGACCGATTGACGGGCAGACCGAGCGCCAGCCGACTGGCGCAGAGCGCTCGCCGGGTGATCGGGCCGGACACGCCGTCGACGGGCATCTCGGGAAAGCCGTACGGCACGAGGAGCTCGTTGAGCTTGGTCTGCTGGGCGGTGACCGAGACGAAGGTCTCGGCGGCGACCACGGCGGCGTTGCGTTCGAGGCGCTGTTCGCCGGTGATGTCGTCGAGACCGTTGTCGATGCACACGTCGAGCAACTGGCCGGGAACGATCAGTTCGTCGGGAAGCCCGTTCTCGGCCTGGATCGATGCGACCGTGACGATCTCGTCGGCTTCGGCGCTGGCGATCGCGCCGAGCGAGTCACCCGGTTCGACCGTCACGACGCAGGCCGGGTCGTAGACGTCGGGCCCCGGCACCGTGGTCGTCGTGGACGACGTCGAGCTGGTCGGAGCGCTGCTCGACGACGTGGACACCTCTGCCGGAACGGTCGTCTCGACGACTGTGTCCGCTGCATCGTCGGGCTCAGCTGCACCAGGCTGGATGGCAGCGGCCTGGCTGCAGGCGGAGGCGAGCAGGCAGCCGCCGACCAGCCAGGTGGAGCGAGAGAGACGCATGGCCGACCACGCTACAAAGTCCGCGGCGTCAGCCACCGCCATTTCGAGTGTGTTCACTCTCTTCGAATCGATCGATCCGGCCGCAGGCACTCACCGTAGGCTGGCCCGATGCGGACCACGATCGACGCAACCGACGAGCAACTGGCGCGAATCAAGTACGACGACCACGGTCTGGTGGCTGCGATTGCTCAGGACGTCGACAACGGTGAGGTCCTGATGCTGGCGTGGATGAACGCCGAGTCGCTGCAGATGACGCTCGACGAGGGACGCATGGTCTACTGGTCGAGGAGCCGCCAGGAGCTGTGGCGCAAGGGCGACACCAGCGGCGACCGCCAGTTCGTGCGCTCGGCGTACTACGACTGCGACGCCGACGCCCTGCTGTTCAAGGTCGAACAGGAGGGAGGCGGCGCCTGTCACACGGGCGCCCGCAGCTGCTTCTTCCGCTCCTTCGGTCCGGAAGCGTGACCGAGCGGTGAGATTCCAGCCATCGCGGGAGGAGTTCCGTCGTCACGCAGCCGAGCACACCGTCGTGCCGGTGTGGACCGAACTCCTCGCCGATCTCGAGACGCCGGTCGCTGCCTACGTCAAGCTCGTCGGCGACGGACCCGGATTCCTGCTCGAATCGGTCGAGGGTGCCGAGCGGTGGGCGCGGTTCTCGTTCGTCGGTCGCAACCCGTCGGCGATGCTGGTGCTGCGCGATGGCATCGTGGAGCTCGACGGAGCGCTGCCCGATGGGATCCCCACCGACCAGGGGATGCTCGCTGCGCTCGAGGCGTTGCTCGGCGAATACACCAGCCCACAGTTCGACGACCTGCCCCCGCTGCACGGCGGCATCATGGGCTTCCTCGGCTACGACGTCATCCGTGAGGTCGAGCACCTGCCCCACATCCCTGCCGACGACCGGGGGTATCCCGATGCCGTGATGTCGGTGATCGGTTCGCTCGCCGCGTTCGACCACTGGCGCCAACGGGTGTACCTGATCGAGAGCGTGCCGACGCTCGGGCTCGACCCAGCGCAGCTCGACGCGGCGTACGACGCCGCCGTCGAACGCGTCCGCGACGCCGTTGCCGATCTTGCGCAGCCACTGCCGTACACGCCGGTCGAGCCGCCGTCGGCCGACGACGTGCTCCCCGAACTCGACTCGTCGATGCCGAACGCGATGTACCAACGGGCGGTCGAGGTGGCCAAGGAACACGTGGTCGCGGGCGACATCTTCCAGGTGGTGCTCGCCCAGCGTTACGACCTCGATCTCGACGCCGACCCCTTCGACGTCTACCGGGTGCTTCGTCAGGTCAACCCGTCGCCGTACATGTACTACGTGCGTCATCCGGAGCTCACGATCGTCGGGTCGTCTCCCGAGCCGATGGTGCAGCTGCTCGGACGCACGGTGGTGTCACGGCCGATCGCCGGGACGCGCCGCAGGGGCCGCACCGACGAGCACGATCGGATGATGGCTGCCGAGCTGATCGAGCACCCCAAGGAGCGGGCGGAGCACGTGATGCTGGTCGACCTCGCCCGCAACGACGTCGGCCGAGTCGCCGAGTTCGGTTCGGTCACCGTCGACGAACTGATGACGCTCGAGCGCTACAGCCATGTGATGCACATGACGTCGCAGGTGTCAGGCCAGCTCCGTGATGGTCTGGGGCCGATCGACGTGCTGCGCGCCACCCTGCCCGCCGGCACGGTCTCCGGTGCGCCGAAGGTGCGGGCGATGGAGATCATCGACTCGCTCGAGCCGGTCAAGCGTGGGCCCTATGCCGGGGTCGTCGGCTACGTCGACTGGTCGGGCAATCTCGACACCGCGATCGCCATCCGCACGATGTTCGTCACCGGTGACGGGTCCACCGCCAGCCTGCAGGCCGGCGCCGGCATCGTTGCCGACTCCGTGCCCGACGACGAAGACCTCGAGTGCCGCAACAAGGCCGCAGCCCTGCTCGCAGCGATCCCCGCAGCTCGCCGGATGACGGCAGCTCGCCGCGATTCCGGCACCCCTGCCTGACCGCGGCCCCCGGTTCCCTGCGTCCAGGTCGTCGGGACCACGGTGTGATCAGAGCACGATGCCGAGCAGGAAGAGCAGGCTCAGTCCGGCGAAGCCGATCGTGATCACGGTGGCCAACAGGATCAGCAACGGGAAGGTGGTCACCGACCTGAGGGCGAGGGCCAGTGCACCGAACTGGCCGGTGGTGCCGACGGTGTTGCTCATGGTGAAGAACTGTCGCGACATGACCAGTGCGCTCTGGTCCTGCACGTCGTCGCTCGCCTCGACGGTCTCGACCACGACCCGTTCGGAGCGCGAGTCACCGGTGATGAGACGTTCGACTTCGAGGACCAGCTCGCTGCTCATCTTCGTGATCGCCCACAACCGGAACATCGCGAGCACGACCGATCCGATCGCGAGGAACGCGGCGAATCCGCCGAAGATGATCCACACGGTCTCGATGCCGTCGGACAGTGCGGCGATGCCCAACGCGAAGCCGCCAACGCAGATCACCCCCACGAACAGCAACGTGCCGACGGCCAAGCGTGTGCCGCGTCGGACGAGTGTGAGCAGGCTGTCGACCGCACGTGTCGCGAGGTCCTGGATCCTGCTGTCGCCGGTGTCGTCGTCGTAGGTCATGACGTTCGCAGTGTGCCACGGCAGACTGGGGGAGTGATCCCCGATCCTGCCGCCATCGACGCATCCGCCCGCGACCACGTGATCGTGGAGGGCCCCGACGCGCTCTCGTACCTGCAGTCCCAGGTGGCCCAGGATCTGAACGGCCTCGAGGTCGGCGCGACCACCTGGACGCTGGTGCTCGAGCCGACCGGCAAGGTCGAATCGCTCGCGAGGGTGACGCGCAGCGATGACGACCGGTACGACTTCGACGTCGATGCCGGGTTCGGCGACGCGTTGGCGGCCCGGCTGAACCGCTTCAAGATCCGGGTGCAGGCCGACGTGTCGGTGGAATCGGCGGCAACGCCCGAGCCGTCGTCCGACCACGAGGCAGCGCGTGTCGCTGCCGGATGGCCGCGGATGGGCTTCGAGATCGTGCCGGGCGAGACGATCCCGGCGGTGACCGGTGTGGTCCCGGTGTCGGTGAACTTCACGAAGGGGTGCTACCCGGGCCAGGAGCTGGTCGAACGCATGGACAGTCGCGGCGCCGACGCCCCGAAGTCGCTGCGCGTCGTCGACGTCGCCGAGGGCGCCGTCGTGGGCGATCCGGTGGTCGTGGACGGCGCCGAGGCCGGAACGATCACGAGTGTGTCGCCGAGGGGCGATCTCGCACTGGCGATGGTCAAGCGCAACCACGACATCGGCCGGCCTCCGGCGCACCTCGCCCGACCCTGAGCGCCCACACCCGAATACGCGCGCCCACACCCGAAATGGCGCGCCGCTGTTGCGCTGAGCGCAACGCTGGCGCAAGGTTTCGGGTTGGTGGGGCCGATCTGGTGTGGTGGGCCCGGCCGGAACAGCCGTCAGAGAGCGTGGGCGGCGGCGATGTCGCGACGGATCGAGACCACGTCGGGATGCTGGCGGACGCCGATGAGTTCCGGTGACGAGTCGATGATCGACGCCAGACCGGACGGCGAGGTACCGGCCTCGGCCGCGGTGTGCAGCCAGCCGATCGCCGTGGCCTGATCGCCGAGGGCTCCGGCGGCACGGGCGACCGTGGCCGCTGCGAGCGTGTGCGGGTGGCGGGCGTAGCCCTCGGCCGCGTAGTGAGCGGCGTCTTCGAACCGGCCGAGTCGCATCAACTGGTTGGCGAGGATGTACTCATTCCACGGGTCGCCGGAGGGCCACGGTTCCGGCAGGAGATCGATCAGTGCCCGCGTCTGCTCCAGCGAGAGGGTGACCGGTGGCGGCGGACGATCGGGTCGGTGGTGGCTCAGCGCCGACACCAGGACCCGGCGGGCCTTGGCGGGCTTGCCGGCCGCGAGGGCCTCGTCGGCGTCGTGCCAGGGCGAGGTGGCCGGCTTCGACGAACCGAGCATCTGCAACTGCGTCACGAGCAGGAAGCCGATCACCAGGATGAACCCGCGGTAACGGTCGTTGGTCAGCGCGAAGACCGTGAACGCTCCGGTGGCTGCGAGCGAGAACCAGACCATGAGACGCTCGGCGCGATCGGGCACGAAGCGGTCGAGCGCGCTCGTGAGGATGTTGCCGCCGTCGAGCGGCAGGATCGGCACGAGGTTGAACGCCCCGATGATCGGCCCCGCCCACCAGATGGCGAGGAGGGCCGGGTCGTTCGCATACGACGGCACCTCGAGCGGGCTGGCGCCGAGGGCGAGCAGGATCGCGACGCTGACAGCGATCTGGATTCCGGGGCCGGCGAACGAGATGCCGATCTGCTCGGCTCGCGACAGCGGCCGGACGGGGACGTAGGAGGCGTAGCCGGCGAGGAAGTTCAGCGAGATCTCGGCCTCGGCGCCGGTCCGGCGAGCGGCGACGGCGTGGCCGAGTTCGTGCAGCAGGGTGAACGCGGCGAGCGAACCGGCGAGCCAGAGGCCGAAGACGTCGCCGTACAACACCACGATCAGCACCATGAACATGACGAAGCCGGGGCGCACGTGAACGGGGAAGCCGAGCAGCCGGAACATTCGACCTCGAAGGATACGACCCTTTGCTCGGGCGTGCCTCGCGAAGGACAGCGTTCCGAGAAGGTTCAGCTGCAGCGCCGTCGTGGTCGTAGACTCCCTCCACGTGCCCTACGTCTACGCCTTCGATCACAAGCACCGCCGCCCTCCGATGGAGTACAAGGACCTGTTGGGAGGCAAGGGCGCCAACCTCGCCGAGATGACGAGTGTGCTGAAGCTCCCCGTGCCGCCGGGCTTCACGATCTCCACCGACGCCTGCCGTGACTACATGCACGGCGGTTGGCCCGATGGTCTCGACGAGGAGATCGCCAAGCACGTGTTCAAGCTCGAGAAGGCGATGGGCCGCAAGCTGGGCGACCCGTTCGACCCGCTGCTCGTGAGCGTCCGCTCGGGTGCCAAGTTCTCGATGCCGGGCATGATGGACACCGTCCTCAACCTCGGCCTCAACGACCAGAGCGTGGAGGGCCTCGCGCACTCCACCGACGACGAGCGCTTCGCGTACGACTCGTACCGGCGCTTCATCGCCATGTACGGCCGCATCGTGCTGGGTGTCGACGGCGAGCCGTTCGAGCACGCTCTCGACGCCGCCAAGGAAGCTGCCGGCGTCCGGATGGACCATCTGATCCCCGCCGAGGCGCTCAAGGAGCTCTGCGACGACTACAAGGCGATCGTCAAGAAGGCGACGGGCAAGCCGTTCCCGCAGAAGCCGCGCGATCAGCTCGACGGGGCCGTCGAGGCCGTGTTCAAGAGCTGGAACGGGGCGCGTGCCATCGCCTACCGCGTCCGCGAGAAGATCGACCACGAGCTCGGTACCGCGGTGAACGTGCAGACCATGGTGTTCGGCAACCGTGACGACAACTCCGGTACCGGCGTGGGCTTCACCCGCAACGCCGCCACGGGCGAGAACAAGCCCTACGGCGACTTCCTGGTGAACGCCCAGGGCGAGGACGTGGTGGCGGGCATCCGCAACACCGAGGACCTCGACCACATGAAGAAGCACTTCCCGGTGATCCACGCCGACCTGCTCGAGATCTTCAAGCGGCTCGAAGAGCACTACACCGACATGTGCGACACCGAGTTCACCATCGAGCAGGGCAAGCTCTGGATGCTGCAGACCCGCATCGGCAAGCGCACGGGTGCCGCGGCGCTGAAGATGGCCGTCGACATGACCAAGGGCACCGGTACCGGCGACAAGCGCTGGAAGATCACGCGTGAAGAAGCAATCACGCGTGTGTCGGCAGAGCATCTCGATGCCGTGTTGCACCCGCAGTTCGCCACGACGGGCAAGCGACTCGCAAAGGGTCTCGGCGCGTCGCCCGGTGCAGCAGTAGGTGCCGTCTACTTCACGGCCGACGAGGCAGCCGCGGCGCAGGAACGTGGCGAAGACGTCATCCTCGTGCGCAACGAGACCAGCCCCGACGACATCCACGGGATGATGGCCTCGAAGGGCATCCTGACCGCACGTGGCGGCCTCGTCAGCCACGCGGCGGTGGTGGCGCGCGGTTGGGGCACGCCCGCGATCGTCGGTGCCGAAGAGGTGCGGATCAAGGGCAAGCAGTTCACCGTGGCCGATCCCGACGGCGACATCGTCGTCGAAGAGGGCGACGTCATCTCGATCGACGGAACCACCGGCGAGGTGGTGCTCGGAGCGATGGAGATGCAGGCCGCCGACCCGCCGCCCGAGTTCGCCACCATCTTGAAGTGGGCCGACAAGGTCCGCAAGGGCAAGCTCGGCGTGCGTGCCAATGCCGACACGGGCGAGGACGCAGCCAACGCTCGCGAGCTCGGCGCCGAGGGCATCGGGCTGTGCCGCACCGAGCACATGTTCCTCGCCCCGGATCGCCTGCCGGTGGTACGCGAGATGATCCTCGCCTCCACACCGAAGCAGGAAGAGGCCGCGCTCGAGAAGCTGCGCGCCGTGCAGGAAGCCGACTTCATGGAGATTCTCGACGCGATGGACGGCCTGCCGGTCACGATCCGGCTGCTCGACCCTCCGCTGCACGAGTTCCTCCCCTCGGTCGAGGAGTTGCGCATCAAGGAGGCCACCAAGGGCCTCACGAAGAAGGACACCGCAATGCTGGCGGCAGCCGAGCACTGGGCCGAGCACAACCCGATGATCGGTACCCGTGGCGTCCGCCTCGGTGTGCTCAAGCCGGGGCTGTATGCGATGCAGGCTCGGGCGCTGTTGTCGGCCGCGGCGAAACTGCGGGAGATGGGCAAGAAGCCGATCGTCGAGATCATGATCCCGCTCACGGTGACCCGTGAGGAGATGGCGCTCGCTCGTAGCTGGGTGCAGGCCGAGGTCGACGAGGCGTTGGCCGGTATGAAGAAGAAGCCGGAGATCACCATCGGCACGATGGTCGAGACGCCGCGAGCGGCGCTGCGGGCCGACGAGATCGCCGAGGTGTCCGATTTCTTCAGCTTCGGTACCAACGACCTCACCCAGCTCACGTTCGGCTTCAGCCGTGACGACGTCGAGAGCCGGATGATGCCGCAGTATCTCGAGCAGGGGCTGTTGAAGCGCAACCCGTTCGACACGATCGACCAGACCGGCGTCGGCGACCTCGTGCGCATCGGCGCCGAGCGTGGGCGCTCGACGAAGCCGGATCTCAAGCTCGGTGTGTGCGGCGAGCACGGCGGCGACCCCGAGTCGATCGACCTCTTCTACAACGCCGGGCTCGACTACGTGTCGTGCTCGCCGTTCCGGGTGCCGATCGCCCGCCTGTCGGCTGCACAGTCGATCATCGCCGCCGAGTCCTGAACGCCATCGTGGTTCCCACGCCCGGGTCTCCGGGAACCACGATCAGCCCGGCACCGTGTGACCATCGGGGCACTACATTGACCACGGCATGGGGATCGTCGACGAAGACATCGAACGGCTGCGGTCGACGGTGTCGATCGTCGACACGATCCAGCAGTACGTCGCGCTGAAGCGGGTCGGTCGCAACTGGGTCGGGCTGTGTCCGTTCCACGCCGAGGAGAGCGGGTCGTTCAACGTCCGCGAGGAGACCGGCCGCTACAAGTGTTTCGGCTGCGACAAGGGCGGTGACGTCTTCACCTTCGTCCAGGAGATCGAGCACCTCGACTTCCCGGGCGCCGTCGAGCACCTGGCGGCCAAGGCCGGGGTCCAACTCAACTACACCACCACCGGGCAGTCGAAGGAACGAGCGAGGCGCAAGCAACTCGTCGAGGCCATGAGCGAGGCTGTCGAGTGGTACCACCAGCGGCTCCTCACCCATCCCGACGCCCGCGCCGCCCGCGACTACCTGCGCCGCCGTGGCCTGGCTGGCGACATCGCACGCCAGTTCAAGCTCGGATGGGCTCCCGACGACTGGGACTCGCTGTCGCGAGGTCTGGGCGCCTCGCCGGACGTGATGCAGTCGGTGGGCCTGGCGTTCCGCAACAAGCGCAACAAGATGCAGGACTCGTTCCGGGCACGGGTGATGTTCCCGATCTTCTCCGACTCGGGGGAGGCGTTGGCGTTCGGTGGCCGGATCCTGCCGGGCTCGGACGATCCGGCGAAGTACAAGAACTCCTCCGAGACGCCGATCTACACGAAGTCGAAGGTGCTGTACGGGCTGAACTGGGCCAAGGCCGACATCGCCAAGCACGACCAGGTGGTGGTCTGCGAGGGCTACACCGACGTGATCGGGTTCCACCGGGCCGGCGTCGCACGGGCGGTCGCCACGTGTGGCACCGCGCTCACCGAGGAGCACGTCCGCCTGCTCAAGCGGTATGCGAGCAGAGTCGTGCTGGCATTCGACGCCGACGCTGCCGGCCAGGGAGCCGCAGCTCGCTTCTACGAATGGGAACAGGCCCATGCCGTGGAGGTGTCGGTGGCGCGGCTCCCGCAGGGCAAGGATCCTGGCGATCTCGCGCAGAGCGACCCCGACACGCTGCAGCAGGCGGTCGACTCGTCGATGCCGTTCCTCGGATTCCGACTGCAGCGCACGCTGAACGCCCGCCCCCTCGACTCGCCCGAACACCGCGCCCGTCTCGCCGAAGAGGCGATGGCAGTGGTGAACGAGCACCCGAACCCGAATGTCCGCAAGCTCTACGCCGGCCAGGTGGCGACCAAGGTCGGGCTGCCCGTGGGTGATCTGGTGCAGATCGCGGAGCGGGGGTCGCGGCGCCCGGCGATCCAGGTGGCGGCGAAGCGCTCTCGTGGACCGATGGAGAACGCCGAGTTCGCCGCACTCGTGCTGTTGGTGCAGGACTGGGACGAGATCGCGCCCTGGCTGATCGAACAGCTCTTCGACGACGATGCCAACCGGATGGCGTTCACGGCGATGGCGGAGACGAACGGCGACCTCGACCGGGCGCTCGAGGTCGCCGCGCCCGACGCCCGCGAAGTGCTCGAACGAGCAGCGGTCGCCGACTTCAACCTGCAACCCGACGTCGAGGCCCGCACGCTCATCTCGGCCGCCGCACGACGAGAACTGAAGTCACGGGCACGGCTGAGTGACACCTCCTCGATGGAGGAGGACCGGGCGGCCCGTCTCGACGTCGACGCGCTCAACGACACCGATCGAGCTCGTGCGATGGCGGCTGCCGAGTCGTTGCTAGGTTGGCTGGATCGACGATCAGGGGAGCGCGACAGTGGGGGCTGACCAGTCAGCCGACGACACGTCGAACGCCCGCGCAGACGGCGGGACGCCGACGTCGGCCGATCCGGCACGGTTCGTCGGCGTCGATGTCGCCGAGTGGAACGACCTCGTCGGACGCGGCCGCACGTCCGGCACCGTCCACGCAGAAGATGTCGCGCACGTGCTGCGCCACATCGAGTTGTCCGGTGACGTGCTCGCCGAGGTGCAGTCCACGATGACCGGCCACGGCATCGTGATCCATGACGAGGTCGACCACATCGCCGACGACACACCACCGGCCGGCGGGCGACGCGTCATCGTCGAGAACGAACGCGCTGCCGTGGTCGATGACCTCGACGAACGCCTGCTCAGCCGGGGTCGGGGCCGACGAACGCGCACCACGGGACCCAAGGGCGACAACAGCACCTCGGACACCGTTCGCATGTACCTCCGCGAGATCGGACAGGTCGATCTCCTCGCCGTCGAGGACGAGCGTCGGCTCGCGCAGCTGATCGAGGAAGGCAAGGTCGCCGCGGCGCGTATCGACGCAGCTGCTGACTCGCCGCTGCTCGAACCAGGCGAGGAGCGCATGCTGTTGCGAGCCGTCAGCCGTGGTGAGCGAGCCAAGAGCGAACTGACCCAGGCCAACCTGCGCCTCGTCGTGAGCATCGCCAAGCGGTACTCGGGTCGCGGGATGCAGCTGCTCGACCTGATCCAGGAGGGCAACCTCGGCTTGATGCGTGCCGTCGACAAGTTCGACCACACCAAGGGCTTCAAGTTCTCGACCTACGCGACCTGGTGGATTCGTCAGGCGATCACCCGGTCGATCGCCGACCAGGCCCGCACCATCCGGATCCCGGTGCACATGGTCGAGCACATGAACCGGGTGACGCGCGCCAAACGCCAGATGCATCAGGAACTCGAGCGTGAGCCTACTGTTGCCGAGCTCGCCGAACGGGTCCAGCTCGATCCGGATCGAGTCCGCGAACTGCTTCGCTACTCGCAGGATCTGCTGTCGCTCGACTCGCCGGTGGGCGAGGAGGACGAAGCGAATCTCGGCGACTTCATCGAGGACAGCTCGGTCGACAGTCCCGCCGACGCCGCCACCCGCATGATGTTGCACGATGCCGTGGGCGAGGTACTCGGCGAGCTGTCCGAGCGCGAGCAGGAGATCGTCCGGTTGCGCTTCGGGCTCGACGGTGGACGTGCGAAGACCCTCGAAGAGGTGGGCAAGGAGTTCGGGGTGACCCGGGAACGGATCCGACAGATCGAGGCGAAGACACTCGCCAAGCTGCGTCATCCGCAACGCTCGCAGCGTTTGCGCGAGTTCCTCGAAGTCGAGTAGCCGCCCAACCCCGCGACAGCCCCTCGTCATGAGGACGAGTCGGCCACGCAGTCAGGTTCGCCGACCATCTGGACGCTCCTGCACGATCACGCATCGACGTGTGATGGCGCGGGTCGAGGCGGTAACGTCTCTCTTCGACCTTCCGGGATAGCTCAGCTGGCAGAGCAGCTGACTGTTAATCAGCTTGTCGCAGGTTCGAGCCCTGCTCCCGGAGCACCGGCGACGGACCCTCGAGCAATCGGGGGTCCGCTGCTCTTTTCGCAGTGATTCTCGGCCGTCGACAGTGGGATGGGGCCGAACACGTCAGAGGGGTTGGTGGCAGCTGGACCGAAGGTGCTGCGAACCTCGGTGCCGACGTCGCGGGCAAGTGGGCTGCGCGGGTTCTGCCCGACGAATGAAGACTCCCGAGTGTCAGGACGACACGGGTCGGACCCGTGTCGTCCCTTCAGCGAGGGCGGTGCTGAGTGCCTTCGCCGGCGGTGATGAACAGCGCGCTCACCCGTTCTGCGACGTCGGCGGTGTGCCAGACCCCGGGCTCGTTGATGGCGTATTCGCCCGCGTCGAGCCTGACGGTGCGCTGCTCTCCGTCGGGCAGTTCCTGGTGCAGGAGCATCGAACCGACCAGGCACAGCACGACTTCACTGCCGACCGGGTGCATCTCCCACGAATTCCAGTCGGCGTCGAACCGATGGACGGTCACCAGTCGACCTTCAGCGCCGTCGCCGGCGTGCCGCTCGCTGTAGCCGGCGAACCAGTCCATCTCACCGGTGAACTCGGGTTCGATCTCGGCGGTCGCTCCGAGACCGAGGTGAATCGGAAAGTCGCTGAGCCGCGTCGCCGTCGTAGCCATCGTCCCAGTGTTGCCGATGGGTAGGTTGGACCGGCACCCGTGTGCGGGGCGGTAGCTCAGTCGGTTAGAGCAGCGGACTCATAATCCGTGGGTCGTGGGTTCGAGCCCCACCCGCCCCACTCGCTCGATTGGGGTTTCGTGCTGCAGCTCGCTGCGAAATCGGTTCGCGTCGCCCAGCGGCGGAGTCGTCCGACTCGCCGCCGCTCGACCGGTTGTGGTTCAGTGTGACGGTCGACACATCGTCGACGCAACATTTGGGGATGGGGGTCTTCGATGCGACAGCGACGTTTGGTCAGTGCTCTGGCCGTTCCACTGGTGTTCGCCTTCGTGGCGGCCTCGTGCGGGAGCGATGACAGCTCCAGCGACGAGACCACTGCGCAGAGCGGAACCGACGCCACAAGCGACGACACCGGTGGCGACGCCGGCGACGAGGGCGGTACCGCCGACACCACGCCGACCGAGGCCGAAGGCGACGTCGACACCACCGTCGTCGCCGACACCGAGGCCGCGGTGTACGGCGGGGCGATCACGATGGGCCTCGAGGCCGAAGCCAACGGATTCCGACCGTGGGAGGACGGGTGCGCCGAGCCGTGTGCGAACGTGGCACGAACGATCTTCGATCCGCTCGTCGACCAGAATTCGGACGGCGATTACGAGGGGCTGCTCGCGGAGTCGATCGAACCGAACGAGGACTTCACGGTGTGGGAACTCACCTTGCGCCCCGACGTCACGTTCCACAATGGGGTACCACTGACCGCCCAGACGCTTGTCGACATGTTCGCGATCCAGCAGGCCGGTGCAATCTCGTCGGGTCTCATCGCGACCAACCAGATCCTGAGTGTCGAAGCCACCGGCGACCTGACCGTCGCCTACACGCTCGGGTCGCCGAACTCGGCGTTCCCGTCGAACCTGAGCGCCGTGTCGCTCGGTTACGTCTTCGAGCCGGGTGCGGCGGCCGCCGATCCGACCGGGTTCAGCAGTTCACCGGTCGGTACCGGCCCGTTCACCATGCAGAACCGCGACATCGACAACGAGACGATCGTCGTGCGCAACGAGAACTATTGGCGCACGGCGGAGAACGGCGACCAGCTCCCGTACCTCGACTCGGTCGCGTTCCGGCCGATCCCTGACGAGGGGACGCGGCTGGATGCACTCATCTCGGGGACGGTGAACATGATGGAGACACGCCGCCAGGGCACCATCCGTGATGCCCGTCAGGAGTCGGGGATCGAGCTCTACGAGTTCCAGGGCAACGGCACCGGCGGCGGGATGTTCAACACCGCCGTGGCTCCGTTCGACGACGTGCGCGTGCGTCTCGGCCTCAACAAGCTGAACGACCAGGAGCGGGTCATCGAAGCCCTCGGCGGCACCGGCATCTCGTTGCCGGTCACCCAGTGGTACTCGGCCGACAATCCGTTCTGGACCCAGGAAGCCGCAGACACCTACCCGGTGTTCGACTTCGAGGAGGGCACTGCACTGCTGCAGGAGTACATCGACGACCCGGCTCGTTCCGACGGCAAGGCACCGGGCGACAAGATCGACGTCGAACTCTCGTGTCCGCCGGATCCGACGTTGATCGCCGCGATGCAGGTGGTCGAGCAGGTGTGGAGTGGTTCCGAACTGGTGAACGTCACGCTCACCCAGTTCGACCAGGCAACCCACATCAACAATGCGATCGCGGACGAGCACGAGGCGCACTGCTGGCGCTGGAGCGGCGAAGGCGACCCGAGCGTGGCGATCAACCCGTTCCTCACCGACCCGGCCGAGTCGGTGTCGAACTTCCCGAACTGGTTCGATCCCGAGGCGTTCGGCTGGGCACAGGAGGCCATCCAGACCGACGACTTCGAGGAGCGCAAGGCGCTCTACTCGCAGATCATGGTGCGGATCAACGAGCAGGCACCGGTGTGGTACTCGGGTGGAACGGCGACCATGATCGCCACCGTGCCCGAGATCCGAGGGGTGAACAACTGGACGCTGCCGAGCGGCAGCCTGGGCGACGGCACGCCGGGCGCTGTCACCTACTTCACGGAGATGTCCATCGACGAGGGGTGAGCGTGGGTTCCGGGCCCACCGGTTGCCGGTGGGCCCGGAACCTCGACCGAACCGGGCTCAGGCGTCGGGTTGTTCGATGGCGTCGAGGAAGGCGTTGACGTCGGCCTCTTCGCCGCCGACGAGCCAGACCGTGAGTTCGCCGTCGGAGTCCTCGTCGTCCTCGTCGTCCTCCCAGGGGAGGACCCCGTCGACGAAGTAGCGGTCGACGGTGATGTCGTCACTCGTCTCGTCGACCGGAGCGATCACGGCGAGTTCGACCTCGGCGTCCGGTGGTTGGTCGGTGAGGATGTCGATCAGTT
>CAZJUC010000016.1:0-22331 GCA_964549065.1 uncultured Ilumatobacteraceae bacterium
CTCGTTCATGGACCAGCACGCCTCCGAGCTCCACAAGAGCACGTGGCGGATGGGCAAGGTGATGCGCGACCACGGCCCGAAGGTGTTCCAGATCGAGACCACGCTGAACACCGACACGTTCCCCCAGCCCTTCGAATTCCTCTCGAAGCGCGAGTGGGAGTGGAACGCCAAGGACCGTGCGCTCTACCTCGGTGCGGCGAAGTCGCTCGCCAAGACGCCCCCGCGCCTGGCCCGCAAGATCTTCCACGGCATCGAGGCGCCGCACCAGATGACCAGCATCCAGTGCGGCGAGGTCGAAGCGGTCCACAAGGTCACGACGCAGAACGTCTACGACCAGCAACTCGTCGAGGTCGAGGGTCAGACCGACATCCTCACGATGGGGATCCCCTACATCTGCCCGTACAACGTGCACTCGATCATGAACCCGATCCTGGTGATGTGCACCGGGCTCGGCTACTTCTTCAACCTGTACCGCGGCAAGCCGCTGGTGCGCGAGGGCGGTGTGGTCATCCTCACCCATCCGACCACCAACGAGTTCCACCCGGTGCACCATCCGAGCTACATCGACTTCTTCGAGGAGGTCCTCGCCGACACGAAGGACCCGCACGTGATGTCACAGAAGTGGGAGCAGCAGTACGCCGAGGACGACTGGTACCGCCACCTGTACCGCACGACCAACGCCTACCACGGCGTCCACCCGTTCTACATGTGGTACTGGGGCAGCCACGGCATGAAGCACGTGGGCAAGGTGATCATCGTCGGTGGTGACGCCGCAACGGTCCGCAAGCTCGGCTTCACGCCGGCCTCGACGATGAACGATGCGCTCGAGATCGCCTCCGACACCGTCGGTCGGTCGCCCACCATCACCCACATCAAGACCCCGCCGCTGTTGATCGCGGACGTCAAGTAGGGCTCGGACGGATCGCAGATGGTCGATCGGAACCTGCAGAGGGCACAGCGCGCCGCGGGCGCAGCCGAGAAGGCACTGCAGCGCGCCACGATGCCGCTGCGCAACTCCGGCTTCCCGTACCGGGCGCCGACGGTACCGCGTGGCGTCGAGGTTCCGCCGGAAACGTCCGGGCTCGGGGCGCACTACGACACCGAGTGGGCCCGCCGGCCGCTGGCGTCGTCGGTGCGCACCGTGATGGTCGAGGGTCCCGTGCGCCTCGCCGCCCGCGTGCTGGCGTCGCCCGAGATCGTCGGCACCGATCGCCTGGCCGACCTGGCATCGCTCGAGGATCCGCCGGCACTGATCTTCGCGCCGAACCATCACAGCCACCTCGACACCGGCTTGATGATCCGCTCGGTGCCGGCAACATGGCGTCACAAACTGGTCGTGGCCGCAGCCGCCGACTACTTCTTCGACAAGAAGTGGAAGGCCGCGCTGTCCGCGCTGTCGCTCAACGCCATCCCCATCGATCGCGAGCTCACCGGGCGCAAGTCGTCGGATCTGATCAAGGGGCTCGTCGACGACGGCTACAGCCTCGTGATCTATCCCGAAGGTGGGCGCTCCCCGGACGGGTGGGGCCAGGACTTCAAGGGCGGTGCCGCCTACCTCTCCGCCCGCACGGGCGCACCGGTCGTTCCGGTGTTCATCGACGGCACGGGCGCGATCTTCGGCAAGGGCATGAAGCGCCCGAAGCCCGGCCGCACCAAGGTGGTGTTCGGTGCCCCGCTGCGGGCGCAGGACGGCGAGTCGACCCGCCGCTTCAGCGCCCGCATCGAGACGACCGTGACCACGCTGGGCGACGAGGCGATCACCGACTTCTGGACCGCCCGCCAGCGCGCTGCCAGCGGCACCAGCCCGGCGCTGACCGGCCCCGACCACACCGGCTGGCGCCGCGACTGGGCACTCGCCGAGCGTCGCAAGCTCGGCACCGCAGGTCTGCGTCGCCGCCAACAACGCCGCTGGCCCGACCTGGGCTGACCCGACCCCCGGCTGCCCCGACCCCCGGCTGAACCAACTCAGCAGCACCGGCACGCCGAACCCACCACGTTTGCGTTGCGTTTCCGGTGGGGCGGAGCACCATTCTCCCGACACAAACGTGCTGCTCGAGTCGATGCTCTCGTTCGCGTTGCACTTCTGGTGGTGCGGGTCACCCGTACCCTGACGCAAACGGGTTGGCAATAACCTGGCCGGGTGATGACCGGACACGGAACGACCCGATGCGGTCCGTCCCTGGATCGTCCCCTCCCCCGAAGCGCCCACCGTGGTCGGCACCGTCGAGCCCGCCCGACTGGACGGCACGCCGTGAACGTCCGATGGATCGGCCACGCGTCGCTCCTCATCGACGTCGCCGGCCACCGGATCGTGACCGATCCGCTGCTCACCCGGCGCGTTGCCCACCTCCGCCGCCGCCGCGCTCTCCCGACGCCCGATGTCGCCGACGCCGACACGGTGCTGCTGTCGCACGCGCACCTCGACCACCTCCATCTTCCGTCGCTGCATCGACTCCGACCGAACGCCCGGTTCGTGAGCCCTGCCGGCACCGGACGCCTGCTTCGCTCGGCCGGCTTCGGCGACGTCACCGAGGTACGCGTCGGCGATCAGGTCGCACTCGACGGCAACGTGACGGTCGACGTCGTGCACGCTGCACACAAACACGGTCGTGGACCCCACAGCCGAGTCACCGCTCCCCCGGTCGGCTACGTCGTGGGCGGCGGCGGCCACCGGGTCTACTTCCCCGGCGACACCGACCTCTTCGACGACATGGCCGGCCTCGGCGACATCGACGTGGCGTTCCTGCCCATCTGGGGCTGGGGCTCGACGCTCGGCACCGGCCACCTCGACCCGACCCGCGCGGCAACCGCGACCGCGCTGATCCGGCCGGGCATGGTCGTGCCGATCCACTGGGGGACCTACGCTCCCGAGGATGGTCGTCGTCACCTCCCGCGCTGGTTCGATGCACCACCCGAGCGATTCGAGGCCGCGCTCGACGAGGTCGGTCAGTCGCATCGACTGCATCTCCTCGCACCGGGTGAGTCGGTGACGGCGCCGTGAGCACCGACCGTCACCGTCCGGCTCGACTCACGGCCGGCGTCGCCACCGCTGCGCTCGCACTGTCGCTCGTGGCATGCACCACCGAGGAGGCGTCGGAGCCCCGCCCCACACTCACGTCGACCACCTCGTCGACGGCGCCCATCACCACCGACGCCACCACGACCACGACCACGACCACACCCACCACCCCGGCACCCTCCGAGACGACCACCACCACCATCACCCCGACCGGGCCGGCCGACGCCATCGTGCCGATGTTCATCGGCGGCGCCGAGGCCACGGGATGGCTGTTCCTCGGCGCCTGGCAACAGGATCGTTGGCAGCAGTCGAGCGATCCGAGCGGCAGCCCGATCCGGCCTGGCGTCGAAGCGGGCACCCCTGTTGCCGTCAGCAACCTCGCTCGGGTGACGAATGCGGTGCTCGGCGAGAACACCGAGGCGTGCTTCGACGGCCGGGTCGGGCCGTCGATCGATGTCGAGGTGGCACCGCCCGAGCCACCCGGTTTCGGGTACAACGCCATCGCGGTGCTCGCCCCGTCCTGGCCATTGAAGCCCCGCCCGGTCGCCGTGACCTCCACCGCCCCGGCCGCCTACGGGGCACTGGGTGTCAGCGCCTTCGACGGGGAACCGGTCGATGCCACGCAGGGAACCGTCGAGCAGCTGGTGGTCACCGATCTCGACGGCGACGGCGACGACGAAGCGATCGCTGCGTTCGAGTTCGTCCAGCCGAGTGCTGGACCGGGGGCCCCGGGCGACCTGTCCTCGTTGCTGGTGATCGACACCGAGTCACGCGCCGCCGAGACCGTGGTGCTGTCCGCGGTCGACCAGGACGCCGAGGCCGAGTCGTTCCCGATCATCGAGCGGTACCGGGTGCTCGACGTAGCCGACCTCAACGGCGACGGACAGATGGAGCTGATCGTCCACGCCTGGTACTACGAAGGCGCTGCGGTGGTCGTCTACACCTACGACGGCACCGCGGTGACCGAGGTGCTCGCCGCCGGCTGCGGCGCCTGAGCGCCGCCACTCGATCCGAAAAAGTCCGCCAGCGTTGCACTGAGCGCAACGCTGGCGCGCCATTTCGGGTTGCGCCGGCCGCCACGGGGGCGGACCTCACCACGTGTCGATGTTCGCACGGCGCGGTGGCGCCGTCGGGTCGACAGCGGCGCGATGGGTCGGCGGAGCAGCGTCGAAGATGGTGGTGACCCACCGGCGGGTGTCGATCGGGTCGATCACGTCGTCGATCTCGAACAACGACGCCACGCTGACCGCCTTGCCGTGTGCGTACATCCGGTCGACCATCTCACGGAACACGACCTCGCGCTCGGCATCGTCGGTGATCGCCTCGAGTTCTTTGCGGTAGCCGAGCCGGACCGCTCCTTCGAGACCCATGCCGCCGAATTCGCCGGTCGGCCACGCCAGGCAGGCCACCGGTGCTTTCGTGGTGCCGCCCATCATTGCTTGCGCACCCAGTCCGTACGCCTTTCGGGTGACCACCGACACCATCGGCACCGACAGGTTCGCACCGGTCACGAACAGCCGGCTGCAGTGGCGCACGAGCGCTGTTGCTTCGACGTCTGGGCCGACCATCATCCCAGGTGTGTCGACGAGGGTGACGATCGGCAGGCCGAACGCATCGCACAGCTGCATGAATCGCGCGGCCTTGTCAGCCCCGTCGGAGTCGATCGCCCCGGCGAGATGCCCAGGGTCGTTGGCGATCACGCCCACCGGGCGCCCTTCGATGCGCGCGAGGGCGGTGACCATCCCGATCCCGAAGTCGCGACGGAGCTCGAGCACCGAGTCGACGTCGAAGAGCCCGTCGATCGCCCGACGGATGTCGTAGGCGCGCAACCGATCGACGGGAACGACGTCGCGCAACGCCGCCTGGTCGGGCGCCGACCACTGTGATGTCCGACCCTGGAAGTACGACAGGTACTGCTTCGCGACCTGCACCGCTTCGGCCTCGTCGGCCACCACGATGTCGACCACACCGTTCGTGCGCTGCACGTCGATCGGACCGATCTCGGTGGGATGGAACACGCCGAGACCGCCACCTTCGATCATCGCCGGACCACCCATGCCGATGTTGGAGTCCTCCGTGGCGATGACGACGTCACAGCACCCGAGGATCGCAGCGTTGCCGGCGAAGCAGTAGCCGGCGTTCACCCCGACCAACGGCACCGTGCCGGAGAGTTCGGCGAACCATCGGAATGCCAGGCAGTCGAGCCCGCTCACACCGATCCCGTCGGTGTCGCCCGGGCGTCCTCCGCCACCTTCGGTGAAGAACACGATCGGGATCCGCAGCTGTTCGGCCACCTCGAACAGCCGGTCCTTCTTGCGATGATTCTGGGTGCCCTGGGTGCCGGCGAGCACGGTGTAGTCGTACGAGACGGCGACGACCTTCGCGGCCCGGTCCGACGGCCCCGAACCGAACAGCTCGCCGTTCACCTCGCCGATACCTCCCACCAGTCCGTCAGCGGGAGTGGATGCGATCAGATCCTCGATCTCGCGTCGGCGTCGCTGGGCAGCGATCACCAACGGGCCGTACTCGACGAACGTGTCGTCGTCGACGAGATCGCCGATGTTCTCGCGAGCCGTTCGGTGACTTCGTGACCGCCGACGCTCGACCGCCTCCGGACGACGATCGTCGAGCCCGACGGCGTGCCGCTCGATCACCTCGCTCAGGTCATCGCGCTCGAGCCCGATCGGCACCGTCCCCGGAGCACCCGTCCGTGGCGCTCCCTGCTCGCCCCGACCACCGGCGCCTTGCGCGATACGGGCGAGTTCCTGCCCGATCGCCACCGTGGAACCCTGGTCGACGCCGAGCGAGTCGACCACGCCGTCGACGGTCGCGACGATCTCGTGGTGCATCTTCATCGACTCGACGAGCGCGAGCACGTCGCCCGCCCGAACCGGTGACCCGACCTCGACGAAGAGAGCGACGATCGTTCCCTGCAACTCGGTGGACACCGCGACGTTCTTGGTCATCGACATCCCACAGGTCTAGCGCTAGCCGGCGCGGTCGGGCGAGCGTTGGAACGTGGTGATCGACTGTTCGCCCATCACCAACTCCCCAGCGACCGCGGCGAACAGTGCCGGCACGATGAACCCGGGTTGGCCGGTCGCCTCGGCCACGAACATCACTGCGGCGAGCGGCACCCGATAACCCGCACCCAGGAACGCAGCGATCCCGAGCAGTACGTACAGGGTCGGGTCGAGCGGATTGACGATGTCGCCGACCAAGCGCCCGACGATCGCGCCGCCGACCACCAGCGGCACGAACAGCCCGCCGACACCACCACCGGCCAGGGTGGTGGCGGTCGCCAGGCAGCGCAACACGAACACCACCGCCAACAGCCACAGCGCGTGTTCCTCACCGAGCCATCGGATCACCTCGTACCCCGTGCCGATGGTGAGGCTCTCACCGGTCAGGGCCCGACTGATCACGAACAACACCACGAGCAGCAGGCTCGCCAACGCGACCCGGATCATCTGCGGCCGATACGTGAGGGCCTTGGCGTAGCGGATGAGGCGGGAGAACCCACGAGCCCCGATCGCGCAGCAGATCCCGATGAGGATCGCCCCGGCGAGATCTCGGTACTGGAACGACGCGATCCGGTCGGCCTGGAACGAGAAGATGGGATCGGTGGTGCTGAGCGCAACGAACACCAGGTAGCCCGATGCGCTCGCCACCAATGCCGGCAGCAGCATCCGTCGTGCCATCTGATCACGGAACGGCACCTCGAGCGCGAAGATCGCCCCGGTGGCCGGCGCCTTGAAGATCGCTGCCACGCCGGCAGCAGCGCCGGCGACGAGCAGGGTGCGGTGGTCGACCCCTCGGAACGCCTTCGGTATCCGACGCTGGAGCATGGCGCCGAGGGCAGACCCCCCGTACAGCGACGGACCTTCCAGCCCCATCGCGCCGCCGGAGCCGAGCGTGGTGACCGATGCGGCCATCCGAGCGACGAACACTCGGAGTCGCAACGGATATTCGGGATCGTGGAACGCCCGGAGGTACTCGTCGGAGGTCGCAGGTGACGCGTTGTTCCCGACGGTGCGCAACAGGACCGCCGACAGCACGAGCCCGATCCCCGGTGCGATGGCCCCGACCCACAGCGGGCCGTGCACGATGCGCTCGAACACGAACTCGACCACGACGAACTCGAAGAACCGCACGAACAGGCCGGTGATCGCCCCGGTGATCGCCGCCAGGAGCACCACCTCGCGCGATCGTCGCACCAGGTCACGCAGCTCCCCACTGCGGATGTCGAAGGTGGATGGGCGCCATCCCATCGTCACCTTGCGACTCCACACGACGGCCAAGTGTAGGCCCGCCACCCGTCGACGTCCGGTACCCTCGGCGTCCATGTCGGTGGCGGTGGTGACGGGTTCTGCGGGTCTCATCGGGTCGCAGGCCGCGCTGCACTTCGCTTCCCTCGGCCTCGACGTGATCGGGGTCGACAACGACATGCGACGCGTCTTCTTCGGCGACGACTCGTCGACCGCGTGGATGGTCACCGAGTTGGAACGAACCCTCGGCGACCGCTACCGGCACGCACGTGTCGACATCCGCGACCGTGCCGGCATCGACGCCCTGTTCGCCGAGTACGGCTCGGACATCTCGCTCGTGATCCACACCGCCGCGCAGCCGTCGCACGACTGGGCCGCCCGCGATCCGTTCACCGACTTCGACGTCAACGCAGTCGGCACGCTCAACGTGCTCGAAGCCACCCGCCAGCACTGCCCCGCGTCGACGTTCATCTTCACCTCGACCAACAAGGTCTACGGCGACACCCCCAATCGTCTGCCGTTGATCGAACACGACACCCGTTGGGAGATCGACCCGTCACACACCTATGTCGACGGCATCCGCGAGGACATGGCGATCGACTCGACGCTGCACTCGATCTTCGGCGCCTCGAAGGTGGCTGCCGACGTGATGGTGCAGGAGTACGGCCGCTATTTCGGCATGTCCACCTCGGTGTTCCGCGGTGGCACGTTGACCGGGCCGAACCATGCCGCGGCCGAGCTGCACGGGTTCCTGGCCTATGTGATGCAGTGCACGATGACCGGCACTGCGTACCGGGTGTTCGGTTACCAGGGCAAACAGGTCCGCGACGCCATCCACTCGACGGATCTGATCTCGTGTTTCGACCACGTGTACGCCGCCGCCCAGAACGGTGCGGCCCGCGCCGGCGAGGTGTACAACATCGGTGGGGGCCGGTCGTCGAACTGCAGCGTGCTCGAAGCGATCACGTTGTGCGAGGAGATCACCGGCAACACGCTCGAGTGGACCTACGTCGACGAGCATCGCGTCGGCGACCACATCTGGTGGATCGGCGACAACGGCCGCTTCGCCGAGCACCACCCCACCTGGCAACTCACCTACGACGTTCCTGCCATCCTCACCGAGATGCACGACGCCAATCGCGAACGTTGGGCATGACGCCGAGCCCGAACCACCGACGCAACGGGCGAACGACGATGACCGGCCGACGATGATCGATGTCGGCAAGGTCGACGTGATCGGCGTGCAGGTCGACGCCGTCGACTACGACGCAGCGGTGTCGCGCGTCATCAGCGCCGCCATCGACCAGCGCAGCTATCGGGTGTCGGCCCTGGCGGTGCACGGCGTGATGACCGGGGTCGACGACCCCGAACACCTCGCCAGACTCAACGAATTCGATCTGGTCACCCCCGACGGGCAGCCGGTGCGATGGGCGATGAACTGGCTGCACCGAACCGGTCTACGTGACCGGGTCTACGGCCCCGACCTCACGCTGGCGGTGTGCCGAGCCGCGGTCGAACGTGACCTCACCGTGTATTTCCACGGCAGTACACCGGACACACTGCAACACCTGGTGCGTCGACTCCCGACGCTCGTGCCCGGGATCCGTATCGCGGGCACCAGCCCCTCCACGTTCGCCACCTCGACACCCGCAGAACTCGACGACCTGGCGGCCGGCATCCGTGCCACCGGTGCCTCGATCTGCTTCGTCGGGCTCGGTTGCCCCCGCCAGGAGGTGTTCGTGTACGAGAACGCAGAGCGATTGTCGATGCCGTGCCTCGCGGTGGGCGCCGCGTTCGACTTCCACGCCGGGCTCGCCAAGGAGCCACCGGCGTGGGTCCAGCGAGCAGGGCTGCAGTGGGCGCAGCGTCTGATACGCAGCCCACGTCGGCTGTGGCGCCGCTACGTGATCCTGAATCCCCGGTATGCCGCGCGGGTCGCGGCCCAGCGCCTGGGTCGCTACACCGCACCGACCGAGCAGCCGCCGCCGCACATCGGTGACAGCTGACGACCGTGGCCGGTCGTCGGTCAGGACCCTGCGTGCTCGCCGACCAACGCCCGCGGCGTCTTGGCGAGGATCTGCAAGTCGGTCCGCAACGACACCCGCCCGACGTAGGCGAGATCCCACTGGCCGTTCTCGTGCATCGGGCCGCTCCCCCGTGCCGACACCTGCCAGAGCCCGGTGAGCCCCGGCTTGACGAGGTGTCGCTGGTGGAGGGCCGGCGGATACTGCTCGACCACCGAGTCGAGTTCGGGACGCGGCCCGACGATGCTCATCTCTCCGCCCAGCACGTTGAAGAGCTGAGGCAGTTCGTCGAGGCTGTAGCGACGCAGGAACCGGCCGACGGTGGTGTGGCGGGGATCGTCTTCGGACTTGTGGGTGCAGCGGCGGTCGTGAATCACGTCGAGTCGCCGGCTCCGACGATCGTGACGCATCGTGCGGAACTTGAGGACCTCGAAGGGCTCACCGTCGACGCCGATGCGACGCTGGCGGAAAAGCACGGGTCGACCCATCGTCAGCGCCACCAACGCCGCGATCAGCGCCATCGGAAGGCCAGCCGCCGCCAGCATGCCGATCGCGACGGCACGGTCGAACGCCGGTTTGACGACGCGCACGTAGAGACCTCGAGGCGCCTCGACCGGCGGGAGTGCGGCGAGTGGTGGCACCACGGCTTCGGTGGAATCGACCACCGCGGACGTCGACCGCTGCCGACGGTGTGGTGCGCGGTGGCGCTGCGGGTGGACCGCTGCCACGAGCACGAGCTCACTCGTCATCTTTCCGCCTTCCGTCAAGCCACGGAGCGTGAGGTCACTCTCCGTGGCGCTGATGCCGCCGCCGGTCATGGTTCGGGGTTCGTGATGACCCCTCAAGCCCTGAACAGCTGGGGTATTCTCCCATTCGGCCGGCTCGACGCACAACCACTTGACCAAGACTTGATGACCACTCAAGGTGAGATTCTGGACGCGGCACTACGATCTGCGCCGATGCCCGAACCACCCCCCGTCGCCGAACCGACCGACGAGCCTGCGCCGACGGCCGGCCGGGCCGAGGAGGTCGTGCGCTCCGCCGGCCGGCACTCGGTCAGGTGGGCGGCGATGGCAACAGCCGGCCTGCGCCCCGATCCCGATCTCGTGATCATCGGCGTGAAGCGGGGCGGGACCACGTCGCTGTTCCGCGATCTCGAGCGCCACCCTGCGATGTGTCCGCTGGTCCCGTCGGCTCGGCGACTCCCATTGCGAGAGAACATGAAGGGCGCGCACTGGTTCGACAGCGACATGACCCGATCGACTCGCTGGTACCGCAGCCACTTCGCCGCGAGACCGACGAGGTGGTTTCGAACGCGACGCTGCGGCGCGGCCTTCACCGCCGAGGCAAGCCCCTACTACCTGTTCCATCCGCTGGCCGCTCGACGAGCTGCGACGGCGTTGCCCGCCACCCGGTTCGTCGTGATGCTGCGCGACCCGGTCGAACGAACGGTGTCGCACTGGGCCGAGCAGACCCGCAACGGTGTCGAGACCCTCGCACTGCGTGAAGCGATCGAGGCCGAGCGCGGGCGCGTCGGCGACGACGGCGCACGGCTCATGGACGGCACGCTCGGCACGAGCCACGCCCACGAGCAACAGACCTATGTGGCGCAGAGTGAGTACGCGGCGTCGCTCGATCGGTGGATCGATGCGGTCGGCCGCGACCGACTCACGATCGTGTTCTCCGAGGACTACTACCGCGACCCGACCAAGGTGATCGGTGCCGTCCTCGAGGCATCCGGGCTGCCGGCGCTGCCCGACGGACATCGCTCGGAGCACCGCAATGCGGCACCCCGACCGTCGACCCTCGACGCCGATCTCGATGCCGAACTGACCGAGCGGTTCCGGCCCGACGTCGACCGACTCACCAGCCGGCTCGGCCTCGCTCCCCCGTGGCCCCGTTTCTCGACGGCTGCGAGCTGACGATGCGTGTCCTGCAACTGCACGCTCGGTACCGGATCCGCGCCGGCGAGGACACCGTGGTCGACAACGAGGCTGCCGCGCTGCGCCGTGCCGGCCACGACGTCGTGCAGCTGACGGTCGACAACCCGACCGATCCGCTCGCCACCGTTGCGGCGCTTGCCCGGAGCGTCTCCAACCGTTCCGCTGCACGCCTCGTCCGCGAGCGCATCGCCGAGGTGAGACCCGACGTGGTGCACGTGCACAACACCTGGTTCGCCCTGTCGACCTCGGCCGTCGAGGCTGCTGCAGACACCGGGGTCCCGGTCGTGATGACCCTGCACAATTTCCGCGTCGGATGCCTCAGCACCGATCTGTTCCGAGACGGCGCGGTGTGCACGGCGTGCGTGGGACGGGCCCCGCTGCCCGGCGTGCTCCACGGTTGCTACCGGGGCTCGAGGATGCTGTCGGCACTGCAGGCCACCGAAGTGATGGTGAGCCGACGCCGCGGCGTGCTCGACCGCTCGGTCACCAGATTCGTGGCACCATCGCAGTTCATGGCCGACCGTCTCGCCGACATGGGGGTCGCCGTCGATCGCACCATCGTCAAGGCACACTTCGTCGACGATCCCGGTCCGCGCACGAGGGCACCCTCCACGTCCGGCGACGTCGTCGTCGTCGGGCGGATGGCCCCCGGCAAGGGCATCGACACCCTCTTCGCCGCGTGGTCGGCCGCCGCGACCACCCAGAGCCGCGGCCACCAGCTCCAGGTGATCGGTGACGGCCCGCTCGCCGCGGAGCTCGCGCAGCTGGCTCCGCGCAACGTGACGTTGCTCGGTTGGCAGGACCGTGACGAGATCCGCCGACGGCTCCTCGATGCACGTGCACTGGTGATGCCATCGGAACTGTACGAGACCTTCGGAATGGTCCTGCTCGAAGCGATGAGCGCCGGCCTCCCCGTGATCGTCAACACCACCGCCGGGGCTGAAGCAATCGTCGAACCGCCGTTCCGGCTGGTGGTGCCACCTCGTCACCCGGCAGCGCTGGCGGACGCGCTCGATGCACTCGACGACGCCACCGTCGACGAGGTCGGTGCGGCCAACCGTCAGCGGTTCGAGAGCCAGTACAGCGAGGCGGTGGGAGTCGACGCACTCGAGTCGCTGTACCGCGACACGATCGCTGCAGGAGGGCCGACGTGACCGGACGTTCGGTGCCGTTCTCGTCGAGGTTCATCGTCAGCGACCACGCCGACCGGTCGGCTCGACGGGTCCGAATGCTCGCCGGCACCTCCGATTGGCGCAGGGACCTTCTCGACCGCGCCGGCGCCTTCATGATCCTGGTTGCGGGAACCGGACCGTGGCCGTCCTCCCCCGGCTGGTCGTGGCCGGGCCACGACGCAGCGGAGATCGAGCGGCGGTTGGACACCGCCATGCCCGGCCTGCGAATCGAGGCGGCGGTCACCCCGCGGCAACCGGGTCGCAAGCGCCTGTCGCTGCTGTGCCGAGTCGCCGACCCGACAGCCAGCCGTGACATCGTCGTCAAGCTGGCCCAGGTCGGCGACGGCCTGGAGACCGAAGCGGCAGCGCTGTCCCTGCTGACGGAGCGACCCCTGCCGGGCATCGCGACGCCGCGCGTGCTCGCGATGGGCGAACTCGACGGCGACACCACGTTCCTCGCGACCGATGCCCTCGGGCTCGACCGCCAACGGCCGGCCATCGGCGAGCCGCTGCGTCGTTTCGAGCGGGATCTCGGGGATCGTCTCCGCGAACTTCCTCGTCCGGCCGATGCAGCGTCCGATGCGGTCCCGGTGCACGGCGACCTCGCACCGTGGAATCTGCGCCGCACCAGCCGGGGGCTCGCTCTCTTCGACTGGGAGGCGGCAGGTTGGGGCGCGCCAGGCTCCGACCTGGCCTTCTATCGGCGCTCGTGCGACGAACTCGCCCGGACATCGATGTCGGTCACGGCACGACGGCGGTGACCGTCGGCGTCTGCCACGACGAGTTGCCCGCCAGATCGAACGCCTGCACCGCGATGTAGTGCGTGCCCGAACCCAACGTCGCCACGTTCACCGACGTCGCCGGCGAATCCACCAGCACCACCTCGACGTTGTTGCGAGTCACCCGGTAGTAGGCCACCCCGACATCGTCACGAGACGCACTCCACGACACGTCGATCGTCCCGTCGGCCAGCACCGTCGCCACCAGATCCCGCGGCGTCGACGGATTCGTCGTGTCCAACTCCACCGGCGGCACCACCACCGCAGTCACCGTCGGCGTCCGCCACGACGAGTTCCCCGCAGCGTCGAAGGCCTGCACCGCGATGTAGTGCGTTCCGAAGCCGAGCGTCGTCACGTTCACGGAGGTCTGGGTTCCCGGCACGACGACGACCTCGGCGTTGTTGCGAGTCACCCGGTAGGAGGCCACCCCGACATCGTCACGAGACGCACTCCACGACACCTCGATCGTCCCGTCGGCCAGCACCGTCGCCACCAGATCCCGCGGCGTCGACGGATTCGTCGTGTCCAACTCCACCGGCGGCACCACCACCGCAGTCACCGTCGGCGTCCGCCACGACGAGTTCCCCGCAGCGTCGAAGGCCTGCACCGCGATGTAGTGCGTTCCGAAGCCGAGCGTCGTCACGTTCACGGAGGTCTGGGTTCCCGGCACGACGACGACCTCGGCGTTGTTGCGAGTCACCCGGTAGGAGGCCACCCCGACATCGTCACGAGACGCACTCCACGACACCTCGATCGTCCCGTCGGCCAGCACCGTCGCCACCAGATCCCGCGGCGTCGACGGACTGCTCGAGTCCGACTCCACCGGCGGCACCACCCGGGTGAGCGACGACGGCGTGGCGTCCGACTCGTTACCGGCGGCATCGCGAGCGGCCACTCCGACGTAGTGGTCGCCGAACTCGACGGGGATGTCGACGGCGGTCACGTCACCACCGACCGTCTGGACGAGGTCGCCGTTGCGGTAGATGGCGTACGCAGTGACGCCGACGTCGTCGGTCGACGCCCTCCACGTCGCGGTGAGTGTCGGTCCGCCAGGATCGGCCGTGACGACGAGCTCGGTGGGTACCGACGGTGCGGAGATGTCCTCGCCGACGATGTCGACCTCCACCGATGGCGTGTTGAACGACTCGTTGCCGGCGGCGTCGACGGCCTGCACCTGGAACCAGTACGTGCCGCGGGCCAGATCGGTGACGACTGCGGACGTCTCGCTCCCGTCGACGGTCTGCACCTCGACACCGGTCTGGATGATGCGGTACCGGTCGATGCCGACGTTGTCGGTCGACGCCGTCCACGTCAGCGTGACGTCCTGGTCGGCGCCGATGGTGAATGCCAGTCCGGTCGGTGTGGTCGGACGAAGATCGTCGCCGGGCATCAGCACCGGCGACGTGGCCGAACGGTTGCCGGCCGGATCGACCGCCCGAACGAAGTAGCGATCGTCCGAGGTGCCGGTCGGGTCGACGTACGACGACGCGTACAGCAGCGGGCTGATGACGCGGTCGTTGCGGAGCACCTCGTAGCCGAGGAAGCCGGGCTCGTTGTCGGCCGATGGCGTCCAGGTGATCCGGACCCCACCGCCCGAGCGGGTCAGCGCAGCCGTCTCGCCGGGCACGCTCGGTGCAACGGTGTCACGGGGGCAGAACTTGCTGAAGCTCTCGAGGTACTGGCGCCGGCCGTTGACGAACGGACCGCCGAGCATGTCCCCGCCGAACCAGAGGCAGCCGTCGATGTCGGTGTGCAACGCCCACGCGCCGGCGGTGTAGGCCGAGCCGAGTCCGGGCACCCAGTCTCGTTCGTAGGTGTGGTCGACCGGATCGAACATGCCGAGCCAGTTGTAGACGTCGGTGCGGGTGTAGTTGTCGAGCGACGGCCAGGTGGTGGCGCCGCTGTAGATCCAGGCGTTGCCGTGGCTGCCTTGCATCACCTTGTCGCCGCTCAGCTCGATCACCTGGGTGTCGCCCCCCTGATCGGCGGTCACGGACCCGTCCACGTACTGGTAGTCGCTGGCGCGGTACACCTGGGTGTCGTGTTCCGAGCCGCCGTTCCACACCTCGTCGCCGAGGTCGAGCACCGCGAACTGGTAGCGCCGGCTGTTGTTGCTCGTCGTCCACACCGGCTCGGCGAGCCCGGGGACCAGCTGTCCCGTGGTGGCGTCGAGCGTGGCGATGCTGCGACGTGGCTCGCCGTCGACACCGTTGAACCGACCCACCACCTGCACCGTCTCACCTGCGGCGTCGATGTCGAAGGGCACACCGTCCACGTCGGGGCGGAACGCTCGGTCGGGGTCACCGTTCGCCACGGACACCTTCGCCATGCGGCCCATGCCGAGCGACCGAGTCGGACCGTCGATGCTGGTGAAGTTGCCACCGACGTAGACCGAGTCACCCTCCCGGTCGATTGCGAAGGCAATCGGCCGCGATGTCGTACCGCGCACGGCGAGCGACGCCCGCCAGATGGGATCGACTGCCGCAGTGGTGGGGTCGAGGGCGGCGAGCCCCTGTGTCCCGGCGACACCGTTGACGTTGGTGAACTGGCCGGCGACGATCAGGCGCCCGTCGGCGATCTCGAGATCCCAGACCGTGCCGTCGAGTTCGGGATCGAACGACGGGATCCAGGCGCCGGTCAGGCGATCGAAGGCAGCGAGGTACGAATGGTCGACGAGCTGTCCGGTCGAGGTGTCGCGCACCTCGGAGAACTTGCCACCGACGAAGACGCGGTCGCCGAGGCTGACGATGTCGAGCACCGGAGCGCGTAGCGACCGCTCGGAGTCGCCGAGGCTGTTGAGGCCCATGACGCCGCCGGCGATCTCCTCGGGACGGTCGTCGAGCAACGGTGGCAGTGTTTCGGCTGCGAGCCCCTCGTCGCCGATCGGCTCGGTCGCAGCCGTCGTCAGTGTGGGGCGGACGAACAGCTGGGTGAACGGCAATGCACTGTTCTCGTTGTTGAACTCCCACAGGTAGGAGCTGTCGTTGCGCTCACCCTCGATCGAGCCGCGGTAGGAGAATCCGGCCTGACGGCCGTGGCCGCTCCACGGGAAGGTGAACCAGCCGTCGTAGTCGGTGGCGCCACGGTTGCCCGAGCCGGTCTCGCCCCACATCGTGACGTTCGAGTCCTTGGTGTTCGATCCGCTGCCGACGACGCCGTCGATCGCGAACGACTCGAGGCGATGGCCCCCGTCGAGCGCCCACGACCACTCGCCGAGGTCGAGGAACTGCCAGCGCAGGTCCTGCCAGTCGGTGCCGTCGGAGTTCTTGGCACGACGAATCCGCAAGCCGTCCGCGAGGTCCCTCACGGCACCGCCGCCGAGCAGACCGTCGATCGTCTCCGACGACAGGGCCACGGGCGAGAACGCCTCGGGGCCGGTGACGGTCTCGACGAGGCGCTGCGGGGTCGACTGACCGTAGTCCTGGAACGTCCAGCCATCGCGGCCGCGGCCGATCAGGACCCAACCACCGCCATCGGTGGTCATGTCACAGTAGAACTGCCCGGGACGCGGGAGTTGCGTGTTGCGGAGCCAGTAGACGCCGTCGGCGCTGGCAGGGTGCGCCTGCTTGATCTCCCAGCACGACGCGGCGGCATCGGCCGAGGTGGTTCCGCTCAACGGTGCCCGCACGGTCAGCGGGCCGACGGGCCCGTCGACTGGTGCGTCGACCGTGCCGTCGGGGTCCTGCGCTGTTGCCTCGGTGGCGCCGACGACGGCTGCGCCGGCCGCCAGCGACGACAGCGCGAGAAGGGCCACCAGGGATCGGGCCCGCCGCCCGACCCCTGGTGACGACCGGAGACCGTCAGGTCCGACCGCGTCGAGTTCGTGATTCCGCCACATTCCGTTGTCTCTCGCCGTCGGTTGATCTCGGGCCGCTCGCCACCCACGACAGTACGTTGTCCGCCCCTTCGACCGCCACGAAAAGTGGTCAAGACTTGGGCGAATACCACACGGAGTGTGGTTTCTCGTGAGCGGTGCGTGAACATCGTGCCGGTAACGTCAACGAACGCTCAAGCTGGGGCCGATTCGGACCGAAACACCGGTGATGGAACCGCACCTGGAACTCCCCAGCGCGCATCCTGTCGAGATGGTCGAGGCGTGATGAGTTCGGCGATGCCGGAAACGAGCTCGATCGGCCCGGTCGAGGCGTTCTGGCGCTACCGCGTGTGGACCGTGCCGGCGACGATCGTGGTCGGCTTGCTCGCCGGGCTGTTCGTCCTGGCCACGAGTGGCACCACCACCGCCACCAGCACCCTCTACCTCACCGACCCGCGCGGCACCCCGGTGTTCCGCGACGGATCCAGCGCGCCGACCGACCTCGCCCGGTACGCCCGCCAGCGGGCGGAGTTCGCCGACTCGGCGGCCGTGCACCAGGCCGTCGTGGAGTCGATCGACGCCCTGCGCGAGCAGCTCTCCGCCGACCCGGACGTCTTCGAGAGCGAGATGCCGGTCGCAGAGACGACCGAGTCGGTCGACGACATCGTCGAGACCGGCACCACGTCGAGCGCCGACGTGCGCATCGACTGCACCACCGACAGCGAAGCACGAGCGCTGCTGGTGTGCGACCAGGTGGTCGGGGCCTACCTCCTGCTGACCGAACAGGACATCACCCGGCGAGCCGACGCCACCATCGAGGCGTTCCTGATCGAACGCGATCGCCTCGCCGGCGAAGGGGGCGGCCAGGGCACGATCGACGAGATCGACCTGCAGATCGCCGAGGTGCGCTCGGAAGCAGCGCTGCTCGGCAACGGCGTCGAGTTCGTCGAACCCGCCGAGGTGCAGACGGACGCCCGCATCCTGCCGGCGCTGCAGTACACCATCGCCGGGACGCTGTTCGCTGCGTTCGGCGTGGCGATCATCGCCTGGTTCCGCGCCGGACGCCGACCGGTGATCACCACCAGCTCCGACGCAACCGGCAGCCTCGACACGCCGCTGCTCGGCGAGATCACCGAAGCGCCATCGCAACTCTTCGCACCGGTCGACCCGCCCGGTGCGGCCTATCAGCTCCTGGCGACGAGCCTCGGCGCGGTGCACCCGGCGGGTGGTGTGGTGCTGACCGCCACCGTCGTGCCGAGCAGCGGTGCTGCCGAGACCGTGGCGCGTCTGGCGGTCGCCGCTGCCCGGGAAGGTCGGCGCGTCCTCGTGATCGACGCCAACCTGCGCGACCGTCGCCTCAGCCGACTGTTCGGATTCGAGCAAGCGATCGGAGGACTCACCGAACTCCTCGCCGGACTCGTCTCCGTCGACGACGTCCGTCGTTCGGTGGGCGTCGGCGGCGCCGCCACTCTCGACCTCCTGACCGGCGGCCGCTCGGTCGACGACCCTGCCGGCCTGTTCCGATCCCAGGCCGCGCGCGCCACCCTGCACACGCTGCGCGAGCGGTACCAACTGGTCCTGCTCGATGTGCCACCCCTGCTCGAGGTCGCCGACGGTTCTGCGCTCGCCGGCGAGTCCGACGGTGTGATGCTGATCGTCGAGCGGGGCACCGACGCCCGCGATCTCGACATCGTTCGCCAGCGGCTCGATGTCCTGCGAACCGACCTGATCGGCGTGGTCTACGACCACCGTTCACACGAACACGGCGGTTGAGCATGAGCCGACGACCGCTCGGTGCCGTCGTGTCGCAGATGATCGTGGCGGGCACCAGCCTGCTGATCGCGCTCGTGGTCCTGCGCGAGTTGGGAGCCGCCGGACTCGGCACGTTCAGCCTGCTGTTCGGCGTGTTGATCACCGTCAACTCGGTGCAGACGGGCTGGATCGGTGACTCGCTCACCGTCCTCGACCGTTTCGAGCCCGGCATTCGACGAGCCTTGATCCGGTCGCAGGTGATCGCCGTCGCGGTGATCTTCATCGTCACGTGGGCGCTGGCCCTCCTCGTCGACGGCGTCGATGCCGCCACCGCGATCCTCTTCGGGCTCGCTTCGGTGGGCTGGGCGCTGGAGGAGACGATGCGACGGCTCCTGATCGCCCGCCGCGAGTTCTGGAAGCTCGTCGTGAACGACAGCGCCTTCGCTGTCGGTGCGTTCGGGCTCCTCGCGGCCGTGCTGGCCAGCGGCGCCACCCTCACGATCACCACCTTTGTGATCTCGCTGCTGGCGGGCTCGATCGTGGCCGTCGGCCTCGCCATGATCCAGCTCCCTCGCATCGAAGTCGTTCGTGGGCCGACAGCGCCGTCGCGGATGCGCGAGCTGGCGTCGTTCGCGAGCTGGCGGTCGATCCAGGTCGGACTGCGCCCAGGGAGCCTGGCGCTGGTGCGGGCGATCGTGGCCACCGCAGTCTCGCTCGAGGCCGTCGGGCAGCTCGAAGCCGCGCGGCTGCTGGTCGCGCCGGCGCTCACCGTCGTCAACGGTGCCGGCATGTACTTCCTGCCCACCTACGCCGACCAGCTCCGCAACCGGGTCCGGTTGCGTCCCTCGGTCGGCCGCGCCATGTCGATGATCGCCGCGATCTGCGTCTCCTACGGGCTCGTCGCACTGCTGTTGCGCGCGCCGCTCGCCGACCTGCTCACCGATGACGAGTCGGTCGTCACGACCCTGGCCGTCGCCTCCTGGGTGCTGTTCTCGATCGCGTTCGGCATCGGTCTCCCGGTCGGCGCCGCCACGGTGGCCGCCGGCCAGTCACGGCGAACGTTCCGACTCCGCTCGATCGACGCCGCGATCGGCGTCACGCTCGCCGGCCTGCTCGCGCTGGTCGGCTGGGTCGATGCCGTTCCGATCGGCTTGGCCATCGGGGCCCTCGTCGGCGCCGGCCTGCTCGCGCGCTCACTGCGCCGAGACGGCGTCGACGTCGACCCAGCGGAGGTGACGGACGAGCCGGCAGACGCCACACCCGTCGCGCACGCAGATGTCGCCTGCCCGCCCGACGTCGAAACACCCCGCCGCGAAGCGAGGTCGCAGCTCGACGAGACCGAGCACTGGCGATGGGCTCCGGCGCCGAGCACTGGCACCTCCACCACTGCCGGGGCTGCGCTGAACGACACCGCCCGTCGCGCCGTGCCGCCACCACCGCCAGCGGCGCCTGCGGCCCTCGCACCACCGTGGACACGACGGCCCGGCCCTCGGACACGTACGTCGGGACGGACGGCTGCGCCGGGTTCGCGCACCGTCGACTGGGGCCGCGAGCTGCTCTGGATCGCGCCGCTCGTCGTGATCGTGGCGATCGAGTTCAAGTTCCGCCGGCGCAGCATCGACGACGCCCTTGCCGGCTCGATCGACCTCATGATCGCCCTCGAACTGCTCGCCCTCGCCCTGGTCGGCACCTGGTCGTTGTGGCGACTGGTGCCGTCCAAGCCGCAGATCGAGCCGCTGATGATGCTGATGTGGGGCTACATTCTCACCACCGCCGCCAGTGCGCTGTACTCGGCGTTCCCGATGTTGGCGCTCGCACGGGCGGTGGAGCTGATCATCATCGGCACGGTGATCCAGCTGATCTCGAGCCAGGGCACCTTCGGCACGATCAACAGGCTGCTGCACGGGTGGGTGGCGTTGATCTCGTTGTCGATCGTGGCCGGGCTCGCGTACGTCGCCCCCACCACCGGACCGCAGGAGGGCCGCTTCACCTGGTTGTCGGTCCACAGTGTCACTGCCGGATCGATGCTCGCCGTGTCGGTGCCGATCCTGTTCGGGCTCTGGCTCGCCGCCGGCCGACGCCCGTTGCCGTGGCCCCGCTGGATCTACGGCGGCCTGCTCGTCCTCCACGTGGTCTTCCTGCTGCTCACGCGCACCCGCGGTTCGATCGGCGGGGCCCTCGTGGCGCTCGCCGTCATGGCGTGGCTGTCGTCGGGACGCAGAGCGCGACCCGAGCTGGTGCTGAGCAGCCTGATCGCCGGCGGGGCGTTCTCGCTGGCGTTCGGTCGCCAGATCCTCGAGTTCCTCACCCGCGGCGAGACCGTCGACCAGATCGGGACCTTCAACCGTCGCACCGAGATCTGGGCACTGGCGTGGGAGTCGTTCCTCGAGCGGCCGTTCTTCGGCCTCGGGTTCAACTCGGCGAAGGGTGTCTTCTTCGACGAGACCGGACTCGGTGGGGCGCACAACTCGGTGATCAACGTGATGATCGACGTGGGCCTGGCGGGCCTGATCTGGTGGGTCCTGCTCGTGGTGTCGTCGCTCGTGCTCCTCGGTCGGCTGCGACGAATCGAACGCCGCTCGCCCGTCCTGCTGCCCGGCGCGACCGGCACGGCCCGCTCCGATCAGTTGATCCTGATCGGCGTGTTCGTCGCCCTGCTCGTCAACAGCATCACCACCGAAGGCCTCGGCGCCGGCGTCAACGTGATGGCGATCTGGCTGTTCGTGTCGAGCGCCTGGCTGACGCTGCTCGACGTCGATCATCGTCGCACGCACCGCCGGCCCGAGCAGCGCACACGCAGCGAGCACAACGAGACCGGCGGGAACCCGCGGCAGCAACCGATCTCATCCACGCCGGGCGTACGCTGAGCACATGGCGCGAGTGGTGGTCACCGGTGGAGCGGGATTCCTCGGGTCACATCTGTGTCGGGCCCTGCTCGAGCGGGGCGATCAGGTGGTCGCACTCGACAACCTGGTCACCGGCTCGGTCGACAACATCGAGGAGCTGTTCGGTGCCGGGTTCACGTTCGTCGAACACGACGTGAGCAACTACGTCTGGGTTCCCGGCCCGGTCGACGTCGTGATGCACCTCGCCAGCCCGGCCAGTCCTGCCGACTTCGAGCGGATCCCGATCCAGATCCTCAAGGTCGGGGCGCTGGGCACCCACAACACGTTGGGACTCGCGCTTGCCAAGGGCGCCAAATTCTTCCTGGCCTCCACGTCGGAGGTCTACGGCGATCCCCTGGTGCATCCGCAGCCCGAGGAGTACTGGGGCAACGTCAACCCGATCGGCCCGCGCGGCGTCTACGACGAGGCCAAACGGTACGCCGAGGCGATGACGATGGCCTACCACCGCCACCACGCGGTCGACGTCCGCATCGTGCGCATCTTCAACACCTACGGCCCGTACATGCGCCCCGACGACGGCCGTGCGGTGTCGAACTTCCTCGTACAGGCGCTGCGCGGCGAGCCGATCACGGTCTTCGGCGACGGCTCGCAGAGCCGGTCGTTCACCTACGTCGACGACGAGATCCGCGGGTTCCTCGCCCTGCTCGACTCCGA
>CAZJUC010000016.1:22431-27066 GCA_964549065.1 uncultured Ilumatobacteraceae bacterium
CCCGCTTCGCGCACCAGGGCCGGGTCGAGCAGGTTGCGGGTGTCGACGATCGTGACCGGTCGGCCGAGCCGGGCGGCGAACCGGGGTAGATCGATCTTCGCGAACTCCGGCCATTCGGTGAACACCACGACCACATCGGCACCGTCCGCGACGCCGAGCGCATCGCCGACCAGTTCGATGCCGTCGAGCACGATCGACTGGTGCGGCGTGAGTTCGCCCACCGTGGTGGGGTCGTAGGCACGTACCGTGGCGCCTCGGCGGCGCAGCTCGGCGATGATCGCCAGCGCCGGCGACTCGCGCAGATCGTCGGTGCCGGCTTTGAACGTGAGCCCCAGTGCGCCGACGGTGAGACCGCTGAGGTCGCTGTCGACGCGCCCGGCTGCGGCGTGCACCTTGGCCACCATGCGTTCGAGTTGTTCGTCGTTGACGTCGATGACGCCGCGCATCATCGTGAAGTTGTAGCCGTGGTCCTCGGCGATCTTCACGAGCGCTCGCGAGTCCTTCGGGAAGCAACTGCCACCCCAGCCGGGACCCGGCCGGAGGAACTGGCCACCGATGCGCTGGTCGGATCCGATGCCGTCGACGACCGCGGCGACGTCGGCGCCCACGGCTTCGCACATCGCGGCCACGGCGTTGACGAAGCTGATCTTCATCGCCAGGAACCCGTTGGCCGCGTACTTGATGGTCTCGGCCGAGGCCGGATCGGTGATCAAGATGGGCGTGTCGACGGTGGCGTACAGCTCCGCAACCCGTTCGGCGGCGGCGCGGTCGGCGCTGCCGATCACCACCCGGTCGGGGTGGAGGAAGTCGTGCACGGCCGTGCCCTCGCGGAGGAACTCAGGGTTCGACACCACGAACACGTCGCTGCGTTGGAGGACCCGCTCGACCGCGATGGTCGAACCGACCGGAACCGTCGACTTGTTGACCACGACCGCCCCGGGCTTGAGCACCGGTGCGATCTGCGCGGCGGCCTGCTGGATGTAGGTGAGATCGGCGCTGCCGTCTTCGCCCTGGGGCGTCGGTACGCACAGGAACACGATGTCGGCATCGGCGGCCGCCGTCTCGGCGCCGAGCACGAACTCGAGTCGACCGGCGGCTCGCGACTCGTTGACGATGGCTTCGAGTCCCTCCTCGACGATCGGGATGTGCCCGTCGTTCAAGAGCGCCACCTTGCGCTCGTCGATGTCGCCGCACACGACATGGTGACCGACGTGGGCGAAACACGCCCCGGTGGTCAGGCCGACGTAGCCCGTCCCGACGACGGCGAGACGGATCGGATCACTGGACATCCCGACGACGCTATCCGCTGGCTGCCTCAAGGCCGGATCAACGTTCCCTCAAGTCTCGTTCACGCTTGCGTGCTGCTCGCTGCCGCCGTGCAGTATCCCGTGTGGATCGCTCGGCCTTGGGTACCGTCGATCGCATGGACGCTGATCTGGAAGTCGCGTGCGGGACCGAACCGAGCTGGATCTGCGACACCGTGTTCGACCTCACCGACGGCAACCGCTTCCTGGCCGAGACCGCCGACTGGTTGTTCGCGGTGGTCATCATCTTGTTCGTCGCCTGGGTCCTCTCGCAGATCGCCCGACGCTACTTTGCCAGGTTGGTCGCCCGCATCGTCGCCCCCGACAAGGCGTTGGCCGCCCGCCAGCTGCAGAGACTAGGTGACCGGGCCACGACGTTCGTCGCCGAGCCGATCGGCATCGCCGAGGCCGATCCCCGCCGTCATGCTCGGCTGCAGTCGATCTCGCTGGTGATCGGGAGTACGGCAACGGTGATCATCTGGTCGATCGCGATCATCATGGCGCTCGGCGAAGTGGGCGTGAACCTCGGACCGCTGATCGCCGGTGCCGGGATCGCCGGTGTGGCACTCGGTTTCGGAGCCCAGAGCCTGGTGGAGGACTGCATCGCCGGGTTGTTCATGCTGATCGAGGACCAGTACGGGGTCGGTGACATCGTCGACCTCGACGAAGCGTCGGGGGTCGTCGAGAAGATCTCGCTGCGTACGACCGTGCTGCGGGGCCTCGACGGAACCGTGTGGCACGTTCCCAACGGCGAGGTGAACCGGGTGGGCAACAAGTCGCAGCTGTGGTCGGTGGCGCTCGTCGACGTCGACGTCGCCTACGACTGCGACGTGGCAGCTGCCCGCCAGGTGATCCTCGACAGCGCCACCGACCTCGTCGGGACCGACGAGTGGAGTGATGTCGTCATCGACCCACCGCAGCTGCTCGGCGTCGAGGCGCTCGGTGCCGACGGCATCACGATCAGAATGACCGTGAAGACCGAGCCCGGCGCTCAATGGGGGCTGCAGCGGGCACTGCGCGAGGCGTTCAAGGCTGCGCTCGACGACGCAGGTATCGAGATCCCGTTCCCGCAACGCACGATCTGGGTGCGGCGCGAGAACGGCGGCGGCGCAACGGGCTCCGAAGGTGGCGACCCCTTCGAGACCCCGAGCTGATGGCATGATGGCGCCATGATGTTCGCCGTGGTGGGAGCGGGGTTCCTCGCGCCATCGTTCACCGTCGCCTGGTTGCTGCTGGGCACGCTCTTCGCGGCCGCGGGCTGGATCATGTTTCTCCGTGTGAGCAACCGCCTGTTGCCGCCGCGGCCGGAGCCCGACAAGGTCGCCGGTGCCCTGCGCTCCGACACGCCCGCCGTCGTCAACCTGCTCGCCAACGACGCCACCGTGACCGCCGCCGGTTTCCGGGCCACGATGATCGACCTGGCCGCCCGCGGCTGGTTGCGAATCCTCCCACCCGAGGACGAACTCGAGGAACTCGCCCGGGTCCGCCCGGCAGCGACCGCATACCAGGGCGACTCTCTGCGCCCCCACGAGCGGCTGGTCCTGCAGCACGTGATGGCCCGGTTCACGACCGATCGCGCCGTCCCCGCGCGTTACCTCGCCATCGACATACGCGGCAGCTGGTGGCGTCGATTCAGCGGGCTCGTCGTCGACGACGCCGTCCAGGCCGGGCTCGTGCGTCGCCGATGGACACCACGTGACCTACTCGTCCCGGCGGCGCTCTGGCTCGGGGCGGCGCTGTGCTGGCTGCTCGCTCGGGCCACGGGCGACTCCGACGTCGCCGTCATCGACTCGGTCGCGGTGCGGATCGCCGGCTGGGCGTTGGCGGTGGTGCTGGTCATCGGCGTGGTTCGGGTCGCCCGGCTGGGGTTGCAGCCGTCGTTCACCCACACCGACGTCGGCCTCGCTGCCACCCGACGTTGGTTGGCGGTACGCGAGCGGTTGGCTGCGACCGGCTTCGGCGACCTCGCGCCGAGCGCCGTCGAGACCGGCGACCGTCGCTTGGCCTACGCCACCGCCATGTGCCTCGCCCAGGGCGCTGCGATCGAACTGCCGCTGGCGCGCGAGGACCACCACCGGGCGTGGAGCAGCGTGGGTGGCCGAGCCCGCCTGGTTCGGGTGAAGTACCCGACTCGTATCGCCTACGGGATGGCGCCGTTCGTGGCGATCGGCGCCGGCCTGATCACCTGCTTCGTCGGGCTGCGATTGCAGTCGTGGGCGAGCGACGTCGCTCGCGGCGAGGGGTTCGACTGGGCCTACGAACAGTTCCCGGCGCAGGACTGGTTGATCGCCGATGTCGCCACCGGTGTGACGTTCCTCGCGTTCGTCCCCATCCTGGTCGGGCTCTGGATGGCGCTGGCCGGCGCCTACGACGGCTTCACCTCGGTCGAACGAACCGGTGCGGTGATCCGCACCCGCCGTCCCGCCGAGGTGTCACCGATGCCGAATCGTCTACGGCGGGTCATCGACCGTGACCGCTACCGGCTGTATCTCGCCGTCGACGACGGCAGCTCCGACACGATCGTGGCGTGGAAGACCGGGGAGCGCCACGCCGTGCCGCAGGGGGCACGAGCCACGGTGACGGCGAGCCCCGTGCTGGGCCACGTCCGCCGCGCCAGCCCGGTCGGCCACGTCCTCGTCGAGTGACGTCAGTCGGCCACGACGGCCGTGCCGGCGGCATGCGCTCCGGGAACGTCCGTGTCGACGGCCTTCGTCTCGGCAACTCGGTCGGCGTTGCGCCGGATCTCGCGGACGAGTTCGTCCCAACGGGGACGCGGCAGGTCGTGGGCCATGTCGGGATAGTTCACCAGGCGTGATCCCGGCACGGCCCGCGACGTCGCGATGCCACCGCTGGGTTTGACCAACCGGTCGAGCAGACCGTGCACCACCAGCGTCGGCACCGCGACCCGTGCCAGGGCTTCGGTGCGGTCGGGGCTGGCCATGATCGCCGCTGTCTGTCGGGCGACTCCGTCGGGACGGAAGCTGCGCTCGACGTTGCGTTCGGCCAGCGCACGGCGCTCGTCGGGGTCGTAGTGCGGGCCGGAGATGATGCCGTTGACCTCGACGGAGCGTTCGACGGCACCTTCGCGGGTGACCGGGCCGGTGAGCCGAACGAGTTTGGGAAGCAGCGACGGAGAGATCACGCCGTGTCGACCATCACCGGTGTTCGACATGATCGAGGTGAGCGAGCGCACGTTGTGGGGGTGCTCGATGGCCATCATCTGCGCGATCATCCCGCCCATCGACACCCCGACGACGTGCGCCGGGCCGATCTGGAGGGCATCGAGGAGACCGGATGCGTCGGCGGCCATGTCGCCGAGATGGTACGGGGC
>CAZJUC010000017.1:0-26494 GCA_964549065.1 uncultured Ilumatobacteraceae bacterium
CGTCGCCGCCGAGGAATGCCCGGATCGGCTCGGTCGCCACCACCTGGATCGCGGCGACGCGGATGCCTGCGAAGATCAGTGACGAGGCCAGCGCCAACTCCACCCTGGCGAGGATCGAACGCTCGCTGTAGCCGAGGGCGCGGGCGGCATCGACGGGACCGGGGGGCAGCTGGCGGATCGCCGTGTAGGTGTTGAGGTAGATCGGGACGAGAGCCAACAGCAGCAGTGCGATGAAGATCGGCCACGGCTCGAAGCCCCACCCGTTCTCGAGTGACCACGGCACCAACAGCGCGGCAATCGCAAAGGTCGGCACTGCCCGGCTGATGCTGACCAGCCACGTGCTCGACACCTCGGCGCGCCGCATGTGGGCGAGGATCGAGGCGACCGGAACGGAGACGGCCACGGCGACAACGGTGACCACGGCGCACAGGATCACGGTGTCCTGCAGCGAGGTGAGGATGCCCGTGTCGCCGGTCCAGGTGTCGGCGTCGAAGAACCACTCGAAGAAGCCGATGTCGCGTCGCACGGCCGTCTGTGCCGGGCGCTCGGACGGGATCGAAGCAGCGATCACGGAGAGGCCGCCTTGCGCCGCCGCTGCCATGGCGCCAGCCAGAGCCCGATCACGAGGATCACGGCATCGATGACCAGGGCGAGGACGATCGACAGCGACGCGCCGACGGTCATCGGTGTCCAGAACGCTCGGCGGAGGCCGCTGAAGATCAACCGTCCGAGGCCGCCCTGCCCGATGATCGCCGCCACGGTGACCAACCCGACCGTCGACACCGTCGCGATCCGGATTCCCGTGACGATGTACGGCACCGCCAACGGCAGATCGACGGTCCACACGCGTCGGGTCGGACTCATTCCCATGCCGTCGGCAGCATCACGCACCGACGGGGGCACTGCCTGGAAGCCGGCGACGATGTTGGTCACCAGGATCAGCAACGTGTAGCCGGCCAGGGGCAGCACGGCGGTCCAGCGCGACAGGTTGCCGAACACCGGCGCGAGCAATGCGAACAGTGCCACGCTCGGCAGCGTGTAGATCAGGCTCATCGACGCCGTGATCGGCGTCATCATCCACCGGTGGCGCAACGCGATCGCGGCCAACACCGACGACACGGCGAGCCCGAGCGCCATCGCCAGCACCGTCAAGGTGATGTGCTCGACGATGGCAGTCCAGATCTGGTCCCATTCCTCGACCACCCACTCCCACCGGATGATGGGATTCGTCGCCTGTGCGACCACGGATGACTGGAGCGGACTGGAGGTCATACCGTGCCGTCTGCGGCCTCGATCTCGGTGCTCGAGAGTGCTCGCCGGATGTCTTCGAGGGTGACCACGCCGCCGAAGCGGCCGGCGTCGTTGATCACTGCAGCCGACGAGTTCGACGACATGATCAACTCCATTGCGGCGCGCAGCGTGCTGGTCGGTTCGATCTGGGCGATCGGGTCGAACCGCTCGACCTCGGAGAGTGCGGCGCCGCTGGCGCGGGCAGCGCGCACGTCGGCGACTCTCGTCCATCCGGCGAAACGGCCGTCGACCGTGATGCCGAGCCACTCGGTGCCCTCGGCTGTCCAGGCGCGCTCGGCGTCGTCGTGAGAGGCGGTGTGCTCGACCACCGGTCCCTGGTGGAAACGGAGCGCGGACACCATGTTGAGGGCGAGTCGCCGCAGGCCCCGGTCCTCGCCGACGAAGCTGCGCACGAAGTCGTTCGCCGGGGCTCGCATCAACTCGTCGGGCGTGGCGAGCTGCTCGATGACGCCGCCGACGTTCATCAGGGCGATGCGGTCGGCGACACGCAACGCCTCGTCGACGTCGTGGGTGACCAGCACGATGGTCTTGCTGACCTTGGTCTGCAGGTCGAGCAACTCGTCCTGCAGCCGCCCTCGCACGATCGGGTCGACTGCACCGAACGGCTCGTCCATCAGTAACACCGGTGGGTCTGCTGCGAGTGCCCGCGCCACGCCCACACGTTGCTGCTGGCCGCCGGACAGCTCGTCGGGGTACCGGTCGAGCAGTTCGTGGTCGAGCCCGACGAGCGTGGTCAGCTCCTCGACGCGCGCTGCGATGCGCGGCTTCTCCCAGCCGAGCATCGTCGGGACCGTGGCGATGTTGCTGGCGATCGAGCGGTGCGGGAACAGCCCGACCTGCTGGATGACGTAGCCGATGCCGCGTCGGAGTTCCTGCGCCGACTGACCCATCACGTCGACGCCTTCGATCTCGATCGTTCCCGACGACGGCTCGATCAGGCGGTTGATCATCCGCAGCGTGGTGGTCTTGCCGCAGCCCGACGGACCGAGCAGGGCCATGATCGACCCGCGTTCGATCTCGAGCGAGAGGTCGTCGACGGCGGCCCCGGACGCGCCGTCGAAGTACTTGGAGACATCACTCAGGCGAATCGCGATGTCGGGCGGTGTCATGATGTCACTCATCTGCCACCAACCACTCTGCCCCATCAGGGGTGTCGCGAACTTCGATACCGGCCCGGGCGAGCTCGTCGCGGATCGCATCGGACACAGCGAACGCGCGCTCCGATCGCGCCACGACCCGGGCAGCGAGTGCGGCGTCGACCACCGGGCCGAGCACCTCGCGGACGTCTCTGACACCGTTGGTGGCGGCAGCGCCGAGTCGAACGATCATCGAACGCAATGCGGCGCGGGCCCGATCGACGTCGTCGGACTGCAGGGTGTCGCGGGACCATTCGACGATCGCCGATTCGAGTTCGAGGATCGCGGCGACCGCCGCATCGGCGTCGCGGGCGGCCAGCGCCTGGCTGAACGCGGCCTCGTGGAGTTGCGCGGCGGCGGCGAGCGAATCGGGGGTGGAGGGCCCGGCTGCTCCTCGTTGTTCGCCGCGGGCGACTCGGCCTGGTGTCGGACCGAGGCCCGACCCGGGCGCCTGCGCGCCGGAGCCAGGGTGGTCCAGACCGAGGTCCGACGGCGTCGTGTGGCCGCCAGAGGCCTTGCGGGCACCATCGGGGCCGGCGCGGAGATCGTCGAGGGGAACGGTCTGCCCGGCGTCGATGCGTACGGACTCGCCGTTGCGGCGCAGCGTGACCGCGCCCTTGCCGACGATCTCGGCGCTGTCGGCATCGAGATCCATCACCACGCCGGTGTGCTCGTCGACGCCCAACACGAAACAACCGTCGGGCAGCGACGGCTCGAGCAACGCCAGACGCCGCTCGCCGAGGTAACAGAACCGGGTGTCGTGGTTGCCGCCCTCGGCATTGTCGTAGTGGGGTATCACCGCGACGTCGAGGCCGACCTCGGCCAGGACGTCGAGCCCGTCCAGCCAACGCGGCTCGGCACCGACCTTGTAGATCTCGTAGACGGGCACCGTCGCCCGACCGAGCGTCAGCGCCGCAGCCGAGGAGAACACCACCGCGCCCCCCGAGCGGAGCTTGTCTCGGATTGCGTCGGGGATGGGGGTGCCCGCCCACTGGTCGAGCGCATATGTCGGGCTGCCCGGCCCGGCGAACACCCAGTCGGCCGAGCGCACCGCAGCAACGCCTCGTTCCACCGCGACGGTGTCGTCGGAGTCGAGGCGCGTGAGGCCGGCTGCTCGAACCGGGCGACCGACCGCGTTGTCGAAGTACTCGATCGCCTTCGCCGCCAGGATCGGTGCGTTCTCCTGGAACCCGAACGGTGTGTCGAGCAGGACGGCATCGACGTCGGCGCCGAGGCGTTCGAAGATGGTCCGATGGGGGCCCTTCATCGTGGGCGCGGTTTCTCCCGAGCCCATGATGGCCAGGATCCGGGGGGTGGTCATGGCATTGTCTCCGAGGTGGGATCGGCAAAGAAGTGCTGGTCGGTCGCCGCTCGGTGCAAGAGGTCGCCGACGTCGTCCGGGCGTTGAGCGTGCACGTCGTGATGGGCCGGGCTGAACCAGACGGCCCGCCCCTGTGGGAGCGAGGCCAGTGCGTGGTCGACCGCCTCGTGCTTGGAGTTGCTCCAAGCGACGTCACCGGTGTCGGCGCCGATCAGCAGGGTCGGCACCGAGAGGTCGGGGTATCGGCTGGACGGTCGGTGTTCCCACAGACCGCGCAGCACGCTGAGGTGACGGTCGAGGGTGAGCCACGGCGCGATGGTGCCGTCGTCGCGTACTTCGAAGTTGGCGAGCGTGCCCTGGCGGCCCGACTCCGGCCAGTCGGCGGCCGATGTCTCGACCCAGCGGGTGATGTCGGCCAGCGGCGTGCCGGCGAGTCGAGGCGGCGCAAGCGCCGCCTCGGCGTCGGCCCAGTCGGGAAAGCGACCGCTCAGATCGATGAAGCCGCCGTCGACGCAGGCGATCATCGACACCGATCCGGGATGCGCCCACGCCAACTCCAGCACCACGTTGCCGCCCCACGACTGTCCGGCGACGGCGGGTCGTTCCCAGCCGAGTTCCTCGATCAGCAGGCGGAGGTCGTCGGCGACCGTGGCCATGTCGTAGCCGTGATCGGGCTTCGACGACCGTCCGTGGCCGCGTTGGTCGACGGCGACGACCGGGTGGCCGCGGCGGGCGAGATGCCGGGCCACACCGTCCCACAGGCGAGCGTTGGACGCCAGGCCGTGCACCAGCAGGAACGGGGTCTGGTCGTCGACGCCGCCGGAGACGTCCCAGTGCACCGCATGGAGGTCGACCCCCGATGCGAGCGCATGCCGTTCGTGACGAGGGGCAGCCACCGCCACGCCGTCGGTCACCGGCTCGCGCTCGCGATCTGCTCGATCAGAGAGAGCATGTCGAGGGTCGACGTCATGGTTCGGGGCCAGGGTGCATCACCGCGGACTGCCCGGGCGAATGCCTCGACCATAGCGAGGTACGGGTCCGACGGGGTCACCGAGGTCGTGGTCAACCGGCTGTCTGCTCCGGCGACGAGGAACTGTCGGGCCGACTCGCCCCCGGTGTGTGCGTCACCCTCGATGATCAGCGATGCGTGGTCACCGACCATTTCGATGCGCTGTTCCTCTGGGTCGACGAACGAACACCGGACGCGTGCCTCGCGCCCGTCGGCCCACGACAACGTCGCCTCGGTGCGAGCGTCGACGCCGGTGGTGTGCCACAGCGCCGTGGCCTCGACGAGGTCGGGTGCGGAGCCCCAGATCTCGACGATCGGCCCCAGGCAGTAGATGCCGACGTCGAGGAGTGCGCCGCCCCCCTGCTCGGCCGACCAGCGATAGTTGTCGGCGCCGTCCGGACCGATCGTGAAGGTGAACGACGAGTCGATGTCGAGCACCGAGCCCACGAGGCCCTCCTGGACGGCGTCGACCGCGGTCCTCCAGCGCTCGTCGAACGGTGTCGCCCACGCCTCGGCCAGCACGACGCCGGCACGATCGCATGCGGTGGCCATCGCAGCGGCGTCGGTGACCGACGGCGCGATCGGCTTCTCGCACAGCACGTGTTTGCCTGCCTCGGCAGCACGCTCGACCCACTCGCGGTGCATGCCGTTCGGCAGCGGGACGTAGACGGCGTCGACGCCGGGGTGGGCCAGGACGTCGTCGTAGCTGCCTGCCGCGAGGTGATCCCACGGCTCCGGGACGGGCCCACCGAGTGACGAGACCGCGACGAGGCGTGTGCGGTCGCCCGCATCGATTGCCGGCATCACCGCACGGGTCGCCACCATCGACCGGGCACCGATCACACCGAACCCGACGGCGTCGTTGGCGCTCAACGGGTCACCCGAGTTCGATGAGTTCGCCGCCACCCGCACCCGACCGGTGGCCGGCTTCGAGCACGGCGACGACGTCACGGGACGCCTCGGGACGAACGGCCAGTGGCTCGCCGAACACGAGATGGTCGACGAGGTTGCGATGGAACCCCCACCCGGGACTCGGCGCAGGCGCCACGGTCGATTCGCGCACACCGAAGGTGCCGTCGTAGGTGGCGACGGTGAGGTCGACGGCTGCCTCGGCGTGATGGGAGATCTCCGAGACGTGGCCGCGACCCGGAACGACTCGATCCGAGACGAGTGTCCGGTAGTGACCCTCGATGGTGCCCTGCGTTCCCTCGACGTGGAACTTCGGGCGCCGGATGGCGCACACGTCGCTCTGGCGGAATGTGGCTTCGCGGCCGTCGGCCCACTGCATCCAGAGGCTCAGTTGGTCGGCGTTGGTCGTGTCGTTCCACACCCTGGTGTGCGCGCTGCAGAGCAGTCGGGAGGGCGGTGATCCGTAGAGTTGCAGGATCCAGTCGACGTGGTGCGAGCCCCAGTCGTAGATCGCGCCACCGGAGATCGACTCTTCGGAGTGCCAGGCGCGGCACGGATGCTCGAAACCACCGACGAAGGTCTCGATGTTGAAGACGTCGCCGATCTCGCCGTGGTCGATCAGCTGTCGCAGAGCAAGCCAGTCACGGTCCCAGCGACGGCTCTGGTGGACGGTGACCACACGGTCGTGCTCAGCAGCGGTGGCGATGACGGCGTCGGCGTCGTCTCGACGCAGACACATCGGTTTCTCGATCACCACGTGCTTGCCGGCGCGCAGCAGCTGCAGGGCGAGTTCTGCGTGCAGCACCGGCGGGGTGGCGATGATGGCGATGTCGACCGCAGGGTCGGCGGCGAGCGCATCGGCTGAGTCGTGGGCGACGAGAGCGGGGAAGTCATCGCGGGCGGCGACGAGTCGCTCGCCGACCGAGTCGGCGGCTGCCACCAGCGCCAGGCCGGGCGTCTCGGTGGCGGCGAGGCCGTGCAGGTAGCCCATCGCGCCGAAGGGGCCGTACCCGACCACGCCGACGCCGAGATCGGTGGTTCGCGTCGGAGTCGGTGGTCGCAGCAGTCGAGCGACGAACCGGGCGAGTGTCGGGTGGCGCCGGAGCGCGTCGAGATCGGCGATGCCGGTCGTGACGATCCGGCCGGCGCCGAGCCGACGCACGGCGATGGTGGGATGATGGACGAAGTGCACGCTGGTGGTGGCCGCGATGTCGATGCCTCCGTCGATCGGCTGCAGGGTCCGCAGGGGCGACGTGATCGACACCTCGCCGTCGAGTCGGCTCGCGGCGCCGGCGCATGCCTGGTGGTCGGCGAGGGTGACGAACCACTCGCCGCCGGGGAGGTCCGACGCCACCGACACACCGGCGAACGCGGCAGCGGTGTCGTCGCCGGGCTCGATCGCGAGGAGCACGCTGCCGCCTGCTTCTGCGTGGTGCTCGAGCTCGTCCACCCGTGCTGCGTCCAACCGTCCGCTGACGAGCATTGCGGTGGTCCAGGGTTCGGCGGCCATCGACGCGACGCTAACCACGGTCATGAATCGATGCCTGCTGAGCTCGAAAGGCCCAGTTCAGCGACAATTTCGAGCCCGACTGTACTTGCGAACAGGTCGCAGGTACAGTCCGAAATCATGTCATCGACCCATTCACTACGTCGCGCGCTCGCAGGTGCTGCCGGCTTCACGCTCCTGCTTGCCGCGTGCGGCAGCGACGACTCCGACACCGCTGACGCAGACGGTAGCGCTGCCGGCTCCGCTTCCGACTTCCAGGTGGTCACCACGGTGGCCCCGATCACCTCGATCGCCGCCAACGTCATCGGCGACTGTGCCGAGATCATCGGCATCGTGCCGGAAGGCACCAACTCGCACACCTTCGAACCGCCGCCGTCGGCGGCCGAGGTGATGACCATCGCCGACGTGGTGTTCATCAACGGGCTGCAACTCGAGGAACCGACCAAGGCGCTGGCACAGGCGAACGTCGCCGACGGGGTGCAGATCATCGAACTCGGCGACCGGACGATCACGCCCGAGCAGTACAAGTACGACTTCTCCTTCCCCGAGGACGGTGGCAAGCCCAACCCGCACCTCTGGACCGACCCCACGCTCGTGAAGGTGTACGCCGACATCGTCCTCGAGACGATGGTCGCCGCCGTGCCGGGGTGCGCCGACGAGATGACTGCCAACCACGAGGAGTTCCTCGCGCTCATCGACGAATTCGACGTGGCGATCAGAGAGGCGTTCGACACCATCCCCGAAGATCAGCGCAAGCTCGTCACCTACCACGACGCCTACGCGTACTTCGCCGACACCTACGGCTGGAACGTCATCGGTGCCGTGCAACCTGCCGACTTCGGCGACCCGACCCCGTCCGACGTGGTGAGCCTGATCGAGCAGATCGAAGCCGAGCAGGTGCCGGCGATCTTCGGGTCCGAGGTGTTCCCGTCGCCGATCCTCGAACAGATCGCCGAGGAGACCGGTGCGATCTACGTCGACGACCTGCGCGACGACGACCTCCCCGACGCGCCCGGCGACACCGACCATTCGTGGCTCGGCCTGATGAAGTTCAACTTCATCACGATGACCGAAGCGCTCGGTGGCGACGCCGCTGCGTTGCGCGACTTCGAAGTTCGCAATGTCGCCAGCGACGATGCCGAGTACCCGCAGTGACGACATGATCGCGGACTCATGACCGATGCACGGGAGTTGGCCGGTGGGCTGATCGTCGTCGACGACCTCACCGTCAACTACGGCGGGGGGCCGCCGGTGCTGATCGACGTCGACCTCACCATCGAGCCCGGCGACCTCGTCGGCATCGTGGGGCCGTCCGGGTCGGGCAAGTCGACCCTGCTGAAAGCGATGCTCGGCACGGTCGAAGCCGTGTCGGGTACCGTTCGGCGGGCCCCGGGGCTCGCCGTCGGGCTGGTGCCGCAGGTCGAGACGATCGACTGGAACTTCCCCGTGACGGTCGCCGAGTGCGTCGGCATGGCGCGGGCGCGTGGTCTGCGGATGCCGTGGGTCACCCGGGCCGAGCGCGCCCAGATCGCCGAGGTGCTCGATCGGCTCGGGATGGCCGGCCTCGGTGGGCGCCACATCCGCGAGCTGTCCGGTGGGCAACAGCAGCGGGTCTTCCTGGCGCGGGCGCTGTTCACCAATGCGCAGGTGATCTTCCTCGACGAGCCGACCTCGGGCCTCGACGTGCGCACGCGCCACGACGTGTTGCACCTGCTCGACGAGTTGAACGACGACGGGCTCACGATCGTGCTGACCACCCACGACCTCAACGGCATCGCTGCCCATCTGCCGACCGTGGTGTGTCTGAACCGGTCGGTGATCGGCGCCGGGCGTCCCGACCAGGTGCTCGTGCCCGAGGTGCTCGAACGCACCTATGGCTCCCCCATGGAGGTGCTCGAGCACGGTGGCATGCGGGTGGTGGTCGACGCTCCACTCGGCGCGAACGTGACCCCGCTGCGTCGATCCCTCGGCGGCGGGGGAGCGTCGGCATGACCTGGGACGAGCTGCTGCGCCCGTTCGAGTTCGAGTTCTTCCGCAACGGGATCTACGTGGCCACGATCGCGGGTGCCCTGTGCGGCGTCGTCGGCTGTTACGTGGTGTTGCGCAACATGAGTTACATCGGCCACGGTCTGTCGCACTCGATCTTCGGTGGGTACGCCGTCGCCGGTCTGGTGGGCGTCAACCTGTTCCTCGGTGCCGGGATCTGGGGCGTCGTGACCGCCCTGGCGGTCGGCGGGATCGTCCGGCGACGTCCGATCGGATCCGACGCTGCGATCGGTGTGGTCACCACCGCGTCGTTCGCGCTCGGCCTCGCGCTGGTGCAGCTGTACGGGTCACCCGGGCGGAATGCCGATGCGCTGCTGTTCGGCAACGTGCTGGGCGTGACCACGACGGATGTCTGGCTGATCGTCGGCGTCGCCGCGGCAACCGCGGCGATCGTGTTCTTCTTCTACCGCCCGCTGCTGTTCACCACGTTCGACACCGAGGTCGCTGCGGCCACCGGGGTGCGCACAGCATGGGTCGATGCACTGTTGATGGTGGTGTTGTCGGCGACGGTCCTCGCCACGATGAACGTGATGGGCGTGACGCTGATCGCCGCGACCCTCGTGGTGCCGGCGGTCGTGGCGCGGATGCTCACCGACAGCTTCGCCAAGATGTTGGCGTTGGCCGGGGCGATCGGCGCCGTGAGCGGATTCGTCGGCATGAACGCCAGCTATCACCTCGACGTGGCGTCCGGGCCGACGATCGTGCTCACGGCGGCCTGCTTCTTCATCGTGGCCTACGTCGCCGGTGGCCGACTGCGCCGACGCGCCGGCGCCGTCGGCCACGCCCACTGACGCCGCTGCGGGTGACATCGGGGCGGGGCGTCAGGCGGCTCGGAGGGCCGCCATCACGGCGTCCCAGCGATCGGGATCGCTCGCGTACGGTGCGTAGAAGCTGATGCGCGAGATGACGTCGCCATAGCGCTGCGACAGCTCGGGGGCGATGTCCTCCGGTGCGCCGACGACCGCGAAGGTGTTGAGGATCTCGTCGTCGATGAGCGTGCCCATCTCTTCCCATTCGCCCTGCTTGGAAAGCGTGTTCAACTGGTCTTGGAGACCGCCCCACCCGTGGATCTCGAGCACGTTGCGGTACGCGGGGGTCGAGCCGTAGAAGGCGATCTGCTGGCGGGTGCCGGTGGCGGCAGCTTCGACTTCGGCGTCGTCGTTGCCGGTGACGACGAATGACGGTCCGACGATCTCGAAGCCGTCCATCGTCTTGCCTGCCTTCGCGCGGCCCCGTTCGAGCGCCGGGATCGTGACCTCACGGAGGTACTTCTCGGTGGTGAAGCCGTGACAGAGGAAGCCGTCGCACACCTCACCGGCCACCTCGGTCATCAGTTCGCCGACGCCGGCGAGGAACACCTTGGGCGGCCCGAACCCGTCGAGATCGGACGCTGACGGGGTGAAGAAGGGCGTCATGAGCGTGTGGGTGTAGAACTCGCCGCGGAAGTCGAGCTTCTCGCCGGTCAGCCACGTGTTCCAGATCGCCCGCATCGCGAGCACCATCTCACGCATCCGCGCGGCTGGACGGCTCCACTCCATCGAGAATCGCTTGGTGATGTGCGGCTTGATCTGGCTGCCGAGGCCGAGGATGAAGCGCCCCTGCGAGTAGGCCTGCAGGTCCCATGCGGTGTTGGCGAGCGTCATCGGGTTGCGGGCGAAGGCAACGGCGATCGAGGTGCCGATCTCCAGCTGCTCGGTGTGTTCGGCTGCCAACAGCAACGGCAGGAACGGGTCGTGTGACGTCTCGGCCGTCCACGCGCCCGAGTACCCGGCCGCCTCGACCTCCTGCGCCTTGCGCGCCACCGAGCGCAGGTCCGTCCCGATGCTGCCGTCGACCTTCATCGCGGCGACCGTAGTCGGGCGGCGTTCGGCGGCTCCGCCCGGAGGGTGCTGGTTCCCGGAGACCAGGGCTCGGGGAACGACGGTCAGTCCTGGTCGCGGAGGAAAGCCTGGATCTCGTCGGCGAGTTCGTCACCGGAGCGCATCTCGATCGACGGGCCGGTGGCGACGTCACCGTCGATCGAGGCGTCGTAGAGCTCCTCGAGTTGGTGCAGCATGCCGAGGTGCTCGTCGTTGCCGTCGATGCTGGCGTCGATGCGCTCGCGCTGCGCAACGACGCCGGCGCGCAGCTCGGTGGCGGCCACTTCGATGCCGGTCACCTCGGTGAGCCCGTCGAGCAGCGCGACCGATGCTGCCGGGTAGGGCATCGCGACCACGTAGTGCGGCACCTGCACCCAGATGCCGAGCGTGGGGATGCGCTGCGCGTGGAGGGCATGTTCGAGTGAGGCAGCCATGCCGGCCGGCACGTCGACGGAGCTGCGAGCGAACGTGACGTTGGCGAGGACCTCGGTGGACGGCGACGAACACGACAGCCGCGGCGTACGGGTGTGGGGGGCGGCGAAGGGGTAGGCACCGAATGCCACCATCCGCGTGACGCCGAGTTCGACGGAGATGTCGCTGATCGCCCGTGCGAACCGGTGCCAGGCCATGTCCGGCTCGGGTCCGGTGAGCACCAACACGTCACGACCCGATGTGGAGCGCCCGGCGCGCAGTTCGATCGTGTTCCAGACCAGGTCGGTGTTGATGCCGTCGCGCAGCTCCATCGTGGGCCGTCGTGCCCGGAAGTCGATGAAGGTGTCGTCGTCGAATCGCAGGATCGGGCTGGTCTCGCACTCCTTCGAGAATGCATCCGCCGCGGCAGCCGCCGCACCGGCGGCGTCGATCCACCCCGTGAGCATCACGACCAGGACGGGCTCGTGCAGCATCGGCTCGTCGACGAGCCATTCGAACGCGCCCTGCGGGTCGATCACGCGAGTGCATCCAGATAACGCTCAGCGGATGCGGCAGCCTGCTCGACCTGGAGCTTGAACGGGGCCAGCTCGTCGGGTGGCCGATCGCCGAGTGCGCCTCCGAGATACCGCGAGTAGACGCCTTCGATGATGCACGCCAGCTTCCAGAACGCGAAGGCCACGTAGAAGTCGAGCTGCGAGATGTCGCGACCCGACACCTCGGCATAGCGCTCGGCGAGGTCGCGGCGATCCCAGAACCCGGGTGCGGCCGTCGACGTGCCGCTCCACGCGCCGGCATCGTCGTTCGGGCCGTTCCAGTACACCTGCAGCAGCCCCACGTCGGCGAGCGGGTCGCCGAGCGTGCAGATCTCCCAGTCGAGCACGGCGATCACGTTGCCGTCGTCGTCGACCATCGAGTTGTCCAGGCGGTAGTCGCCGTGGACGATCGAGGCCGGGCCCTGCTCGGGGATCCGCGCCATGAGACCCTCGTGGACGCGGTCGACCGCGGCCAGCTCGCGGGTCTTGCCCTGGTTCCACTGGCCGTACCAGCGCTTGAGCTGACGCTCGATGTAGCCCTCGTGACGTCCCAACCCGTGGAGCCCCACGGCGTCGATGTCGACGGCGTGGATCGCTGCCATCGTGTCGACGATCGAACGACTGGCGTTGCCGCGCGCCGCTTCGGTGAGCACCCGTTCGGCGGTCTCGCGGTCGCGCACGACGTGGCCATCGACGAAACGCATCACGTAGAACGGCGAGCCGTTGACGGCGAGGTCGTCGCAGAAGCCTTCGACCGGAGGCACGGGGACAGCGGTGCCCTGCAGGGCCGAGAGGATCCGGTGTTCGCGCCCCATGTCGTGAGCACTTGCCAGCACGTGGCCGAGGGGTGGTCGACGCAGCACCAGGGGCGGTCCGCCCGCTCCGGTGACCCGAAACGTGAGATTCGAATGTCCGCCGGCGATCACCTCGAAGCGGAACGGGCCGACAGCTCCCTCGACGTGCTCCTCCAGCCACGACGTCACGGGCGCGACATCGATTCCCGGTATGTCGCTCATGTCCTCACGATTCCAGTCATGTGCGATCCGAGGGTAGCGACCCGGTCGCTCCCGGTCGCCATCATGGAGGGCCGGTAGCGTGGTGGCATGGCAGCAATCGACGTCACCGACGCCACGTTCCAGACCGAGGTCATCGACAAGTCGCAGGAGGTGGCCGTCGTCGTCGACCTGTGGGCGCCGTGGTGCGGGCCGTGCAAGACGCTCGGCCCGATCATCGAGAAGGTGATCGACGCCACCGACGGCAACGTCGTGCTCGCCAAGGTGAACGTCGACGAGAACCCGGGCATCGCACAGGCGTTCAAGGCGCAGTCGATCCCGGCCGTGTATGCACTCAAGGGCGGCGCCGTCGTCGACGGTTTCGTCGGTGCCTACCCCGAGCACGAGGTGCAGCGGTTCGTCGACTCGTTGCAGCCGAGCGAGGAACAGACAGCGGTGAAGGAGCTGATCGAAGCCGGCGACGAAGGTAGTTTGCGCATCGCGTTGTCGATGGAGCCCGCCAACGAAGACGTCATCGTGGCGCTCGCCGAGCTGTTGATCGCCGACGGCGAGACCGACGAAGCGTTGGCGCTGCTCGGCCGGATCCCCGAGTCGGATCGCACCCGTCACGTTGCCGCGCTCGCCCGGGTCGGCGATGCGCCGCAGGACGATTACGACTCGCAGCTGACTGCGCTGCTCGGCCAGGTGAAGGACGACGACGACGCGCGTCAGAAGTACGTCGACCTGCTCGAGTTGATGGGTCCTGACGACCCTCGCACGGCCGACTACCGGCGGCAGCTCACCTCACGGCTGTACTGATCCGGCCCCCGTCGCGGGCGTCGAAGAATGTCGCCAGCCGGTTTCGGAACCGCGTGACGACGTCGTCGTAGCGGGCGCGGACCTCGCCACCGCCCTCCCGAGTCAGGGTGCGCGGGAGTTGCGGTTCGATGCGGAGGAACTGCTGTGCGCCGGCGAGCGCGACGAACGCGTCGGCGAGTGCTCGGTCGTCGGTGTCGAGGAGTCGTGCTCCTGCGACGTCGAGCCGTGCTGCATGGGCGTCGGACCTGGCTCGGAGGCCGTCGAGGTCCCACAGCTGGGCGACCAGTTGCTGCTCGTCGACATTTGTCAGCAGGCCGCGGGTGACGAGCGCGTCGGGGAGGTCGGTGGCGACGTCGATGTTGGCGGGGCGGAGCCACAGGTCGGGTCGGACCTCGCCGAGTCGGGATCCGATCGCTCGTGATCGGAAGGTCCGGCGCTCGGCCATCGGGCGGCGCTCCGACAACACGGCCACTGTCCACCACGTGCCGTCCCAGTCGGCCGGCGGGGTCTGGCGTCCTGCGTCCTGTTCGGCTTGGCGTTCGATCAGTCGCCCGGAGAGCCGGTAGACGCCGTCGTGGTTGGCGAGTTCGCCGGCGGCGACCATTCTCGACAGCGCAGTGCGCACGGCGCCGTCGGCGAGATCGAACAGTGAGGTGAACTCGAGAATGCGGCGCACCGGCATCGTCGGCGGATGTGAGCCGAGCAACACCGACAGCACGATCGAGCGCGGGCTGAGGGGATCCAGGGCGGCCGGCGCCGTCGATATCATACGTCGCTTGTTCGCCACGGACGCCGAGTGTAACATGCAGGGATGTCATCGACCGTGGACTCGCCAGCTCACACCGAGCCTTCCGGCACCAGGCCGCCGGACGCCAAGCCGTCGAACAGGACGGTGCCGATCGTGGCGGGCTCGATGGTGCCCGATCCGTCGGTGCTCGCCGACGTGCTGCCGACCGACCGGTTGAACGAGCGTGCCAAGCCGACGCGGCCGCTGCGCGACGATCTCCGACGCTTCTCCGACGCCCGCAACGCGCTCACCGTGGTGGGAGCGCTGCTGCAATCGTTCGGTGTCGTCATCGTGGCGGCGTGGATCCACACCTGGTGGTCGTATCTGCTGGCCCTGGTGCTGATGGCCCGTGGGCACGTGTGCCTGAACATCCTCGCCCACGAGGCAGCCCACCGCCTGCTGTTCACGAACCGTCGCGTGAACGACGGCGTCGGTCGTTGGCTGCTCGCCTATCCGACGTACCAGGCGATGCTCGCCTACCGACGGGCGCACTTCGCTCACCATCGCGACGAGATGGGCCCCGACGAGCCCGACCTGTCGCTGTACGCGGGGTACCCGGTGGCCGCCGATTCGTGGAAGCGCAAGCTGACGCGTGACGCCACCGGCCAGAGCGCGTACAAGAACTTCCGCGGGTTGTTCCATTCACTGCGCCGCGGCCAGACCGAAGCCAAGCAGATCCTGGCGGTCCACGTGGTGATGTTCGGCGCGTCGATCGTGTTCATGCGACCGCTGGCGTACGTGGTGTGGATCGTGTCGTGGTCGACGCTGTGGAAGGTGTCGAACCGCCTCCGGGCGATCGCCGAGCACGGCGGCATGGTGCGCTCGAAGGACCGACGCCTCACCACGCACGTGATCCACCAGAGTCGGCTCGCGCGCTACTGGATCGTGCCGTACAACACCGGATGGCATCTCGCCCACCATGTCGACATGGGGGTTCCGTGGCGCAATCTGCCGAGGCTCCATCACGAGCTGGTCCGGTCCGGCTGGGTCACCGAGGCGATCGAGTACCCGAGCTACCGCGCCTTCTGGCGGGCTGCCTCCTCCGCCCCACCGCGCTGACGCCACGGGTGCGGCGCGCTCCGAGCGAACCGCCTCGACCCCGGGTAACGTTTCTCGCACCGACTCCCTCCTGGTGACGAGGCGCGCACCGCGCCCGCTGGTCGAGGAGGTCGATGGTGGAAACCCTGGAGCGGCCGGTGCCGCTGCGTTCGGTGAGCGAACGGGCCCGAGCCTGGATCATCTGGTTCGGGATCGGCCGGCTGGTCGCGGCGTCGGCGGCCACGATCATCGTCTGCGCCGGCGGTGTCTGGCTCGTGCGGACCCCACCACCGGCAACCGAAGCGTCGTTGCCCCGAGCGAGCACGACCATCTCTGCGACCACGACGTCGCCCGTCACTGCGGCGGTCACGCCCGGATCGGCGTTCGTGACCGTGCACGTGGCGGGCGCCGTGCGCGAGCCGGGTGTGTACGAACTCGCCGGTGACGCGCGGGTCCGGGACGCGATCGTGGCCGCTGGTGGCCCGACCGACATCGCCGACTGGAACGCACTCAATCTCGCAGCGCTCGTCGCCGACGGGGCGAAGGTCTACGTGCCCGCGGTGGGCGAGGAGGTGGCGCCGTTCGTGACCGCTGGGGCGTCGTCACCCTCCGGCGGTGGGCCGGCAGGCCCGATCGACGTGAACGTCGCCACCGCGTCGGAACTCGAGGCGTTGCCCGGCGTCGGCCCGGCGACCGCTGCGGCCATCGTGACCGAACGGGAACGCAACGGGCCGTTCCTCGCCGTCGACGATCTCGAGCGGGTGCCCGGTATCGGCCCGGCCAAGCTCGACGCGCTCCGTGAGATGGCCACCACATGATCGATGCCCGAGTGGCGGCGTGCGTCAGATCAGCGAGTCGGAGATCGACAGTGCTGCGATGCCGAGTGCCGCTCCCGCCCCCACCCAGATTCCTGCGCACATCCATGCGTAGTGGCGCCAGAAGTCGCCCCAGGTGGCCACCGGGTTACGGGTGGCTCGCCGCGCGGCGAGGAAGCCGACGAACAGCCATAACAGCCCCGATGCGGCAACCGCCAGCGGATACAGGCCCCGCTCGCCGAACGGTGCACCTGCCGCGAGGAGCGCCGGCGCGGCGAATACCCCGCCGATCAGACCGACAGCGCCACTCCATGCGGTGTCGAAGAAGTGCAGCGAGAAGTAGGCGATACCCCCGACGATCGCCGGCACGATCAACGCCGCCAGGGGACCCCACGTGCGAATGCGCGACCGGTACCAGCGGGGTCCTTCGGCGATCGGCGCGCCGGTGGGGGCATCCTGTGGTGACGGGCGGGCGCCGGGCGGAACGGGGGTGAACGGGGTCACGAACACGCGAGGCTATGGCAACAGCGGTCGCTCGTGGTGGCGATCCGACCGTTCGTTCGCCTCGGTCACCGACGGTGGTGTCGTCGCGCTGGCGGTGGTGGTCGTGATCGCGGTGCGAACGGGGTCGTCGACCGTGGGTGTCGTGGTGGGTCTGATCGTCGGGGGACTCGTCGCAGCAGCGGCGCGGGTACCGATGCTGGTGATCGTGGTGGTGGTGCTCGCCGGTGCCGGAGCGATCCGTTCCGAGCACGAGTGGGCGGCGTTGGCTCCCGATGCGCTCGGGCCCTACGACGGCTGGGTGCGGTTGGTCGACGACCCGCAGCCGTACCCGTCGAGCACTCGGGTGATCGTCGAGGTCGCAGGTGAGCGTTTCGAGCTGTGGTCGCGGGGCCGGGCGCAGCAGCAGCGTGTGCGGACATGGCGTGGCGGCGAGTGGGTGCTGGTCAGCGGCGAGCGACGTGCGCTCGACGACGAGCGGGCACGTCGGGTGGCGTGGCAGCACGTCGTCGGTGTCTTCGATCTCGCCTGGGCGAGCGATGTCGACGCCGGTGGTCCGGTGGCGCGAGCGTCGAACCGGGTGCGGGCCACGATCGAACGGGGCGCGGCCGTACTTCCCGAACCCGATGGCGCCTTGTACCGGGGGCTGGTGATCGGCGACGACCGCGACCAACCGCGCGACATGATCGAGCGGTTCAGGGCGAGCGGCCTGTCACACCTCACCGCTGTCTCCGGCCAGAACGTCGCGTTCGTTCTTGCAGCGTGTGGGCCACTGCTGGTGCGGTTGCGGCCCTTGCCACGGTGGGCGCTGTCGGTGGCGGTGATCGCCTGGTTCGTGGCACTCACCCGGTTCGAGCCGTCGATCTTGCGCGCCGGGGTGATGGCCGGGCTGTCGGCCACTGCGTACGCCACCGGTCGAGAACGCAGCCCCGTGCGCACCTTGGCGATCGCCGTGATCGGGCTGGTCCTGGTCGACCCGCTGCTGGTGTGGTCGATCGGGTTCTGGCTGTCGGTCGGCGCCACCGCAGGCGTGTGCACGGTCGGGCCGTGGTTGGCCGATCGGCTGGCGGTGTTCGGGCCGCTTGCCCTGCCGTTGGGGATCACCCTGGGAGCGCAGCTCGGCGTGGTGCTCCCGAGCGTGCTGGTGTTCGGACGGCTCCCGCTGGTGAGCGTGGTCGCCAACCTGCTCGCGGTGCCGGTCGCCGGGTTCGTGATGCTCTACGGCCTGCCGGCCGGCCTCGTCGCCGGAGCGATCCCCGCCGTTGCGCCCGTGGCGATGTTCCCGGCGCGGCTCGGCACCCGCTGGGTCGACACCGTTGCGTTGCTCGGCGCCCGGCTGGAACCCGACCCACCGTGGGTGTGGGTCGGTTGGGGCCTGGTGCTGGTGGGTGTCGTCGTGCTGGTTTGTCGTCGACGTCCCGCGACGCGATAAGAATCGAGGTCTCCATGGCGACCCACCTCCTCAGCGGCAACGACGAGTCGGTGCTGCGATCTGCGGTGCACGAACTCGTCGACGAACTCGTCGGCGACGGCGATCGGGCGATGATGGTCGACGAGTTCGACGGCGACGAGTACGAACTCCGTCTGGTCGTCGACGCGGCGCAGACACCGTCGTTCCTCACCGACAAGCGGGTGGTGGTGGCACGTGGCGTCGAGCGGTTCACCGCCGACGAACTGGTGCCGCTGCTCGGGTACCTCGACAACCCGCTCGATACATCCGATCTCGTCCTCGTCGTCAACAGCGGGAGCACGCCGAAGAAGCTGGGTGATGCGGTCAAGAAGGTCGGCACGGTCACCAACACCTCGCCGCCGTCGAGGGCCAAGGACCGCCAGGCATGGATCGTCGATCACATCGCCGAGGCCGGATTACGGATCAAGCCCGATGCCGCCGCCCAGCTCGGCGGCTGGCTCGGCGAGGACGCCGGCCGTCTCGATGGCATCCTCGCCACGCTGACGAGCACGTATGGCGTCGGCGAGCTGCTCACGTTCGCCGAGATCGAACCGTTCCTCGGCGACGCCGGGGGAGTGCCGCCGTGGGACTTCACCGACGCCATCGACGCCGGCGACACCTCCAAGGCGCTCACGCTGCTCGGTCGGATGATGCACGCCGGGGGACGCCACCCGTTGCAGATCATGGCGATCATGCACGGCCACTACGCCAACATCGCCCGCCTCGATGGCGCCGATGCCCGCAGCGAACAGGACGCGATGGCGGCGACCGGCATCAAGTCGGCGTTCCCGGCGAAGAAGGCGCTGGCCAACTACCGCCGTCTCGGGCCGTCGTCGACCCGACGAGCGATCGAGCTGTTGGCCCAGGCCGACCTCGACCTGCGCGGCGTCAAGGACCTCGAGCCGGAACTGGTGATGGAAGTCCTCGTCGCTCGCCTCTCCAAGCTCCGCCGCTGACCCGGATTCCTCGCGCCCGGGTCTCGGGGAACCATCGGGGGGCCGACACGCGAACGAGCGCTGCGACTCGGCGCAGCGCTCGGTGGGATTCGTTCGCTCGTCGACCGTGGACGAGGTCGGGAGGTCAGCCGGCGGCGTTGACCTTCTTCATCAGGCGGCTCTTCTTGCGAGCAGCGGCGTTCTTGTGGATGATGCCCTTGGACGCAGCGGAATCGATGCGCTTGATGGCGGCGCGCACGGCTTCGTCGCTGTCGTCGGTGCCGAGGGTCGCCTCGACGCGCTTGGTACGTGTCCTCATCTCGGCCTTCACGGCCTTGTTGCGCTCGTGGCGCTTGGCGTTGGTGATGTTGCGCTTCTTCTGGCTCTTGATGTTGGCCATGGCCGGAAACCCTTGCTCTCGTCGAATCGTCGGTGTCGAATGGTCTGGGCAGCAAGGCCGCGTGCCCGCGCTGAACAGCTGTGAGACTCTATCGGCGGGCCATCCTGAGCAGCAACGTCCCCAGATAGCGTTGGGTCGGTCATGGATCTGGCCCACATCCGCAATTTTTCGATCATCGCGCACATCGACCACGGCAAGTCGACGCTGTCCGATCGGATCCTCGAGATCACCGGCGCCGTCGATGCCCGGGAGATGCGTTCGCAGTATCTCGACTCGATGGATCTCGAGCGTGAGCGGGGCATCACGATCAAGGCCCAGAACGTCCGCGTCGACTGGAAGGGGCACACGTTCCACTTGATCGACACGCCCGGCCACGTCGACTTCGGCTACGAGGTCAGCCGCAGTCTGGCCGCCTGTGAAGGCGTCGTGCTGGTCGTCGACGCCGCCCAGGGCATCGAGGCGCAAACGCTCGCCAACTGCTACCTGGCGCTCGAACACGACCTCGAGATCGTCGCAGCGCTCAACAAGATCGACCTGCCGGCGGCCGACCCCGACCGGTACGCCGGCGAGATCGAGAAGGTGCTCGGCATTCCGGCCGAGGAGATCATCCGGATGTCGGCCAAGACCGGCGAGGGCGTGCCCGACCTGCTCGATGCGGTCATCGAGCGGATTCCCTCGCCGTCGGGTGATCCCGGTGCCCCGTTGCAGGGCTTGATCTTCGACTCGCAGTTCGATCAGTACCGCGGCGTCGTGTCGAGCATCCGGGTGATGCAGGGCACGATGACGTCGGGTTCGAAGCTCACCTTCATGCAGGCCGGGGCCAACCACGAGGCGATCGAGATCGGCGTCCGCAAGCCGGTGCCCACCCCGGTCGACCAGCTCGGCCCCGGTGAGGTCGGCTACCTGATCGCCGGCATCAAGGACGTGGCCGATGCCCGTTCCGGCGAAACCGTCACCACGGCGTCGGGTGGATCGGTCGAGGTGCTCCCGGGGTATCGCGATCCGAAACCGATGGTGTTCTCCGGGCTGTTCCCGATCGACGGCGACGACTTCGAGAACCTGCGCGAATCGCTCGAGAAGCTCAAGCTCAACGACGCGTCGATCACCTACACACCCGAGTCGTCGGGTGCGCTCGGGTTCGGGTTCCGGTGCGGTTTTCTCGGACTGCTGCACATGGAGATCGTGAAGGAACGACTCGAGCGCGAGTTCGGTCTCGCACTCATCGCGACCGCCCCCAGCGTCGAGTATCGACTCACCCGCACCGACGGCACCACCGAAGCGGTCGACAACCCCGCCGACATGCCCGAGGCCCAGAAGATCGACTCGATCGAGGAACCGTTCTTCAAGCTGTCGATCATCACGCCCACCGAGTACACCGGCACGTTGATGGACCTGTGCCAGACACGGCGCGGCGAGATGAAGAAGATGGAGTACCTGTCGCCCGAGCGGGTCGAGCTCGTCTACGAGGTTCCGCTCGCCGAGGTGGTGGTGGACTTCTTCGACCAGATGAAGTCCCGAACCAAGGGCTACGCCAGCCTCGACTACGAGTTGTCCGGCTACCGGCCGTCGCATCTGGTCAAGGTCGACCTGCTCCTCAACGGGCTGCCCGCGGACGCGTTCTCGATGATCGTGCACCGTGACACCGCCTACCAGTACGGGGCGCGGATGTGCGAGAAGCTCAAGGAGTTGATCCCGCGTCAGATGTTCGACGTGCCGATCCAGGCGGCGATCGGTGGCAAGGTGATCGCCCGCGAGACGGTGAAGGCGAAGCGCAAGGACGTGCTCGCGAAGTGCTACGGCGGCGACATCACCCGCAAGCGCAAGCTGCTCGAGAAGCAGAAGGAGGGCAAGAAGAAGATGAAGTCGATCGGTCGGGTCGAGGTGCCCGGCGACGTCTTCATCAACGCCCTCAAACTCGACGACTGAACGCTCCGAACCCGACGACTGAACGCTCCGCGCCTCCGAGCGTCAGCCGCCGAAGATCGACGGTGGCAGGTCCGGGCAGTTCTCGAGTGCGAACTCCTCCACGGCGGCGCTCGGTTCCTCGACGCTGGCCACGAGCGCGAGCATCTCGTTCATCACTTCTTCGGATTCGGGTTCGTCGGGCAACGAGTCGATTGCCTGGAACGCTTCGAGCATCTGGTTGATCTCGTCGGCGATCTCGCTGGGTGCGACGTCGGCGATCGCTCGGAAGTCCGCGACGAACGACTCGTCGCCGTTCTCGGCGTCGTCGTCGACGTCGGTGGCAAACGTTTCGAGTTCCTCGCAGAACGCTTCGGTGCGACCGCCTCCGTCGTCGTCGTCGCCGCAGGCGGTGAGCGCCAGGGCGCCCGCTGTTGCAAGGACGATCGCAAGCCGGATCGGTCGCACTGCTGGTCGACGCATGTAGGTCCCCTCCCTGGTTGACGGGTGCATCCTGTCATACCGACACGTCGACGTGGACGGTTCAGTCGTGCGATCGTCCCGGGGAGCGGCAACGATGTGGTGCTGATGTCGTCCACGTTCCGCTCGCTGAAGTACTACAACGCGCGGTTGTTCTTCTCGGGCCTCGCCGTGTCGAACGTCGGCACCTGGTTGCAGATGACGGCGATGTCGTTGCTCGTGTACCGGTTGACCGGCGAGGCGACCACCGTGGGCGTCACCCTGGCGTTGCAGATGTTGCCGATGCTGGTACTCGGTGCGTGGGCCGGGGTGATCGCCGACGGACGCGACCGGCGAACGATGGCGATCGTCACCCAGACGGCGCTGGCCGCCCAGGCGCTGGTGCTCGGCGGACTCGACCTGGCCGGATGGGTGAACCTCCCGGTGGTCTACCTGCTGTCGGTCGTGCTCGGCGTGGTCAACGCGTTCGACAACCCGGCCCGGCGGGGCTTGGTGACCGAACTCGTCCCGACCGTCGACATCCCCAACGCGACATCGCTCAACACGGCGGTGATGACCGGCTCACGGATCTTCGGCCCGGCACTCGCCGGGGTGCTCGTCGCCACGATCGGCACGGCGTGGTGCTTCATCCTCAACGGGGTCACGTTCTTCGCGATCATCTTCTCGTTGGTCGCGATCCGGCGCGACGAGATGTTCCCGACCGCACGGCGCCCGAAGGGGGGCAAGCCGATCCGTGAGGCAGTGGGCTTCGTGATCGGTCATCGCGACATGCTGATCATCTATGCGTCACTGATCGTCGTCTCGACGGTCGCGTTCAACCATGCCACCGTCTTCCCGAAACTCGCCGACGTGCGCTGGGGCGACGACAACGCGTTCGGTTTCCTCCTGGCCGTGATGTCGGTCGGTTCGCTGACGGGCTCACTGCTGACCGCCCGGCAGCACCTCGTCACCATGCGCTGGTTCTTCGGTTCCATCGTGGTGATGGCGTTCGCCGGACTCGGTCTGGCGTGGGCGCCGAACCTGTGGATCGCCTACGCGTGGTGTGTGCCGTTCGGCCTCGGCGGCGCTGCGTTCATCACCGGAGCGAACGCCATCACCCAGCAGGAGTGCCCGCCGGACATGCGCAGCCGCCTCCTTGCGCTGCAAGCCGTCGCGTTCCTCGGCTCGACGCCGATCGGTGGCCCGATCACCGGCCTCATCGCCGACAACATCAGCGCCGAGTGGGCACTCGCGTACAGCAGCGTGATCAGCCTGGCGTGCGTCGGCATCGGTGTCGCGTACTGGCGGTCCGGCACCCGCTCGGGCACCCGCGAACTCACCCCGACCGCCTGAGGTGCCCCGATCCGGTCTGCTGTGTCGGCCCGACGTTCGATGGCGGCGGTGCGGCTCCACGAATCACCGGGTGTCGACGAACGTCGTGGGGGACATGCTGGAGGGGTGGATCGTCGAGCACGGATCCTGGTCACGGCCGGAGTCGTCGGCGCGCTCGTTGCGCCGGTGGTGTTCGACCGCGACGGGTTTCCGCTGTCGACGTATCCGATGTATTCACGGGCCCGGGGCGACGCGGTCACCCTCGCCACTGCGCAGGCGGTCGACTCCGATGGGACGAGGTCGACGCTGACGCTCGGGGTGATCGGCGACAGCGACGACCCGCTGATCGTCGCCGGCGAACTGCGTGACGCGATCCGTGACGACCGCGCCGATCAGCGATGCGACGAGATCGCACGACGAGCTGCGACGTGGAGTGGCCTGCCGGCCGGCCAGCTCGAGATCGAGGTCGTCACGGAGCGACACGACGTGGTTGCGCAGGTGCAGGGCGACGACAGCCTGCTCGAGCGCACGGTGCACGCATCGTGTGAGGTGCCGTCGTGACCGACGTGGTCGACGCGCCCAGCGCAACGCGATCGTTGCCGATCGTCGACGCGGTCGCTCCGCCGGAACGGCTGGCGATGCTGCGCATCCTCACCGGGACGTTCGCCGTGGCCTACCTGCTGATCCGGCTGCCGGTGTTCCTGCAACTGGCCGATCGGTCGACGGGCTTCGACGGTGTCGGCCTCGCCGTCTTCCTCGACGGCCCCGTGCCGGGCGTGGTGGTCGACGTGACGATCGCCCTGACGCTGCTGGCCGGCGTCGGGTATCTCCTCGGCTGGCGGTTCCGCGTCGTCGGCCCGATCTTCGCCGTGGGGATGCTGGCGCTCGGGTCGTACCGGGGGTCGTGGGGTCAGCTGCTGCACTTCGAGAACCTGATGGTGCTGTACCTGTTGATCGTGGCGCTGGCGCCGTCGGCCGATGCCTGGTCGCTCGATGCGCGGCGCCGTGCCGGCGGCGAGGTGCCCCCGGCGTCGTCGGTGTACGGGTGGCCGATCGCGCTGGCGTCGTTGGTGCTGGTGATCACCTACGTGATCACCGGGTTCGCGAAGCTGCGTTACGGCGGGCTGGACTGGATCTTCGGCGACACGCTGCGCAACCACGTGGCGTATTCGGCGGCACGACTCGATCTCCTCGGCGGCACCCCTTCGCCGTTCGCAGGCTTCGGTGTGCGGCTCGAGTGGGTCTGGCCGGTCGCTGCGGCGGCGACGGTACTGATCGAGCTGGCCGCGCCGATTGCGCTGCTGGGCGGACGCATCCGCACGGTGTGGGTCGTCGCGGCGTGGCTGATGCACGTCGGCATCTTGGTGTTCATGCTGATCGGGTTCCCGATGCCGCTGTTCCTCGTCGCCTTCGCGCCGCTGTATCGGATCGAACGGCTCTGGACCGACCGTCCGGCCTGGCTGCGGCGCGTGTCCGATCAGCGATCGCGCTGAGCCGCTGCCGCCACGGATCGACCCCACTCGATCGCCCGGTCGGCCTCGCCGTGTTCGAGGTGATTCGACTTGTCGACGAAGAAGCTCTCGTTGTCGAGCGCCATCTCGAAACCGTGCGCGCGGAGCCGCTTCGTGATGCCCTTGGATGCCTGCCCGGTGATGAGGGTCGACGCGTCGACGCGGGTGTCGAATGCCGCGGCGAGCTTGCCGGCGCCCACGTCTCTCGCGAGGTCGCCGAACCAGTCCCGCAGGCCGTCGCCGACCGCCTCGGGGTCGAGTTCGAGGTCGTCGTCCTTCGCCGCTTGGTCGACGGCGCCCTCGCGGCTGCGCTCGCTCGACATGCCGTGGACGTGCGTCGGCCCGCCGACCACGACGAGGTCCGCGCCGGCGATCAACTCGGTGGTGGCATCGTGGACGGACACCACCGTCGTGTCGCCGAGCCCGTCGGCGATGTGCTGCGCGATCGTGTGGGTGTTGCCGAACATCGACTCGTAGACGACGACTGCGCGCACGGCGGCCTCCTTCGTGTTCTGTGCTCTCCGGGTCACGATCATCATGCCGACGTTCCCGCGCCGCTGCACGGGTCCTTCGTCCCGAGCCAAGGAAATGGTCTCGGCCCGAGGCGTTTCGGCCGATCCTGCCGCTGGGTACGCCTGGCCGGATGCCGCCACCCCCTCGCGACAGCAGCCTCGAGGCCGCCCACCCTGCTGCCCCTCGCAGCGAGACCCGTGAGCAGGGCAACGAGGCTCCACGGTCGAACCGGGCATTGCTCACCGACCGGGTGTTCGGGTGGTTCTTCGTCACCAACTCGCTCAGCAACATCGGCAACTGGTTCCAGAACGTCGCCGCCGGCATCGTCGTCTACGACCTCACCGGGTCGAGCGCTGCGGTGGGGGCAGTGTCGATGGTGCAGTTCGCCGGCACGATGCTGTTGACGCCGTGGATGGGCAGCATCACCGACCGGGTCGACCGTCAGCGCATGCTGTTGGTCGGTCAGACGATCTCGTTCGTGAGTGCCGCCGTGCTGGCGATCGTGGTGTTCACCGTGGGCATCGACGGGTTGCCGGGGCCGTGGCCGATCTACGCGGCCACGGCGGTGATCGGGTTGGGTGCCGCCGTGATCCTCCCGTCGCTCCAGGCGATCGTGCCGGCCCTCGTCGAACGAGCCGACCTCGACCGGGCGATCGCTCTCAACTCGATGACGTTCAACGTGGCCCGTGGGATCGGGCCGATCGCCGCCGGCGCCGTCATCGCTGCCTTCGGGGCGCAGTGGGCGTTCGGCATCAACGCGATGACCTTCCTGCCGCTGTTGATCGTGCTCGCCCTCATCTCACCACGCGGCGGGGTGCGGCCCGACCCCGAGGAGGCCGGGTCGGTCGGCGATGGACTGCGGTGGATCCGCCGACGGCCGGCGGTACTCGCCACGGTGGTGACCACGCTGGTGGTCGGCTGGACCTCCGACCCCTTCAGCACGCTGATGCCCGCCCTGGCCGACGACCTCGGCGGCG
>CAZJUC010000018.1:0-1739 GCA_964549065.1 uncultured Ilumatobacteraceae bacterium
GGGTCAACCTGATCATGGACGGTCCGCCGGCGATGGCGCTCGGCGCCGACCCACCACAGCCGGATGTGATGAAGCGGCCGCCGCGCGACCCCGAGGCCCGGATCCTCGATCGCCGACGCATCGTCACCCTGGCGGTGCTCGGTGGGTGGATGGCCGCTGTGACGCTGACCGTGTTCGCCGTCAGTAGAGGGACGAGCGACGAACGGGGTGTGACCATGGCGTTCACCACGTTCGTGCTGTTCCAGGTGGTCAATGCCGTCAACGTCCGCAGCGGCTGGACGTCGGTGTTCTCCAGGCGCACCCTGACCAACCCGGCTCTGTGGATCGCGCTGGTCTCCGTCACGGTGTTGCAGGTCGTCGCCGTGCAGGTGTCGCCGGTGGCCGACTTCCTCGGCGCCGAGCCGCTGCCGCTCACGGCGTGGCTGGTCGCCATCGCCTGCGCGCTGAGCATCGTGGTCCTCAGCGAGACGGCGAGAGCCGTCCGTCGCCTCCGGAGTGACGACGCCGAGGGGTGAGGGCGGGATGGACGAGTTCTCCGCCCATCCCGCGTTGATCACGATCGGCGCACTGCTGGCCGTGGCGCTCGCCGCGAACTGGCTCGGCGACCGCACACGGTTGCCGCGGGTGAGCCTGCTGCTGTTGGTGGGGGTGCTGGCCGGGCCACTGGTGTCCGACGTGCTGCCGGCACAGCGCGAGCAGTGGTTCCCGGTCGCCGCCCGCATCGCGTTGGTGATGGTCGGGTTCCTGATCGGCGGCGAGTTCACCGCCGACGGACTCCGCCGTCACGGACACACCGTGGCCGTCGTCACGGCGGGCCAGGGCCTCGCCACCGCCGCCATCGTCGCCGGTGGTCTCCTGCTGGCCGGGGTCGACACGACGGTGGCGCTGTTGCTCGGCGGCGTGGCGACGGCCACCGATCCTGCCGCCGTGCAATCGGTGATCGACGACCAGGACGCGCACGGTGACGCATCGCGCACCCTGTTGGGGATCGTCGCGCTCGACGACGTCGTGGGCATCGTCGTCTTCAGTGTCCTGCTCGCCGGCGCAGGCACCATCGCCGGTGCGGACGGCGGAATCGCAGAGGAACTGACCGACGGGCTCCGGGAGTTGGGGGGCGGCGCCCTCGTCGGTGGTGCTCTCGGTCTCGTCGCGTCCCAGCTCACCGGTCGCCTCCAGAAGGGCACGCCGACGCTGGAGGAGGCGCTGGCAGCGGTGTTCCTCTGTGCAGGCATCACGTGGTGGCTCGACGTGTCGTACCTCATCGCTGCCGTGATGATGGGTGCGGTCGTCGCCAACCTGGCCGGACATCACGACACGTCGTTCCGGGCGGTGAAGGGTGTCGAGTGGCCGTTCCTCGTGATCTTCTTCGTGCTGGCCGGTGCCCAGATCTCCCGGGAGACACTCGCTGTCACGGCGGTGATTGCCGGATTCGTGGTGCTGCGCACTCTCGGCAAGACCATCGGGGCAGCGTCGAGCGCGCGAGCGGTCGGCACGGCCTGGCGCCAGGGGGTCTGGTTCGGGCCGGCGTTGCTGCCGCAGGCGGGCGTCGCGCTCGGCATGGCCCTGTCGGGTGCCGAACGATTCCCTCAGCATGCCGACGAGATCGTCGGTGTCGCCGTGGTGTCCACGGTGCTGTTCGAACTCGTGGGGCCGATCGGCGTCAGGGAAGCACTTCCCCGGCTCGAGCCGGATTGACCACGGCGCCGAGCGGGTAGCGATCGTCTGGCCGGAGACAACCG
>CAZJUC010000018.1:1839-25949 GCA_964549065.1 uncultured Ilumatobacteraceae bacterium
GATCATGCGCTGATCTCCAACTGTCAGGGCGCGGCACTGGTCACGCGCGACGGCACGATCGACTGGGCGTGCCTTCCACGCTTCGACGGGTCGGCCATCTTCGCCTCGATCCTCGACGCCGACGCCGGGCACTGGTCGTTGGCGCCGATCGACAGTGCGACGTCGTCGCGTCGCTACCTGTCCGACACGATGGTGATCTGCACCGAGTGGCAGACCGACGGCGGCCGCTGCGAGGTGTGGGACCTCCTGACTCTCGGCGACGACGAGCGCGGCCACCGCATCGGCCTGCATGCGCCGGCCGGAATCGTGCGCGTCGTGGCAGGAGTGGAGGGTTCGGTCACGTTGCGCAGCGAGTTGGCGCTGCGGCCCGAGTACGGGCTCGTGCGACCTCAGCTCGTCGGAGGACCCGGATGCGTGCTGGCACGGGGCGGGTCGACTGCGACGATCGCCTCCGCGCCCATGGGATGGGAGATCCATCACGACGCCGGCACCGCCGGTGCGACCGTGGAGATCGAATCAGGACAGCGGCTGGCCTTCGGCATCCAGCTCCACGACCCGTGGGACGAACCGCCACGACCCTGGTCGCAGGACGAGTTGCTCCGGCACGCCGATGACACCATCGCCGCCTGGGAGTCGTGGTCGGAGCTGCACCAATCGTACGACGGCCCCTATGCCGAGCTGGTCTCCCTCAGTGGGCGGGTGCTGCAGGCACTCACCTATGCCCCGTCGGGTGCGGTCATCGCCGCACCCACGACGTCGCTGCCGGAGTCCGTGGGTGGCAGCCGGAACTGGGACTACCGCTACGCCTGGGTGCGTGACGCCAGCCTCACGCTCGAGGCGTTGTGGGTCGCAGCCTGTCCCGACGAGGCCGAGCACTTCTTCCGCTTCTTCGCCACGGCAGCCGGCACGAGGACGAGCGGTGGGGATCCGCTCCCGATCATGTTCGGTGTCGGCGGCGAGCGGCACCTCCCGGAGGCCGAACTCGCTCATCTCGCCGGCCACCGCGAGAGCCGGCCGGTGCGCATCGGCAACGACGCCTGGGACCAGAACCAGCTCGACGTCTACGGCGAACTGCTCGGTGCGGCGTGCCAACTCATCGAGCAGCTCGGCGAACTCGACGACGTCACGGCGCGCTTCCTGTGCGAACTGGCCGATGCAGCCGTCGACCGGTGGAAGGAACCCGACCAGGGCATCTGGGAGATCCGCGGCGCACCTCGCCACTTCACCTATTCCAAGCTGATGTGCTGGGTCGCCGCCGACAGGGCCTGCCGGCTCGCCGACCGCATCGGAGCGAGCGACGACCAGGTCGAGCGTTGGCAGTCGGCCCGGAACGACATCCACGAGGAGATCACGACGCGCGCCTGGAACGAGTCGATCGGCGCCTTCACCCAGAGCTTCGACAGCTCCGAACTCGACGCGTCGGTGCTGATGATGGCCATCGTCGGCTTCCTCCCGGCCGACGACCCGCGGATGCGGTCGACGATCGAGACGATCGACGAGCAGCTCACCGACGACCAGGGCTTCGTCTACCGCTACCGCGGCGGCGACGAACTCGACGGTGAGGAGGGCACCTTCGCACTGTGCACGTTCTGGCTCGCCCACTGCCGGGCGCTGCTCGGCGACGTCGAGAGCGCCCGCGCCCTGTGCGACCGGATGGTGGCGTGCGCCAACGACGTCGGGCTGTTCTCGGAGGAGATCGACCCGCACACGGGTGAGTTGCTCGGCAACTTCCCCCAGGCGTTCACCCACATCGGGCTCGTCAATGCCGCCTGGGCCATCCACGTCGCCGAGAGCGACCACGCCGCCCACACCGTCTGACGAGGCCACGGGTTCGGCGTCGGACCAGCGGGCCGGGAGCCCGGCCAGCGAGCAGGATCGCGTGTCCCAGTAGGGTGACGACGTGGCCGATCCGAACCTCCCGCACCGGTCAGCCGACCCTCGGGATCCGGCCTTCTACGGCGATCCCTATCCCTGGTACAGCGAGATCCATGCGTCCGGCGCCACGACGTTCTTCTGGGAGGACTACGGCTTCTGGTGCGTCGCCGGGTTCGACGAGGTCAACGCACTACTGCGCGACAAGCGCTTCGGACGCGCCCCGGGCCTTCCGGAGCGCACCGAGCGGATCGGACACTGGTGGGAGACCGAGCGGTGGTCGTTGCTCGCCATGGACCCTCCGGAGCACACCCAACTCCGGGGGCTGGTGAACCGGGCGTTCCTCTCCCGGCGCATCGAGCAGCTCCGCCCGCGGATCCGCGAACTCGCCGGTCGCTTGATCGACGACGTCGAGGCCGCTGGTGCCGTCGACCTGTTGCCGAGCTATGCCGCGCCGCTGCCGGCGGTGGTGATCGCCGAGATGATCGGGTTGCCCGCCGACATGGCACCGCAGCTGCTGGCGTGGTCGAACAGCATGGTGAAGATGTACATGTTCGGTGCCGACGAGGCGGTGGAGGCCGAGGCGGATCGGGCTGCGGCCGAGTTCGTCGCGTATCTCACCGAGGTGCTCGCCGAGCGCCGGGCCGATCCCCGCCCCGACCTGCTCACGCACATGCTCGACGCCGAGATCGAGGGCGCCGGCATCAGCGATGCGGAGGTCATCGCCACCACGATCCTGCTGCTCAACGCGGGGCACGAGGCCACCGTCCACACCACCGGCAATGCGGTGACCACGATCCTCCGGAGCGGAGTGGATCCCGCCGAGCTCTTCGCGAGCGACGAGCAGGCAGACGCCACCGTCGAGGAGTGCCTCCGCTACGACGCCCCACTGCACCTGTTCACGCGCTACGCGCTCGACGACGTCGAACTCGACAGCGGCCTGAGACTGAGACGCGGGGAGCAGATCGGGGTCATGCTCGGAGCAGCCAACCGCGATCCACGACGTTTCGAGCGACCCGATGCCTTCGATCCGTGGCGCTCCGACCCGGGCAACATCAGTTTCGGCGCCGGCATCCATTTCTGCATCGGGGCGCCGCTGGCTCGTCTCGAACTGTCGACCTCGTTGGGGCTGTTGTTCGAACGCCTGCCGACGCTGCGCCTCGCAGGAGAACCCCGGTATCGCGACATCTTCCATTTCCACGGCCTCGATGCCGTCGACGTCACCTGGTGACCGCCTGCGGCTCCGACCAGCCGCGAGCCGCTCGACCCGGGACGGCGGCACGATCCCGTGGATCGGGTCAGCGGAAGTCGAACACCAGGCGGGCGTCCACCTCGCCGGACAGGACTTCGTCGAAGCAGTCGTTCACGTCGGCGAGCATCCGTGTCTCCCGGACGACCTTGGTCTTGCCCGCAGCGTGGAGGTCGAACACCTCCCTCAGGTCCTGACGGGTCCCGACGATCGATCCCACGATCGAGATCCCTCCGAGCACCGTCTGGAAGACGGGGACGGTGATGTCGTTGTCGGCGGGGAGCCCCACGAGCACCAGACGGCCATTGCGGCGCAGCGACTGGAAGGCGGACTCGATCGCCTTCGGCGTCGCCGCAGTCGAGACGATGGCGTGTGCCCCGCCGAGGCGCTGGATCGCTTCCGCCGCATCCTCGTTCGCCGCGTTCACGACGTGGCTGGCGCCGAGTTCCTTGGCCATCTCGAGCTTGGCGTCGACGACGTCGACGGCGATCACCTCGGCGCCGGCGATGGCGGCGTACTGCAGGGCCAGGTGGCCGAGTCCGCCGATCCCGACGACCGCCACCCGCATGCCCGGCCGGGCACCCGAGACCTTGACCGCCTTGTAGGTGGTCACGCCGGCGCAGGTGAGCGGGGCCGCGTCGAGCGGGTCGACGGCGTCCGGCACGGGGACGACGAAGTCGCCGTCGGCGACCACGTACTCGGCGAAGCAGCCGTCGACGCTGTAGCCGGTGTTCACCTGCGATTCGCAGAGCGTCTCCCATCCGGTGACGCAGTGGTCGCAACGCCCGCACGCCGTGCCCAGCCAGGGAACGGCGACCCGGGTGCCGACCTCGACGGCCTCCACGTCGTCACCGACCTCCTCGACGATGCCGACGCCCTCATGCCCGGGAATGAACGGCGGTGACGGCTTCACGGGCCACTCGCCCTTGGCGGCGTGGATGTCGGTGTGACAGAGCCCCGAGGTCTCGAGGCGGACCAGGACCTGGGTACTCGATGGCGCCGGCCTGTCGGTGTCGGTGACGTCGAGCGGTGCGCCGAGTTCGTGGACGATTGCAGCCTTCATCGTGGGTCCTTCCCTCGTGGTGAGGTTCCCTGCCGGGATCGTCACCGGTTTCGCTCGACTCAACCCGTATGGCGGCCGTACGAACAGTGCTGATGGTCCCTGATGTGCATCGTCAAGCAGACTTCACGTCAATGCCGGAGGTGGACCGTACGGGGGCCGTCACATGCGGACACGGAGGTTGTCCGGGTCGTACATCGACCGCAACGACGCCGTCGCCGGAACGTCGACGCCGGCCACCCGGATCTCGAAACGTCCGTTGCGCACGAGGTCGGCGGACACCCCCTCGGGGTGCTCCACGTAGCCGAATCCCATCGCACCGCCGAGCGTGTGCCCGTAGGCGCCCGAGCGGAGGTAGCCGACGGGTGCGCCGTCGAGCAGGATCGGTTCCTCACCGTGCAGCAGCGGTTCGGGATCCTCGAGCAGGAACTGCACGAGCCGCGACCGGTACGGCCGGCGCTCGTACTGGGCGAGCAGTGCGTCGCGTCCGACGAAACCGCCCGGCTTGTCGAAGTCGACGGCGAACTTCAATCCGGCCTCCAGCGGCGAGTCGGAGTTCTCCATGTCGAGCCCGTAGTCGAGCCGGCCGGCTTCGGTGCGGGTGCTCTCCAGCGTCGCCATCCCGGCGTGGGCCAGGCCGACGGCGTCGCCGGCCTCCACGAGCCGGTCGTACACGCCGAGCGCGAACTCGGTGGGAACGAACAACTCCCAGCCCAGCTCGCCGACGAAACTCATCCGGACCGCGAGCGCACGCGCGTGGTGCAGGTCGATCTCCCGAGCGGTGAGATACGCGAACGCCTCGTTGCCGAGATCGGCCGTGGTCAGCTCGCCGAGCAGCCGGCGCGACAGCGGGCCCTGCACGCTCAGCAACGCAAGCCCCGACGTGACGTCGGTGACGTACACGCGGGCACCGCTCGGTGTCCCCCGCCGCAACATCGCCTCGACCCGCCGGTGGAACGCCTCGGCCGCCACCAGTTGGAAGCGGTCGCCGGCGAGGCGGGTGATCGTCACGTCGGCTTCCACCCCGCCGCGCTCGTTCATCCACTGGGTGTACACGCACCGCCCGACCGCAACGGCGACGTCGTTGCCGGACAGGCGGTTGAGCACCTGCTCGGCATCGGCGCCCTGCACGAGGAACTTCGACATCGCCGACATGTCGAACAGCCCGACGGCCTCACGGACGGCGCCGTGCTCGGCGGCGTGGAACTCGAACCAGTCCGGGCGCCCGTAGGTGAGCCGGGCCCGTATGTCGGCGTCGGGGGGCGCGAACCAGGACGTGTTCTCCCATCCGGACGACTCGGCGAAGTGCGCGCCGGCCGACTCCAGCCGCTCGTGCAGCACCGAACGTCGCACGTTGCGTGCGGTGGTGGGGTGGGAGTTCGGCCACGATCCGGTCGAGTGCAACCGGCCGAGCAGTTCGACGCTGCGCTCGGCGAGATAGGAGCGGTTGGTCTGGAAGGGCGAGAGCCGGGCGATGTCGACGCCGGTGACGTCGATCGGGGGCAGCCCGTCGACGATCCACTGGGCGATGATCGAGCCGGCGCCACCTCCGGTGAGGATGCCCAACGAGTTGAAACCGGCGGCGACGAAGAAGTGGTCGAGTTCGGGTGCCTCCCCCATCAGGAAGCCGTTGTCGGGGGTGAAGCTCTCGGGGCCCGTGAACAGCTTGCGGATCCCGACGTCCTCCAGGCCGGGGAGGATCTCCATCGCGTACTCGAGGAACGGCGCCAGTCGGTCCCAGTCCGACGCGATCTCGCCGAAGCTGAAGTCGTCGGGGATGCCGTCCAGTGACCAGGGCGCGGCGACCGGCTCGAACAGGCCCACCATGAGGCCACCGGTCTCCTCGCGGTAGTAGGCGAACCGGTCGGGATCCTCGAGGATCGGCAGATCGGGCGACACCCCCTCGAACGGCTCGCTGATCAGGTAGGCGTGCTCGATCGCCTGGAGCGGCACCGACACCCCGGCGAGGGCACCGACGTGCCGCGCCCACATCCCGGCGCAGTTGACGACGTAGTCGGCCTCGATCGGGCCCCGGTCGGTGATCACACCGGTGACGCGACCGTCACGTTGCTCGAAGCCGACGACCCGGACGCCCTGCATGATCCGCACACCACCGGCCCGGGCACCGGCCGCCAGCGACATCGCCACGTTGTACGGGTCGGCCCTGCCCTCGTCGGCGGTGTAGAAGCCACCGAGGAGACCGGCGGCGTCGACGTGGGGCCACAGTGCGGCCGCCTCGGCTGCGGACACCTCCTCGCGTTCGATCCCCATCAGAGCCAGGAAGTCGGCTTCGCGCCGAAGCTTGGCGAGGCGTTCGACGTTGCTCGCAGTCTGCAGGTAGCCGACCGGTCGGAAGCCCGTCGACTGGCCCGTCTCCGCCTCGAGCACCTCATAGAGGTCTCGCGAGTACTTCGTCATCCACGCCAGCGTCTCGGTGGTCATACCGCCCGACACGACGAGTCCTGCCGCGTGCCACGTCGTGCCCGACGTGAGCTGGTCGCGCTCGAGCAGGACGACGTCGTTCCAGCCGAGTCTGGCCAGGTGGTAGGCGACGCTGGTGCCGATGACGCCGCCGCCGATGATCACCACCTGGGCACGGTCGGGCACGTCTTGCGAAGCCGGCGCCTGCGGCGGAGTCATGGCCCGAGTGTCCCACACCGCTGGGAATCGCGAACCAGCGGATCGCCGGTCGTGCTTGCACCTGGTTCGACCATCCACCCTCGACGCTGCGTCGCGCCAGCGATCATGTCGTGAGCGTCGCCCGCGGTTTCGTCTACGACTTCCTCGACACGCCCACCCACCGACGACGCGACCGAAGCGAGCAGGTCGAATCCATGTTCTCGTTCGTCGTGGGCGGGCTGACGGCGCTGCTGGGCCCACCCCGGGCGACGCCGCAGGGCTGATCGCCACGATCGTCGTGCGTCGACCCCAGTCGCAAACCGATCCGGGAACCCCGACGTCGTCCGGCAGGATGAACACAACGTTCGGCCGCGCCATCGGCATGTTCAGCACTGCGGCTCGGTGCCGGAACCGTAGGAGAAGGCCTTGCCGTTCCCGATGTCGCCGCCGGTCGACCGCATGCCGCCGCCGCTAGCGTGACCTCATGTGGGATCCGCAGATCGTCGGCGTCGTCGTCGCCGGGTCGTCGCAGGGCAGTTCGGGCATCGGCCCGGTTGTCATCGCCGTCGGGCTCACGATCGCGAGCGTGCTCGTCCTGTCGTGGCTGATCAATCGCCTGCCCGGCTCGAACGAGAACACGGGGGCGAGCCCGTTCCGCCGCCGACGTCGCAAGGATCCCTTCGGACGCCCGCCGGACGACTCCGGGGACTGAGCGTCACGCAATTTCTTCCGTGACGCGAGAGTTCTCAGCGACGTGATCCGTGGTCGCCACGCAGATGCGTCAGGATCGCCGCCGCACTGTCGTCGACCGAGAGATCGGTGGAATCGACCGTGTGCCACCGCTCCTGGTCGAGGTCGTCGAGGAAGCCGAGCGCACGGTCGACGGCCGTGACGAGGATCTCGTCGAACGGCCCCGAGCGAGCGCGAATGCGCGCCCGTACGACATCGCCATCGGCACGCAGGATGATCGGCCGCGTGGAGGGAAGCGCCAGCAGCGGGGCGTACTGCTGCTCGAAGTGGCCGGACGGTGGGATCGGCGCATCGTCGATGACGGGCACGTATCCGGCTTCGGCCTTCCGCAGCGCCCACTGGACCACGATCTCTCGCTGGAGGGCGAACTGCTCCACTCCTTCGTCGCCGAACATGTCGGGTGACGGGTGGATGAATCCGCCCACGATCGATTCGCGGACGACGTCGGCCTCGATGTGGACACTGCGCTCGAACGCCTCGGCGACCAGACGTCCGACCGTCGACTTCCCTCCGCCCGGTGGACCCGTGAGCAGCACGATCGGCGTCGACGGACCAGCGGTCATCGACGGATCGTAACCGGGGAAGCCCCCACAGCCGTCGAGGATGCGGCGCCAACGGCGACCACAGCGGTGAGCGTCGAGGCGATCGCGGTGGCCGGACCGAAGATGAGGCGTTCGACGGAGCTCGAGGAGGCGAGGTTGCCGGCCGTGTTGAGTGCCAGATAGCCGGCGATGCCCCAGGTGGCCGGTGCCAGCCAGCGGGCGGGGCGGCCGACGAGTCCGGCTCGGCGGGCGACGATCGTCGCTGCCCCGGTCAGCGCCACGGCGGCGCCACCGGAGGCGACGCGCATGCCGGTCGGGAGCACTCGTTGCTGCCCGCCACCCCAGACGTGCTCACCGAACGGGGCACCGGCCGCGAGGGCCGCCTGCAGTCCGGCGAAGCCCAACAGGATCCCGCCGGAGGTGACCGCCGCTCCCCGGACCACGGCGGGCCGTGCCGAGAGCCTCCGCGTCAGGTGCATCGACACGGTGGTCACGACGCCACCACCCCGCTGGGCTCGCGGTGGCGGAGGAGCGTGACACCGGCGCCGATGAACCAGACGATCGAGCCGAGGCCGAACACCATCTCGATCACCTCGAACGCCGGGACCACGGTGAGGACACCGGCGACGGCGGTGACGACACCGACCAGGTTCAGCCACCTCGGCAGGCGCGCCGTCACGAGCCCGGCGATCGACACGAGGAGGATCCAGATGCCGCCGACCAGCTCGTTGCCGCCCCCGAGGCCGTTGGTGACCACGTCGATCGAGGACCAGACGGTGGCTGCCTGCTCGGGGTCGGTCTCGGCCAGATCGGCGACCGACTCGATCCCGATGTTGGAGATCATCCCGGTGGCGTACATCAGGCCGGCCCAGATCATGGCGAACACCGCTGCGGTGTTGGCGAGCACCGGCGCGTCACCGAGAAGGCGGTCTCGCAGGGCGAGGCCGAACGGCACGAGCGCCGTACCGAAGACGATGAAGATGCCGATGTACCAGGCGAGCAGCGTGCCCTGGTGGTCGACGAGGAAGTCGACCGACTCGGCCGGCGTGGCATCGGGGTCGGTGTAGTCGGCGAGGCTCGTCGCGAACAGTGCGATGCCGTACGCGAACGTCCCGGCGGCGATCAGCGCCGCAGCGCCGCCGGCGCGTGAGAGTGTGCGGCGTCGGCGGGGTTCGTCGCCGACGACTGGGGCGGTGGAGGTCTGGATGGTCATGACTGGTCTCGTTCCTGATCGGTGGGCGTGGTCGGGATCTCGCCGCCCGGCCTGGCGTCGAGTCGACGCAGGCCGATCACCTCGACGTTGAGCGAGGTGAAATGGGCGAGGATCCCGTTGAGGTGTGACGAGTCGCGCACGTGACCGGTGAGGCGGGTCGTGCCCGCCACCGTGGGTTCGACGGTGAACTCGTCGATGACCGGACGGAGCACGCGGTCGGAGACGTGGCCGCCGATCTCGATCTCGTAGCGGGTGGAGCCCGTTCGTTCGGTCATGACGCCACGATCCCGACGATCGGGGTGACCCGGCATCGCTCATCGACCGATCTCACCCGGGTGAGCGCGACCACGGCAGGAGGGGCCGGCCCCGGCCGCGTCCATAGACTGCCGAGATGGCCGATGCGGCGCCGACCATCACGGCCACCAAGGTGACCACGCCGGAGCCACCCCATCGCTATCTCGATCGTGGCCGGCTCGTGCGAGCGCTCGACGCGTCGATCGAGGAGGGACGGGGTTTCATCCTCGTCAGCGCTCCGGCCGGCGCCGGCAAGTCGACGCTCCTCACCGGGTGGCTGGCCCGTCACGAGCGACCGGCCGCCTGGCTCCAGGTGGACGAGGGCGACGACGACCCGGCCCGGTACTGGTCGTTCGTCGCCGGTGCGCTCCGCACCGTTGTGCCATCGATGCCCGACGTGGTCGCAGCGGCGCTCGGCGACGGCCTCGATGCCGTGGTGGCGGCGATCGTGAACGAGATGGTGACCGTCGGCTGCGAGGCGGTGCTCGTGCTCGACGACTACCACCTGGTCACCAACCCCGATGTTCACCGCAGCGTCGAACGTCTCGTCTCGCTCCGTCCCGCCAATCTCGTCGTGGTGCTGGCCACGCGGGTGGATCCACCGTTCCGCCTGGGGCGTCTCCGGGTGCGCGAGCAGATGGCCGAGATCCGGGGGGCCGACCTGCGGTTCGATCTCGACGAGGCCGGGTGGCTGCTGGACGCCGAGTCGGTCGGGCTGGACGCCGACGCGGTGGATCGCCTCAACGGTCGGGCCGAGGGGTGGGCGGCCGGACTGGTGCTCGCCGGGCTGTCGCTGCGCGACGGGGTCGATGTCGACGAGTTCGTCACGTCGTTCCAGGGCGACGATCAGCTGATCGCCGACTACCTGTCGGAGGAGTTCCTCGACTCCCTCCCCCCACGAGAGCGGGAGCGACTGCTCGAGGTGTCGATCCTCGAGCGGATGTCCGGCCCGCTGGTCGACGAGGTCTGCGGCACCGACGACGGCACCGCATGGCTCCGTTCGCTCGCGGACGGGAACCAACTCGTGATCGCACTCGACCGGACGGGCACCTGGTTCCGATTCCACCACCTGCTTCGGGATCTGCTCCGCCTCGAACTGGGGCGCGAGGCACCCGGGCGCCGCGCGGAGCTGCACGCCGCTGCGGGCCGGTGGCACGCCGAAGCGGGCGAACTCACGACGGCCGTCGAGCACTTCCTGCGATCCGATCGACGAGACAGAGCGGCCGACCTCGTGGCCAACCACGCCACCGAACTGCTCAACATCGGCCGGAGCTTCACCGTCACCCGATACCTCGAGCAGCTCGACGACCTCCTGGACGTGCACGCAGGGCTCGCGATCGTCCACGGGTGGGTCTCGTTCGTCACGGGGCGCTTCGCCGAGGCGGAACGCTCGCTCGAGACCGCGACCAGGCTCGATGTCGAGGGCAGCGACGCCGGCCTCATCCAATCACTCGGTGCGATGATCCAGCTCGCCAAGGGGGACGTGGCCGCAGGGCTCGACCAGATCCGGGATCAGGCGCCGATCACCGAGCCGACGCACCCGATGGTGCTCGGCGGGATCAGAGTGATGGCCGGGTTGTTCGACGAGGCGCGTCCGTTCCTCGATCGAGCCAACGAGATGGCCGCTGCCTACCCCGACCACTTCGTCGCCGCCGTCACGCCGATCTTCGAGGCGGTCGCCGAGATCGAGACCGGTCGGCCCGCCACCGCTCGCGATCTGGCCCGGCGCTCGATCGAGTACGCCGCCGAGTACGGGATCTCCGAGGCGCCACAGATGGCACTCGCCCACAGCGTCGTCGCCCGGACGACGAGCGACGACAGCGACGCGGTGCCACAGGCGTTGCGTGGCGTGCAGCTCGCCCGACGGTCGCCCGAGAACGTGATGCTCACCTATGCGCTCGCCAGCGCCGCCGACGAGGCCTTCGTCCACGGACACGACGATGCCGAGAGCCTGCTGCTCGAGGCCCGATCCATCGTCGACCGTTGCACCGATCCCGGCATCGCCGGTCGGTATCTGGCGCGGGTCGAGTCTCGGCACGGCCGGGCGGCGCAGGCCCCGTCTCCCGAACTCGTCGAGCCGTTGAGCGATCGGGAGCTCGCCGTCTTGCGCTACCTGCCGTCGAAGCTGTCGCAGCGCGAGATCGCGAGCGAGCTGTACGTGTCGCTCAACACCGTCAAGACGCACTGCAAGGCGATCTATCGCAAGCTCGGCGTCGACGGCCGCAAGCCGGCGGTCCAGGCCGCCCGCGATCACGGCCTCCTCTGACGACACGTCCACCCCGGTCGGCCCCACCGGGGCCTCCCGGTCGCCCGACACGGCGGCGCCCGATCTCACCCGGGTGAGCGCTGATGAAGCGTGAGGCGATCTCACCCGGGCCCGGCAGACGATGGCACCGATCCCGACAAACGCCATCCCACTGCGAGGAACGCTTCATGACCACCACCCTGCCCGCCCCCCTCCCGCCGACACAGGCGGCGCTCGCCCCCGATCCCGCCACCGTGGCCGCCGCCGCACGCAACGCCGTCAAGACCTACGGCACGGGCGACGCCGCCGTGCACGCGCTCGCCGGCGTGGATGTCGACTTCGAACGCGGCCGCTACACGGCCATCATGGGCCCGTCGGGATCGGGCAAGTCGACGCTGATGCAGAACGTCGCCGGCCTCGACACCCTCACTTCCGGCACGGTCTCGATCGGCGGCGTCGACCTCTCGTCGCTCTCCGACCGGCAGCTCACCCGCCTTCGGCGGGACCGGATCGGCTTCATCTTCCAGTCGTTCAACCTCGTGCCCACCCTGACGGCGAAGGAGAACATCGAACTGCCACTCGACCTCGCCGGCCGCTCCCCCGATCGCGCCTGGTTCGACGAGATCGTCGCCACGGTCGGCCTCGGCACTCGCCTCGGGCACCGCCCGGCCGAGCTGTCGGGCGGTCAGCAGCAACGCGTGGCCGTCGCCCGGGCGCTCGTGAGCCGGCCCGAGATCGTGTTCGGTGACGAACCGACCGGCAACCTCGACAGTCGCGCCGGCGGCGAGGTCCTCGCGTTCCTCCGCGACGCCGTCGACCGGCTCGGTCAGACCGTCGTGATGGTCACCCACGACCCGGTCGCAGCGTCGTACGCCGACCGCATCGTCTTCCTCGCCGACGGCCGGATCGTCGACGAGATGCACGACCCCACGTCCGACCTGGTGCTCGACCGCATGAAGCGCTTCGGCCACTGACCGACCCGAACACCGACACCAACGGAGATCACCACCATGTTCCGCATGTCCATCCGCAATCTGCTCGCGAAGAAGCTGCGACTCGTCACGACGGCGCTCGCCATCGTGCTCGGTGTTGCCTTCACCACGGGGACGATGATCCTCACCGACACCATGATCGAGTCGCTCGACGACGCGATCGGCGACGTCAACGAGGGTGTCGATGTCGTCGTCCGCGGCCTCCCGGTCGGTGAGGACGAGCTCTTCACCCTCCGTGGCCCCGTTGCGCTCCACCACGTCGATCGCATCCGCTCCATCGACGGCGTCAGCGCCGCCGAGCCGGCCTGGGCCGGCTACACCCAGGTGGTCGGTGCCGACGGCAAGGCGCTGAACATGACCCAGAGCCTCGGCTTGAACTGGATCGACGACGGCGACCTGTCACCGTTCGAACTCGCCGCCGGTCGATCACCTGCGAACGGCACCGAGATCGTGCTCGGCACCGAGGCTGCCGACGAGGCCGGCCTGGAGATCGGCGACCCCGTGGACGTCATCACGCTCGCCGGCCGCGAGACGTTCACGGTCTCGGGGCTCGCCTCGTTGGACGGTGTGCCAGGTGCGGCGAACTCGGCCTTCACCTTCTTCACTGCGAGCGCCGCCGAAGCTCGCCTCGGCGACGTCGGCACCACTGCACAGATCCTCGTCCGGAGCGACTCGCTGATGCCCGACGAACTGGCGGGCCGGATCGGCGCCGCCGTCCGCGACGCCGACGTCGTGACCGGCGCCGACCGCACTGCGGAGGAACAGGACGACCTCGGCTCGGCCATCGGCGTGTTCGAGACGATCCTGCTCGTCTTCGGTGCCATCGCACTCTTCGTCGGCTCGTTCACCATCGCCAACACGTTCACGATCACGGTCGCGCAGCGCACCAAGGAACTGGCTCTCGTGCGGGCGATCGGGGCGAGCCGGCGCCAGGTCCTCGGCTCGGTCGTGCTCGAGGCAGCGATGATCGGGCTGCTCGCGGCGATCGGCGGCCTGACCGCCGGGCTCGGTGTCGCACGTGGACTGATGTGGGTGTTCGCCCAATTCGGCCTCGACTTCCCGGACGCCTCCCTGGTCGTCCAGAGCTCGACGATCGTCGCCGCCTTCGCGGTCGGCATCGGTGTCACCGTCGCCGCTGCGGTCGTTCCTGCCCGACGCGCCGCCACTGTTGCGCCGGTCGACGCGATGCGTAGCGCCTCGATCGAATCGACCGACATCTCCCGCAAGCGGCTCGTGATCGGCGCCGTGCTGGCGGCGATCGGCACCTATGCACTCGTGCGGGGTGTGGTCGTTGCCGACGCACCGCTCGTCGGTCTCGGGAGCGTCGCGATGTTCAACGCGGTGCTCGCCCTCGGCCCGGTACTCGTCCGACCGATCACCCGCCTCGTCGCGTTCCCGCTCCGGCGCCTCGGAACTGCCGGCCGACTCGCGGCCGCCAACGCCGATCGCAATCCACGACGCAGCGCCTCGACTGCGGCGGCACTCACCATCGGAGTCACCTTGGTCGCCGGCGCGTCGATGTTCGCCTCGACGGCGAGCGCATCGGTTCGCGGCGACGCGGCCGAGGTCCTCGTCGGTGATGCGGTGGTCCGGCCGATCGGATCGAACCCGGGCCTCCCGGTGGAGGTCGCCGTCCAGGCAGCAGCCGTCGACGGCGTCGAGGCCCTACCGCTCCACCAACTGTCGGCGGAGGTCGACGGCTCGATGGAGTTCGTCGGCGGAATCGACCTGGCCCGCGCCGACGGCTTCGTCGACGCCACGGTGCTCGACGGCTCCATCGCCTCGGCGGTCGACACGGTCGTCGTCGGCGACGATCTCGCCGATACCCGCAACTGGACGATCGACGACCGCATCGACATCGTGTTCCCCGACGGTGCGAGGTCGTCGCTGCAGATCACCGGCATCGTCGAGCAGACCAATGCACTGCCGCCGATCGTCGCGACCTACGCCGCCGTGGCCCCGCACGGGACCGGCCTCGACCGGGCCGTGCTGCTGACCGGCGATGCCGATGCGATCCAGGCGGTCGACGCAGCGCTCGCCGGCCAGCCCACCGCAGTGGTCGACGGGGTCGACGAGTACGCCGACTCGCTGGTCGGCGCCCTCGACACCGTCTTGAACCTGGTGCTCGGATTGCTCGGTCTGGCCGTCGTGATCGCCGTGCTCGGGATCGCCACCACGGTCGGACTGTCGGTGCACGAACGAACCCGGGAGCTCGGTGTGCTGCGAGCGATCGGGATGGAACGTCGCCAGGTCCGCCGCGCCATCCGACTCGAGGCAGTCGTGATCGCCGTGTTCGGCACCGTGCTCGGCCTCGCCATGGGCCTCGGGTTCACGGCTGCGGCGATCTCGACCCTCGGCGACGACGGCTTCGGTGCGCCGATCGTTCCGGTCTCGACGCTGATCGCCGTCATCGTCGGTGCCGTGACCGCAGGCGTCGTCGCCGCAGCGCTGCCGGCTCGCGCGGCTGCCCGGCGCCCCGTCCTCGACGCCATCGCTGCCGACTGACCAGTCCGACCACACCCATCTTCGACAGGAGCGACCATGGACCCACGACCCGCACCACCTGCCCGACGAACCGTCGTCGTCGGAGGGGCGACCGGCTACCTCGGCCGACACGTCGTCCGTGCACTCCACTCCGACGGCTGGCGTGTCCGTGCCCTCGTACGCGACCCGTCCCGACTCGGTGACGCCGCCGACTTCTGCGACGAGGTGTTCGTGGGGCATCCCACGGATCCGGCGACGCTCGACGGGCTCTTCGACGGCGCCGATGCGGCGTTCTCGTCGATCGGCGTCCGGTCGTTCAAGCGACGGCCGAGCTTCCGTGAGGTCGACGAGCGCGCCAACCTCCAGCTCGTCGACGCCGCCGAACGAGCCGGCGTCGGACGGTTCGTGTTCGTGTCGGTCCTTCGCGGCGACGACCTGCGTGACCGGTCGCCGCTCATCGAGGCTCGCGAACGGGTCGTCGACCGGCTCCATGCCGGAACGATGTCGACGACGATCATTCGTCCGACCGGGTTCTTCAACGACATCGGCATCTTCGGCGAGATGGCGGCGCGAGGCAGGGTCTGGCTGATCGGCGACGACCAGACCCGGCTCAACCCGATCCACGGCGCCGACCTCGCCGAGGTCATCAGGGCGGCCTTCGCCTCCGGCGACACGACGGACCGCAGCGTCGGCGGGCCCGACGTGATGACCCAGTCGGCGATCGCGGCGTGCGCGTTCGAGGCGAGCGGCCGGCCGGTCAGGGTCACACGCGTCCCCAGCGGTGTGGTTCGCACGATCGGTCGACTCGTCGAGCCGATCAACCCCAACGCCGGCGCGAACCTGCAGATGTTCGCACTGATGGGAGAGCTCGACATGGTCGGCGACGCTGTCGGCACCCACCACCTCGCGGACGAGTTCCGGCATCCGGCGTGACGGCCGGCCGATCCGTCATCGCCCCTCCTCGAGTGTCGTACGTTGCCCGATGCCCAGGGCCGTGGAGCGATGTCACGAGCCCGGGGGCGGGTCGACGAGCTGGACCGTCTCGAGCAGTCGTGCGAGCGTGTCGATGGCGTCGTCGAGCAGCGGTCCCGGCTCGATGGCTTCTGCCGTCGCCAGAAGAAGGCCGCGTTCGGTGTCGATCAGCCAGAACTGGCCGTGCGGGAACGGCGTCCAGCCACCAGCGGCGACCTGCAGCCGGGATTCGTCGGGATCAGTGTCGGATACGTCGATCCTGTAACCGAAGCCGAGGGCGGGTCCGAGCGCAGTGTCGACCTGGCCGAGCGGATCGAGCTCGGAGCCGACGACGTCGCCGAGTGCGGCCTGCAGTTCTTCGACGGTCGTCAGCGGTGTGCCGTCGTGCGTGGCGGTCGGAGCGATGAGATCGACCTCGCTGGGATTCGCGCCGGACGCGTCGTCGTGCAGGATGATCGTGTAGGCGGGTCGCTGCTGAACGATGCGGCGTTCCTGGTCGAGTTCGAACTCGATGCCGCCGAGTTCCGGCAGACGGATCGTCCCGGCCGGCACCAACGCATCGCGGCCCTGTTCCCAGGCAAGGGCGTCCTCGTCCGCCTGAGCGTCGTGCTCGACGGCATCCGTCAGCGACTCTGCGGCGAGCAGTGGCGCGAGGCCATCGATGGCGGCATCGAGCGACGCAGCGTCCGATGTCGCCACCCAGAATCCGGTTCGGCCTGTCTCCGGCGAGTGCAGTGCCATGGTCGAGAATCCCATGATGCCGCCGCTGTGGCCGACCAGGCCCTCACCGAAGGGGAGGTTGGTCTCCATGCCGAGGCCGTAGCGGTCGCGCCCGGCGATCATCTCGGAGACGAGCTCATCGCTGATCAACTCTCCGGCGAACAGGGTGGTGAAGAATCCGTGCAGGTCGGCGGCGGTGCTGACCAGTGCGCCCGCCGACCAGGCGCCGGTGGCGATCGCCGTGTAGTCGGCGGTGATCGGCTCGAGCGCGTCGGTGAAGAACGAGGAGTAGGCACCGGCGACCGGTTCGTCGTCGTCGCCGTCGGACAGGTACGTGTCGGTCAGGCCGGCGGGATCGATGACTCGGGCACGCAACACCTCGTCGTACGAGTCACCCGTGACCTCCTCGATCAGAAGACCGAGCAGCACGTAGTTGGTGTTCGAGTAGCCGAACTCCGATCCGGCTTCGAAAGCAGCCGGTTCGTCGGCGACGACGCCGACGACTTCCTCGGGTGTCCACACGCGGGCATCGTCGGCCCTGGTCTGCTCGAAGAAGCGGTCGTTGGTGTAGTTGGCGATGCCGCTGCGGTGCTGGAGCAAGCGGCGCACCGTCACGTCAGCGGGCACTCCGGATCGCGCGACGTAGTCGGCCGCAGGTGCGTCGAGGTCGACGACGCCGTCGTCGACGAGGCTGAGAACCGCGGCCGCCGTGAACATCTTGGTGATGCTGCCGACGCGGAACCGGTCGTCGGCCGCGACCGCGACCGGGTCGTCGGCGGGTGTGCGCACGCTGTGGTACGTCGAACCGTCGGCGTCGACGATCGCGGCGACGATCGACCCGCGATTCTCCGGGATCCAGGAATCGGCGAGGCGCTCGGCCATGAAGGCCTCGACGGGATCGGCCCCGGGAGTGGCGCTCGCTGCGGATTCAGCGGCCTGATCGAATCCAACGGTGCCGGGGAAGCTGCCGCGGCCGATGACGCCGTCGGAGGTGCCCGACCACAGACCCTCGCCGGTCAATCCTTCGAAGTCACCGCGGGCATCGACGACTTCCCACGGGCCGTTGACGTCGCCGGGGCCCTCGAATCCATCGACGATCGTCCAGCGCACGACGAACGCCCCGTCGCGGTCGCCGTCTTCGCAGATGAACTCGTCGGTGATCCCGCTCGGGCCCTCGTACTCGATCACGGAGCCCGATCGGCAACCCAGGAACTCGGCACCGACCGCGACGTCGAATGTGCCCCCGACAGGTTCGGCATCGAAGTCGATGGTCGTCTCGATCCTGATCTCGCCGGATACCGATCCGTCGGTCGCGGCGACGTCCTCGGCGTCGACCTCGCCGCCCGGTGATGTCGACGAAGCGGTGGTCGGGGCCGGTGGCGCAGTGTCGGCAGATGTGACGACCGGCTCGGTCTCGGCAATCGGGTCGGTGTCTCCCGAACACGCCGTCACCGCGAGGGCGGCGGTGAGGAGTAGTGAGGTGAGCTTGTGCATGATGATCCTCTCGTGATGGCGAAGTGCCGTGGACGGTGGTGCTCGTCCGAGCCGGCCATCACAATCTGGCGACCTGACCTCACAAACAGATAACAGGGCGAAACACCAGCTCAGCGGCCACGTCTGGCACGTCGGAGCCACGAGCCCGGATCAATCGCAACGATCGATGACGTCGCCACCCCCGGGGACGAGTCGGTCCCACTCGGCCGGGGTCATCGCCCGGCCGGCCACCTCACAGGCTCGCTCGATCCAACGCTGTGGATCGAGCGGTACGGCGACCAGCCGGCCCGAGGTCTGCACCCAGAGGTCACCGGTTCCCTCGTCGATCCACGAGGCCTTGCCGCCGACCGATCCCGTGCCGTCCCAGACCAGACCGGCGGACTCGTCCCGCTCGACGTCCCAGATGCGCACGGTGCCGTTCGCATCGATCAGTGCGAGAAGTCGCCCGTCGGGTGTGAAGGTCGCGTTGGTGAAGCTCCCACCGACGGGCAAGCGCTCGTGCGCACCGGATTCGGCATCGATCAGAACGACGCCGCCGGGTTCGGCGCCGCCTCCGGCGGTCGGCACGGCGACGGTCGAGCTGCTCGGATCGGGATTGACGGAGAGCCCGGCGTCGATGCCGGTCGCGACCTCGTGGGCGAGCTCACCGGACGAGTCGTACGACCGCAGAGTGCCGTCGTCGGTGAGCACGACGAGGCCGCCGTCGCCGGTGGGTTCGGCGACGTAGTTCGGCGAGAGGGTGTCGACGACGAACTCCGTCCGAACGTTCCCGCGTTCGAGTGCGTTCATCCGGATCTGGCTGGAGCCGTCGGCGAGCGTGTCGAAGGTCGCGACGTAGCCGCGCACCAGCCTTCCACCATCCGTCGCGCTTGTCGGCGGGAGGCGTTCGACGATCCGGCCGTCCTCGACACGGACGATCTCGTTCCCGGTCCCGATGGCCCACAGCCCGTCCGGTTCCGGAATCACAGCGGATGTCGCGTATGTCGCTCCGTCGGCTCGGGTGATCGGCTCGCTCGTCCGTTCTCCGGTGGCGAGATCGATCCGCTGCGGCGTTCCATCGGGTGGCACGACCGCTGTGACGACGCCGTGACCGTACATGAGGTTGGCCGACGCCGGAACTGCCCACGATCTCTCGACGAGTGCGTTCCCCGTGAGGTCGAGCACCTGACTCGCTCCGAGGTCGTCGGTGATGATGGCGATACGGCCGTCCTCGCGCACGATCGCACCGGCCACACCGCGCAGTTCGGCCGGGACACCCACCCGACCTGCTCGCCGGTCGAAAGTGCTGACCTCACCTGGCAGCACCACCGACACCAGCCCGTCGGGGAGGACCCGCATGGCCAGGGGAACCGCCGACAAGACGTCATCGAGGCGCGCGACGACCTCACCGGTCTCGACGTCGATGGTGGTGATCGAACCGGCCCGATCGACGATCACGATCTCGCCGTTGTCGTCCACGTCGAAGGTGTCGACCGGTTGCGCCGTCGACACCTCCTGGACCAGCCCACCGGTCGAAGCGTCGTAGAGACGCAAGCGGCCGATGCCGCCTTCCGACTCGGCGAGTGCGACGCTGAGCACGACCACGTCCCCGGATCGACTCAGCCCTGCGACGACCGGGGTGGCGCCCGGTTCGACCGCAATCGTCGAAAGCGTCTCGCCGCTGAGATCGTCGAGCACACGCAACTCGACGGCGCCGTTCGGCAGATCGGAACCCATCAGAAGTCGCCCGGCCGGATTGTGTTGCAACTCGATCACGAACGACCCTGGCTGCAGGCGCCCCTCGGACCATGGCCCCCGGTAGGTCGCGACCCACACGCGATCCAGTTCCTGGGACCACGCGAACTTCCTGTCGAGGTCTCGCGATCCGATCCAGACGAGACAGCCATCGGCCGGCGGCGGGCCGACGCCGTCGACCTCGCCTGTCAGGCGGTCGCGGATGATGAACTCTCCGTCGCGGATCGCAGTGTCGAAGCGGCCGTCGTCCTGGGCGATCGCGAAGCCCTCGCACGTCAGGTCGTCGCCCCATGGCACCCCGAGACTGGACACCACGTTCGGAAGATCGCTGGTGCCGAGTGCGTTCAGAACCGCCTGTTCGGTTTCGGGTCCAGGCGCTCGTCCCGCTGCCTCGAGTGCGAGCAGGATGCCGAGCCGCGGGTCCTCTGCCGCCACCGACGCCGACCGGCTGATCAGGGTCGCCAACTCGGCGCGTTCGGTGGCTGCCAACGCTGCGTCGGCCTCGGCCTCGGCGACGAGGGCCTGTGCCTCGGCTTCCTGGGCGGCGGCCGCCGCGATGTCGGCTTCGGCGTCGGCTCGGCGCTGGGCCCGGAACGCGAGGGAACCGGCGACCAGCGCCACGACCAGCGCAGCAGCGACCCCGGCGACGAGACCGCGGAGTCGCTTCACCCGTCGTGTCTCGACGCGGCGTTCCTCCTCGTCCGCCATGACCGATGCATCGATGTACTGCCGATCGACCCCTCGGAGACGGTCCGGCGCCGTCTCGATCAATCCCCGCGCCGTCTCGAGCCTGCCACCGCGATAGAGGTCCGCCGGCTCACGACCCCCTTCCGTCCACGTCGTCGCCGCTCGGCTCAGCTCGTCGACGGTGCGCAGCAGTTCGGCGTCCTCGCGCAGCCAGCGCGCGAGACGCGGCCACTCGCGCAAGAGCGCTTCGTGGGCGACCTCCACCGTTGGTTCGCGAGTACGAACGTCACGGTCGAAGGTGACCAGACGCGCCCGTCCGAGTTGGTCGAGCACCCAGGCCGTGTCGTCGTCGTCGCCGAGGTCGGCGATGGGCACGCGACGCCGGAGGTCGGCCGAGCCGGCACCGGGGTCGGTCAGCCGTCCGAACACTCGGCGCAGCGCGATGCGCTGACCTGGGTCGGCCGCGGCGTGGATCGTCTCGGCATGGGAGGCCAGTGCGCCACTCAGCCCTCCGATCTCGGCGTATGCCTCCATGGTGAGTGTGGCGCCGTCGCGACGGTCGAACAGCTGACTCAGCGCATACTGCAGCAGGGGAAGGGGCGCCGGCTGTCCGCTCGCCTCGGCGGCGATGCGCGCGAAGAGTCCGGACTCGAAGGTGATGCCGTGAGCGCGTGCCGGCTCGACGATCGCCTGCTCGAGTTCGTCGGGGGCGAGGGGGGTGACGTCGACTGCTGTCTCCTTCACGACCGGAGCGAACATCGGGTGGGCGAGCGGCCGGTCGTAGAAGTCGGCGCGAAGAGTGGCGACGAGACGCAAGGGCGACGAGGGGTCGGTGACGACAACTGCCAGTGCGTCGAGGAACCGATCGGCGTCCTCGGCCCCCGCGCCCAGGAAGATCTCCTCGAACTGGTCGATGACCAGCAGCACCCGGTTGTTGTCGTCACCCAGGCACCGCCGCACGCCGCGGAGGATGCCACGAGGGCCGTCGCGGAGCTGTGCGCCGAGTGTTGCCGGTGGGTTCACGGCAATCCGGAGCAGGGCCGCCTCGAGTGCCTCGAACGGGTCACGATCCGGCACCATCGCGGTCGTGAACCACTGATCGGAACCGGCCACCCGCCCAGCACGGACCGACGGCACGAGACCGGCGCGCACGACGGACGACTTGCCCGAACCGGACGGTCCGACCAGCACGATGCAACGGGATCGGATCGTGTCACCGGCGAGACGTTCCATGAGTTCGGCGACGAGGCGCTCACGGCCGAAGAAGCGGTCGGTGTCGCCGTCGGAGAACGCGTGCAGGCCGACGTACGGGTTGTCGATGTCGCCGTCGGCAGGCGCCACCGACGGACCGGACGGGACCGCAGCCGGCTCGAGTGCTGCGAGGAAGGCGGCGATGCTGTCGAATCGGTCCGCCGGAACCTTCGCCGTGGCCCTCGCCACCGCATCGGAGACGGACATCGGCACATTCGCGAGCACCTCGGAGAGCGCCGGGAAGGGCTCGGTCAGTTGACGGTCGACGACGTCGACACCCGCTGCGGTCCCGAAGGGCAGCAAACCCGTGAGACACTCGAAGATCACGACGCCGAGGCTGTAGACGTCGGCCTCGGGCCCGAGCGGCTCACGCCGGATCTGCTCGGGTGCCGAGTACGCAGGCGAGCCGGGCGAGAGCGCTGCGCCCGGGCCGGCGGTCTCCGTCGCTTCGAGCGCGATGCCGAAATCGGTGAGGTAGGCGTGGCCGGCCTCGTCGAACAGGATGTTGCCGGTCTTGACGTCGCGGTGGATGATCCCGTGGGCGTGCGCGGCTGCGAGCGCTTCGCCGATCTGGTGGGCCAGGACCAAGGCGTCCGAAAGTGGGAGCGGACCGTCGTCGAGTCGTCGCTCGAGGGTGCCGCCACGCAGCCACCGCATCACCAGGAATGCCGAGTCGGGGTCGCGCCAGAAGTCGATCAGCGGCACGACGTGCGGATGCTCGATTCTCGCCACGAGGTGTGCCTCGGCTTCGAATCGACGGATGAAGTCCGGCTGCGTCGCCAGCTCGGCACGAATCTGCTTGATCGCCACCTCTCGATTCACCGACGGCTGGACCGCTCGCCACACGATCGCGAAGGCTCCGACCCCGGCCTCTTCGATGAGCCGGTAGCCGCGCAGGGGCCGTCCGCTCGACTCGAGATCGAGCGACGGGTCGCCGGTGAGCAACGCCTGTTCGAGCTCCACCACCGCCGGTGACGGGTCGAGCCCTGTCTCGTCGGCAACCTGTCTGCGATGCTCCGCCAGGACCCTCAGCGCCTCCGGCGTGCGGCCGCTGCGGTGCAGGGCCAACGCGTACTGGCGTGCCGCTCGGTCACGAAGCCCGTGTGAAGTCGTGAAGGACGCCAACTCGCCCGTGATCTGCGTGTGACGCCCGAGGGCGAGCGCTGTCTCCCACCGCTCCTCCAGCATCTCCAGGTGATCCTGCTCGAGCCGCTCGATCTCCGATCGCGCGACATCGACGTCTTCCAACTCACGGAACGGCGACCCTCGCCACAGTTCGAGCGCTTCGTCCAGAAGCTTCTGGGCCGCGAGGGGATCGTGGCGGTCGCGCGCAGCCTTCGCAGCGGCACGCAGCGTCGTGAAACGCAGGTGCTCGACGGCACCGTCAGGCGCAGTCAGCCGGTATCCCGCCGGTGCGGTCTCGATCCAGGCCTGGGCCGCTTCGGGAAGCGAGCCTCGCAGTCGGGAGACGTAGGTCCGCAGCGCCGGTGCCGGCGTGACCGGCCGATCGTCGTCGCCCCACAGATGCTCGGACAGCCAATCGATGTGCGCAACCGAGCCGGCCCGGAGCGCCAGCAGCGCCAGCAGTTTCTGCTGCCGTGGACCACCGATGCTGACGGGCTCGCCGTCCACGTCGACGCCCGCCTGTTCGAACACTCGGATGATCGCCCCGTCGTCGCCGCTTCCTGGTCCGGTCACCGTTGCCATGCCTCCCAAGTGTCGATCGACGACCTTACAGCGAGGCAGCTGAGGCGAACCCCGATCACCTCGTCGCCGCAGTGACGCCGGTCGTCGAGGCGGTTGCCGAGATCGAGACCGGTGGGCTCATGGCCGCTCCTCGCTCGAGCTCGTCGATCTACGGCGAGCGCGACGTCGACGGTGTCCTGGATCGAGCTGCCGATGCCCAATGGGCGTCAGGAGGTCATGCCGCCG
>CAZJUC010000019.1:0-25839 GCA_964549065.1 uncultured Ilumatobacteraceae bacterium
CCATCGTGCCGATATTCACATGCGGCTTGTTGCGCTCGAACTTCTGCTTGCTCATTGTCCTCTTGACTCCTGAGGTGACTGTCCGTGTTGGATCTGGTTGTCTGACTGGTTTGGTAGCGGCGATCGGACTTGAACCGATGACCTTCCGATTATGAGCCGGATGCTCTGACCAACTGAGCTACGCCGCCGGGGGTTTGGCTCGCGGTCGGGTGACCCCGACCACTTGGTCGAGCCCTCTGTGGGAATCGAACCCACGACACCAGCCTTACCATGGCTGTGCTCTGCCGACTGAGCTAAGAGGGCGTTCTGACGGGCGCCAAAGCACCGTTTGTCGCGGTACCCGGGGCACCCTTCGGGGCACGGCAGGGCCGCGACCAAGGGCAGGAGTGTACCGGCGGCGGGGGGACAACCACCGCGGCATTTCCCGCACCGGCCACTACTCTCGACGGTCGTGTCGACGACGTCCACAGGTTCCGGTGACCCGACCGGGTCCCGCACGATCACCGTACGTCTCGCCACCCTGGACGACGCCGCGGCGATCCTGGCGATCTACAACGTCGAGGTCCACAGCCACACCAGCACGTTCGATCTCGTGCCGCGCACCTTGGACGACCAACGCCGCTGGATCTCCGACCGGTCCGGGGCCTTCTCGGCGGTGGTCGGATCGATCGGCGACGAGGTCGTCGGGTTCGCGTCGCTGTCGCCGTACAAGGAACGCGCTGCATACCGCACCACCGTGGAGAACTCGGTGTACGTGTCGCGCGATCACCCCCGACTCGGCATCGGTCGAACCTTGATGGAGCACGTGATCGGCATCGCCGCCGACTCGGGTTTCCACTCGATCGTCGCCCGCATCGAGGCGAGCGGTACGGCGTCGCGAGCGTTGCACGAGGCATGCGGTTTCGAACTGGTCGGCGTCGAACGCGAGGTCGGTCGCAAGTTCAACCGGTGGCTCGACGTGGCCGTGATGCAGCGGATGCTCTGACCGGCTCGGCGCCACCAACGAGGGTCCCATCGCTCGCCAACAGCCGGGTCACGGACGGGTGTCCCGCCATCTGCCGACATGTCACATGAGTGGTATGTGACGACAACGACGACATCGGGCACCGCTGTCAGCTGCATCTCGACCGTCTCGGCGTTGGGCCCGCTGCGCGTCGACGGCGTCCGCGTGACACCGGCGCAGCGGAGCCTGCTCGCTGCGCTGGTGCTGCACCGTCGACGAGGGGCCACCGTCGACGACCTCGTCGACGCGGTGTGGTGCGACCACGCGCCGGCGAGCGCAACGGCGTCGGTGCAGAACCAGATCTCACGATTGCGCCGGAGGCTCGGCCAAGCAACGATCGTGTTCGATGCGAACCGCTACGTCTTGACGTCGCCAACGGACGTCGACCGCTTCGAATCGGTCGGGGCGTCGGCACGGCACCCCGCGTGCGCGCTGGTTCCCGGTGCGATCGAAGACGCTCTCGCACTGTGGAGGGGGACGCCGTACGACGAGCTGTCCAACAGCGTCGACGCGCAGATCGAACGCCGCCGGCTCGAGTCCCTGCAAGCACGGTTGATCGAACGACTCGCGATCGAGTACCTCACTGCGGGACGACACGACGATGCCACTGCCGTGCTCGAGGTACGCGTCGGCGCCGAACCGCTGCACGAGCGCGCATGGGAGCTGCTGATCGCCTCGGAATACCTTGCGGGGCGAAGGACGACGGCGTTGGCCGAGTTCGTCGAGCTCGAAGGCATCCTGTCGGACCGGCTCGACATCCATCCGTCGGCTCCCTTGCGCCGACTGAACATGATCGTGTCGACCGAACGTCCGCTCGACCTGACCACCCTCGTCGCACATCAGCCACCGTCGGGCCAGCGCGACGAACGCCGGCTCGCGTGACGCTTCAATCCGTCGCGCCCAGTTCCCAGTCGACCGGTGTCAGGGGCGAGTAGCGGCAGACGTGCCCGGTGCCGATTGCGGCCCCGAGGTGAGAAGCGAGCAGCGGCTGGTCGACCCCGACACGAGCGACGGTCCGGCGGATCAACTTGCCGATGCGTGATCGTGCGGTGTCGTCGAGCAGCGCTGAGCGCAATCGGACCACCTCGGTCGAGGCCAGCCGGGCCGCTCGTGCGTCGACGAGCGACAGCAGGTCGAGGTCGGCGAACATCTCGGCGATCTCGGCGACGTCGCCGTCGTCGACGACCCGAGCGAGTTCCACCGATGCCACCACCCGGTGACGGTGCATCAACAGATGGCGAATCGCTCGCAGCCCCTTGCCGTCGGGAATCGGGCCGGCGGGCTGCACTCCGAATCCGCCGAGCCAGGTGTCGCCGTCGACGAGCAGCCCGGTCGAAGCCTCGCCTGGTCGTGCGGGAGAGCCCAACTCGACGTCGAAGCGGGCGAGCAGCCCCCGGTATCCGCCGGCTGCGAAGAACGTGCGCGCCGCGACCGAGGTGCGTCGGGCCTCGTCTGGGTCGAAGGCGACGTCATCGTGACCGACCGCGGCGGCCGTCGTCAGGACCCGTGCGAACTCGACTCGGGCGAGCGCACCCCACAGCGGGGCGCGAGCGTCTCCGACGGTGACGGCACGTCGGAGGGCCCCGGCGCCGCCGACGACGTCACCGGCGGCCGCCAACAGCGCTCCGCTGTAGCGCTCCCGTGGCCCGAGCGGGACACCGTCGTCGTCGATCATGTCCGGACCGGAGCCGAAGGACTCGGCCAAGGCCCTGATCGTTGCGTCCGGCCCCACCCGCGCTGCTGCCCACGCTGCTGCTGCTCGGCCGTGCAGACGCAGCGAGTCGACGTCGAGCGCCTCGAGGACCCGACGCGCAGCGGCAGGTTCGCCGGCGATCACGAGCGCACGCGCCTGCACACCGCGATCGCATCGGCCAGACTCCGCCGACGGCGACCGGCGACAGGCGTAGAAGTCGACGTCGGCGGCGAGCCGAGGCGTCAATCCTTCGGTCGAGGTGTGGTCCGGGATACGCCGCTCCACTACGTTCGCGGCGACAGACATGGATCCGATGGTAGGAAACGACGCGGCCCTTCGCGGCAACGAGGATGCGTCGAGGCTGCGGCGTCTGCCGTGGGAGTGTGTCGAGACCTTTCCGGGCTGGGACTCCATCACGGTGACCTCCTGGGAGCAGGCGGTCGAGCTTGCCACCGACCCACCGACCCGGGCACGAGCGCTGATCGGCCGAGCACTTGCGAGATACTGGGTCGCGACCGATCAGGACCCCCCATCGCACTGGCCGGAGAACGACGCCGCCCGTGACCGCGACGTCGCGGAGGCGATTGCCGCCACCGAGCACGGTGTCTCGCCCCGCCTGCGGTGCGAGGTTCTGCTCGGTTCGCTGTATGCCACGTGGGGTCCGGATTCCAGCGACCGCAGGGAGAGCTGGATCGACGAGCTCACCCACCGGTCGGCAGAGATCGACGACGAGGAACTCGTGCTCCGGATTCTCGAATGGCGGGTGGTCGATCGGCTCGACCACGGCGACCTCGACGCAGCGAAGGTGCTCGTCGAGACCTTCGCCGACGCAGCGGTGGACACCGAACTCGTGGTGTTCCGCCGACGCGAGATCCTCTGGCGGGGCTGCATTGCGATGCTGGAGGGGCGCATCGACGAAGCCGTCGCCGTCAACCAGGATGCGATCAGCCGCTGGGCGGACGTGTCGGGTTCGCCCTTCTCGTTCCAGAACGTGGCGATCACGGTTGCGATCGAGCGCTATCTGCGGCGGGGGCTCGGCGACGTGATCGAGGCGGTGCGTTCGGTTCGTGCGTCGTCACCTCGCGTCGGCACGAACTGGACGGTCGGTCTCGCATTCACGCTGTCACAGGCCGGTCACGACGACGAGGCACGCCAGCTGTTGGCGTCGGTGGCGACCGACAACTTCGTCGCCGTGCGACGTGACCTCAACTGGCTGGTCACGATGCAACTGTGCGGTCTGATCGCGCTGACGCTCGACGACGAATCGGCTGGCCGGACGACACTCGAACTCCTCCGCCCGTACGCGCACTTCGACGGCACCCACGGGTCGGGCTACGCGTCGTACGGACCGATCGCGCGGGTGGTCGCGTCGCTCGCTGGGCGGTGGGGCGACCTCGACGAGTCCGAGCACTGGTACCGATTCGTCGTCGACACCCGCCCGCCCGGACCGTGGCGGGCGCTGGCACGACTCGACCGCGCGGTGACGCGCTCGGCGAGCCGACCTGCGGCGGCGCTCGACGACGCCCACTGCGCGGCGTCCGAACTCGCCGAGTTGGGCCTCGCGTCCTGGGCGCGGGAAGCGGACCGCGTGGAACTCGAGTTGCTGCGCCTCGGGCACGGCGAACCGTTGGCCGAGCTGACCGACGACCGGTGGAGACTGGTCCATCCGAGCGGAACCGCGACCGTCGCTGCGGGCGTCGGTGCGACATATCTGGTCACGCTGCTCGCTGCGCCGCACCGGCGACTCGAGGTCGGTGAACTCGATCGCTCGAGCTCACGGCTGGCCGAAACCCGCTCCACGATGACGGGACGATCGATCGACCGACGCGCTCGCGAGGCGTACCGTCGACGACTCGACCAGCTCGTAGCGTCCACCGAGCCCTCGGTGTCGACAGAGACAGAGATCGGCTTCCTCCGCCGCGAACTGGCCGGGTTCCGGTACGTCGTTGCGTCGTCGACCGACGTGGAGCGGGCCCGCGTGAGGGTGACGAAGGCGATCGTGCGCACCATCGACGCCGTCTCCAACGAGTCCGCCGGGCTGGGCACCCACCTTCGCGACTCGATCTCCACCGGTCGCGCATGCAGCTACCAGCCCGCAGATGGCAGGAGTTGGCTGGTCAGGGCCGAACTGCACCGCGACATCGACGGGTGAGCGCCCACGGGCGACGCCCTGCCGGAGCCGACCGGATCAGTTGACGTGGTGCAACGACAGCCGCAGCGCGACCGATCCGAGATCGACCCGATCGCCGGACTCGAGCACGACACCTTCGTCCGGATCGAGCCGGTACTCGAGCCCGGTCCGAGCGGACCAGAGCACCGTGCCGTTCGCACTGGCGAGATCGGTCACGACGACATTCCATCCATCGAGGCTGACCGCGAGGTGGTGCCGGGAGACCACCGCTGTCTCGTCGGGAAGCACCACGCCCTGGCGACGACCGTGCGCGACGTCATCGTGCGTGTCGGGTTCGCGCCCGAGCAACAGGTCGCCGGCGATCGGGATCGCAGTTCCGTCGTCGGTGAGGAACAGTCCGACTGGCGGCCGCGGTCCGACGACGAGGACCGCCGTTGCGTTCACGCCCATGCGTCGTCCACACGACGAGCAGTACTCGGCGTCGGGATGGTTGTGGTGATCGACCGGGCACCGGATTCCCAACACCTGGGCATTTCCGACCGTCGGCGGTGGCAACGCTTCGACGGGTAGGGGCGCCGCCTCACCAGCCGGTGGCGGGAGCAGGTCGATCACCTCGATGCGCGTCTGGCCGGACGACGCCCCGCTTGCTGCATCGGCTGCGACCCGACCGCCAGGGGTGAGCACGAGGCGGTCGGCGGCGCGGGTGGCCCTGTTCCACGGTTCGAGACCGTCCGCCGCAGTCGATGCGGGGGCGGATGCGCCGAGTTCGACCGTGACGGACTCGACGTCGTCGGTGACCACGTGTCGCGCCACCGCACCGGGGGCCGGCCGGACGAACGACACCTCCGTCCCGCTCACCGACGTGAGTGCCACGCCGCCGCACAGCAGCAGGACGCTCCCGGCGAGGGCGTCGTTCGGTTCGATCAGCGCCGCAGCACCAGCGGTGACTGCCACCCGTTCGAGGGCGACGGCATCGCCGAGGCGCCGGACCTCGCCGTCGATGTCGAGACCGGGCGGGATCGCTGCTGCGGTCAGCAGCAGACGACCGCTCGGTGACGACGTCACCGAGCCGGCGGAGCCGTCTGCGAAAAGGCTGGGCGGTTCGTTCACGTCGGTGCTCCAGAGATGGTCGTGCCGATCTCGTCGAGCGCAGTCGCGAGGTCGGCTGCGGTCGAGAAACGATCGGCGGGGCTGGTGAGGCATCGACCGATCACGACGGCGACTGCGGCGTCGAGCCGGTCGTCGATGCGCGGCGCAGTTCGGGCGAGGTGACGGAGTGCGTCCAGCATGCTCGTGGTCGGGATGACGCCGTGGATCGGCCGATCGCTGAGCGCAGCATGAAGCGAGCAACCGAGGGACCAGATGTCGCTGGCCCGGCCGGCGACACCTTCCGTGACGACCTCGGGCGCCATGTACCCGAGTGAGCCGATCGGACCTGCGCCGACCGTCGCCGAGAACCCTGGGCCCATCTCGGCCATGCCGAGGTCGGCCAGTCGACCGCGTCCGCCGTCGACGACGATGTTGCTCGGACGGATGTCGCGATGGGCCACTCCGACCTCGTGGAGTGCGTGTGCGCCGCGGGCTGCGTCGGCGACGAGCCCCACGATGCGCTGGGTGCCGTCGTCGTCGACGAGCGAGGTCGCCTCGGTCAACGAGCCGTCGTAGCGACGCATGGCCATGAACAGGTCGCCGTCGACCGAGCCTGCGTCGAGCAGCTCCGCCAGATGCGGCGACGCAACAGCGTGCAACAGCCGCATCTCGTTGGCGAAGCGTTTGAACTCGTCGTCGGTGGCTCGCCGACCGAGCACCTTGAGCACGACCTCCTCGTCGGCAGATCCGAGGCGACCAGGTGGGTGAGCCCGGTAGTACGTCCCGTGGTTGCCCTCGTGCGACATGGCGATGATGTGGTAGTCGGCGATTCTCATTCGCCCCCCAGACCGTGGTGCCGTGGATCGTCGAGGTCGTCGGGTTCGCCGACGACCTGGCTGTGGTATCGACGCCCGACGTCGAGCCTCGACCGGGTGAGCGGGGCGTCGGCGGCCAACGGTTGCAGACCGAGGAGTGCGACGCGGTGACGTTGGGCCCAACCCAGGAGCGCGAGGAGCACTGCGGAACCGACCACGGCGAACGCGAGCAAACCGGGATCGGTGCGGAGTTCGTCGATGAACACGATCGTGCTGACGATCTCGATGGCGGCGAGCACGAGTACTGCGGTGACGAGTTGGCGGTCGGTGACCTTGGAGGTCACCCACGCCCCGAGCGGCGCCCCCCACGCGACCACGGGTACGGCGGCGATCCACAAGCCGAAGAGATCGAAGCGACCCGCGTCGAGTGGCGCAGCGGTCGACTCACCACCCACGGCGACGACACCGGCGTCCGACAGGGCGATGTCGAGTTGCCCGTCGACGACACCGAGGACCAGGAACCCGAGAACTGACACGGACGCCATGACCACCACGCTCGTCGGCACGCCGATACGGGGCGACACCCCTGCGAGCACGACGAGGGTCAGATACAGCAGCACGTCGGAGCCCGACCCGACCTGCGACGAGATCACCCCGCCGACGAAGGCGGTTCCGACGAGACAGGCAACGAATCGGCTCGTGTAGCTGCGCACTGCGACGTGCACCTCCAGGACATGCACCCGGTACGCGAGGTGTACCACGTAGGCCATCGTCGCGACCAGCATCGTGAACCCGACCTTGGTGTACGCGCCGGGCAGCACCGACGGCGAGAACAGCTCGCTGCGGTCGGTCAGGGTGAAGTAGCCGAGGAGGAAACCGCCCAAGGCCGCCGGGATCGCATATGCGAGCGTGCGCATCTCGAGTGGGCGCCGGCGCAACAACAGCGCAGCGGTCGCCGCACCCATCCCGACCGTCTGGATGCACAGCGAGAACGTTCGCGCGACCTCGCTCGGAACGTCGAGTCCCTTCGTGAAGACCGGGAAGGCGACGGCGCCGCCGCCCTGCGGCGTGGCCCCGGCGACGAAGCTCCCCGCGATCATCGTGACGGCTGCAACCCAGTTGTCGACGACGCGGTCCCAGTGGTCGCGCACCGACACGAACACGACCCAGGTGACCGTGACCGCGAGCGACACCGCGAGCGCAGACATGTTCATGCGTCGCTGCCGTCGGCGGCGGTCGCCGGTTGCGTCGGCGATGACACCGTCGAGATCCAACGCCTTCTCGGTCACGTCACCACCGATCGTCGTATCGGCCGCCCCGGAAGCGCCAACGGAGGAAGAACAGCTGCATCGGCCCGTTGACGACCGCCCACACCAGCAGCCAGGTCGTGGTGAACATGATGAGGAACGCAGCGAGCGGAAAACTGGCGCTGCCGTCGGCGACCATGCGCTGGTCCCAGGGCAGCCCTGCATCGAGCAGCAGGTAGGCGGCGATGCCCTCGGGTATCGCCACCAGAAGCCCGAACATCGTCGGCCAGTCCTTCTCCCACCGGAACTGCTGGAGCACATGGTAGAGAAGTTCCCAGACGATGCCGAGCACGACGACGACGATCAGTGCGGTGTAGAGCGCCGCGTACATGTCCGAGAGGCTGCTGCCTGCGGGCCGGGGCAGCAGCGGTCCGATGATCAGGGTCCACAGTCCGCCGACGACGACGAGCGCCACGATGCGGGTCTGGATTCGGCCGGACAATGTCGGGGTCATCGTCGAGCCCCTCTGGACGTGGCCACGGTGCGCACGGCGCGCGGCGGTGACGACATCACGCCGGGAGGTTCCTCGCCCATCGCCACCACTGGGTGACCGACCGGACCGGCCCGATCCGGGTGCCGAACCCTTGCGACGCGAGGGAGTCGGCGATCCGCAACGACGCGTACTGCAGCCCGAGGAAGGAGTCGACACCGGCGTAGTAGCCACCCAGGGTGATCGAGCCCGAGGCGTAGAGGCGTCCGTCACCGCTCTCGGTGCCGCGTACGACGAAGTCGCGCTCGACGTCGAGTCGGCCCTTGGGATTCTTGCGGGCGCCGCCGTACCGGAGCAGGTCGGCCAACACGCGGTGCTCCTCGATGTCGGCTTCGAGGCCCGTGGCGTCGACGATGAAATCGGCGTCGAAGGTGATCGGGTCGCCCTCAGGGGCCCGCACGGTCGTCCGGACACCAGCGGCGTCGCCGGTCGGCTCGACGACGCTGACGGTACCGAGCAACTGCCGGTAGAAGCCCTCGCGCTCTCCTCGTTCGAGTTGATCCTGCCAATCCCGACGCGGTGCGGTGTTCGTGCCGCCCATCTCGTCGATCAGTGCCGCTCGCTCCGGGCCCTCGAGCCGGTCGAGCCGGTCGCGCAGCTGACCGCCCCACGCCGCTTTGGGGTAGTTGAAGGCCTGGTAGGACCAGCCCTTTCGGGCGGGCCGTCGGAAGGTGATGCGGTCACCCTGGGGTCCGTCGGGGTAGCTCCGGAAGAGGTGGACGATCCGCGTCTGGGCGCCATGTGCATCACGGTCGTCGATGATCCGTTGCAGCACCCGGGAGGCCACGATGCCGGCGCCGCGCACCACCACGGTGCACCGCCGCCGACGACACTCCTCGTAGACGTGGTCGTGTGGCTCGTAGGCGTTCACGACGCGCGCCCAGTCCTGGTGCTGTTCCCGATACACCTGGAGATCCGGGAGCAGCTTCACACCCGGATAGCCGACGGCCACGTGAACGTGCCGACACCGGTAGGCCACCCGCCGAACAGGCCGACCTGCTGACGGCTCGGCCTGGCCGGCGGGCGTGTGCAGCACGAAGTATCCGCCTCCCGTTCGTCGTCGCACCGTTCGAACCACCCCGGGCCGCAGCATCGACGACCACCCGATCCGCTGCGCCTCGCGCGCCACCGACGCATACACCTGACCGGCGCGGGGCGTGTAGTACTCGGTCAGGATCGGCTCGGTCAACGCCTGCCAGGCGGGGCGCAATGTGCGCTCGGACACCGCTTCCCGAAGGGCGTAGCCGGGCCAGCCCCACACGTTGTCCATGACCGAACCGGAGTCGGAGCGCAGGCGCTCCTGCGGGGGTATCTGGCTGTTGCCCGCCAGATATTCGTACGTCGATGACGGGGATTCGAGGGCGCCGAGCACCGCGATGTGTTCGGTGTCGACGCCTGCGACCCGCAACATGTCGACCATTGCGAACGAACCGAGCCCGCCACCGACCGTCGCGAACGGCGCATCGACCACCTCGACGCCGTCCGTTGCGAGTTCGTCGTCGTTCCAGGAGGATCGTTGGAGCAGCGCGTCGGAGATGCTCATGGCGTCACCCGCTCAGAGCGGCAGGGTCAGTGTCAGGTCGGAGCTGAACTCCGTGCCGGCGTCTTCGAAGATCACGTTGCCGCTGCAGTCCTGCACCACGGTGCGGTACAGCCCGGCTGCCAGCACGGTCTCGAATCGCTCTCCAGGCGCGATGACCGCTGTGTTGAGCGGGATGCCGGCCGACACGGCGTCGACGGGAGCCCAGCGGATCGCACAGATGTCGACGGCGGTCCCGTTCTGCAGCCCGATCGTCACGGGAGCCCGGCCACCGCCGACATAGACAGCGTGAACGAACACGTTCTCGCCGTCGACGTTCCAGACGGCTTCGTAGAGACCCTGGGCGAGTCCGGCATCGTTCGTGATGCACCCGAAGAACTGACCGTCGACGGGACCCTGGTTCGTGCCGGTGCTCACCGAGCCCTCGTCGACGGTGCCGTTGATGTTCCAGCCGAACGTGAACGGTGCGCCCGACGGGAAGTTCACGTACTCCCAGGTCAGACAGAGCCTGGTCGTACCGTCGGCGACCACGAAGATCTCCGGATCCGGGAGCCCGTCGGTCTGGGTGACGGAGAGACGCGGATCGAGGGCGATCGTTCCGCTGGCCGGCGCCGGGGTGGTGGGCGGCGGGTCGGTCGAGGGCGGCGGCGCCGTCGTCGGCGGCGTCGTCGTCGGAGTGGCTTCGTCGGGCGGCGGGACGGGAGCGGCGAGGCCGGCGGCGATCACCTCAGCGGCGAGATTGATCGGTCGGATGCCGTTGATGAAGCCGCCGATGGGGATGCACGAGTCGTTCTCGTCGATGGTGCCGTCGCCGTTGGTGTCCTCGACCCTGCGACAATCGGTGATGTCGAGGTCGTCCGTGCCGGCGCGCGTCGGAATTCCGACGATCCGTCCCCGAGCGTCAGCGGCGAGCCCGCCGCTGTTGCCGCCGGCGATGGTGGTGTCGGTCTTGATCCAACTCCTCACACCGAGCCCTGGCTGCTCGACGAAACCCGAGATCGAGCCTTCGGTGAAGGTGATCGTGTCGCCGCCGATCCCGGGGAATCCGAGGACCTTGAGCTGGTCACCGAGGGCCAGGTCCGACGAGTCGCCGATCTCGATGGCGGGAAAGTTGGGGACGATCGGTTCGCCGTCGATCCGACCGGTCAAGCGGACGATCGAGAGGTCGAGCGCCGGGTCGTCGGCGACCACGGCCCCGGTGAAGAGCACCTGCGGCGGAAGATCCGGCGTGTCGACGGTGGCGATCAGCAATTCCTCCCACGGGCACTGCGACGTCCTGGCGGTCACATGGCTGTTGGTGAGAATGACGCCCGAGGCATCGATGATCGTCCCGCTTCCCGTACATGCCCCGTCGGGAGTGACGGCGAGGATCTGCACGACCGAACGCGCGAGGTCGTCAGGCGTCGCCTCCGGTTGAGATCCGGTCGTCGTCTGAGGCGCAGCCGACGACGCGACCGACGACGCGGCCTCGTCCGGCTGGGATGTCGCACCCACGTCGGGGCCGTCGACGTCACCGTCGCCGCCCAGAACGACAACGAGCGCGATGACGAGTACGACGAGGAGGGCAGCGGCACCGGCGATCAACATCGTGGGCTTCGACCGCGATTCGGACGGCGGAGCCGAGGGTCCCGACAGCTCGTCGAACGGCGTGGTACCGGGCGGTTGCGTCGGCGGCGTGGCGCCCCCGGGCACGCTGGCGGTGGGTTGCGCCGGCGAGGGCGGGCCCCCGAGATTCGTGGTCGGGGGTTCACTCTCCGGGACGTCGTCGTTGCCTGTCATCAGTCGGCGGACCGTATTCGGGTGGCACCAACGAAGCGCCAACGACACGCCAACGAGGATCGATGTCGACGGATGTCAGCACTGCTCGGGCAGTGCGAGTTCGATCGTCGTGCCCTGGCTGACGATCGAACCAGCAGGCGGCGACTGACCGAGGACGACATCGTCGCAGTGGTCCGGCCACTCGATCAACAGTCCGTCGTATTCCTCGATCACGGCAACGGCCTCGTCGAGCCGCAGCCCGACGAAATCGGGAACGATGCACTGCTCGAAGAGCAGCTCCACGATCGCGCCCCGTTCGACCTGCTCGCCTGCCGCAGGATCGAGTCCGCGCACCTCGCTGCCGCATCCGGCCCCGCGCTGGACCTCGAGCCCTGCGGCCTCGAGGATCGTACGAGCAACGCCGCCAGATCGCCCGACGACGTTCGGCAGGGTGACGACTCTGCCGACCGATGTCGTCACGTCGACGACCGTCGGGTCCGACGCATCGGCGTCGCCACCGCCGACGTCGTCACCGTTGCGCGTGAGGAGCAGCACGCCACCGATCGCGACTGCTGCCACGAGCATCCCGACACCGAGCCTCGAATTCAGCGACGCACCGCCACCAGTCGGCGTCGGCACAGCGGAGGCTGCGACCGTGGCCGACCCAGTGGGAGCCGCATCCACCGGGCCGGGGGGTTGCGGCGTCTCGTTGGCGGCGGACTCGAGCAACCGCCGCAGCTCGCGCGGGCTGGCCGGGCGATCGGCTGGATCGTGCGCCATCGCCCGCTCGATCACGTCGGCGATGACGCCGTTCAGGTCAGGGCGTTGGACGCGCGGCGTGGTACCGACCGCGATTCGGCGCAGCGTCGCCACCACGCCACCGTCGCCGTACGGCGCCACGCCAGTCAGTGCGGTGTAGAGCGTGGCGCCCACGCCGTACACGTCAGACAGCGCCGTACCCGGCTGTCCGTCGAGGACGACGGGATCGGCATACGACGGCGTCGCACGAATCGTGGTGGTGCCTTCGTCGTCGTCCATCACCGCAGCGATCCCGAAGTCGACGATCTTCGGCTGGTCGAACTGCGAGAACAGGACGTTTTCGGGCTTCATGTCGAGGTGCAGGACACCACCGTCGTGCGCGTGGTCGAGGGCGTCGCACAGGGCGACGCCGAGCCCAACCGCTTCGGCGGGCGCCAATGGACCGTCTCGACGAATCCGTTCGGCGAGGGAGCCACCAGATAGCAGTTCCATCGCAATGAAGGGGCGGCCGTCGTCGGTGATGCCCGACGTGTGGACCACGGCGATGTTCGGATGGCCCGCCAGCCTGCCCATCGCTCGGCACTCGCGATCGAAGCGCCGCTGCGACGCCTCGTCGCTCATGGGGGCGAGCACCTTGATCGCGACATCGCGACCGTGACGGACGTCGGATGCCCGGAACACCGTGCCGAACCCACCGGCGCCGAGACGTTCGCTGAATTCGAAGCCGGGGATGGACGCAGCGCCGTCGGAGTCGATGGGCTCAGGCACGCCCGGACTGTACCAACCGGCTCGCGAGGCTCCGGATCGGACGTTTACGTTGGTTGGTGGGCCGGGGAGGATTTGAACCTCCGAAGGCATACGCCGGCAGATTTACAGTCTGCTTCCTTTGGCCGCTCGGACACCGACCCATCGGTTGAGCGCCCAGAGCGTACCGTTCGTTACCCTGAACACCATGCCAACGTTCGATGTCGTCTCGGAAGTCGATGCCCAGGAAGTCCGCAACGCCGTCGATCAGGCGCAGCGCGAGATCGCCAACCGCTTCGATTTCAAGAACACCAACTCCACGATCGAGCAGAACGAGATGGTGATCACCCTGGCCACGGTGAGCCGAGACCGACTCGATGCGCTGCGTACCGTGTTGGAGGAGAAGCTGGTCAAACGTGGTGTGTCACTGCGCGGCGTCGACTACGGCGACGTGCAGGATGCCACGCAGAACACGGTGCGCCAAGTGGTCACGATCAAGGTGGGGATCTCCTCCGACAAGGCCAAGGAGATCAACAAGCTGATCAAGGAGAAGTCCCCGAAGGGCACCTCCAGTCAGACCCAGGGCGAGTCGATCCGGGTCAGCGCGAAGAAGCGAGATGCCCTACAGGACGTGATCGCAATGCTGAAGGCCGAGGACGTCGGCATCCCCCTGCAGTTCCAGAACTTCCGCGACTGACGCCGATCAGCCGACCGGGGTGAACAACGCGGTCACTGCGTCGCCGGCTGCGGTGGCCAACTCGGTGGGAGTGGCCTCCGACGAGAGGGTCATCAGGTCGAGCGCGACCGGCGACGCCTGGACGAACGCCCACGCCTCGTCGAGTTCGGCTTCACCGCCACCACCGACGCGAACGGCTTCCATCGTCGCGAGTTCCGCTGCACGCCACGAGAGCAGTTCGCGGGCGACGCCGGGACGCGTGGAGCTCTCGAAGCCGACGCCCGGATCGCACGAGACGAGCTGCAGGGTGCCGTCCGCGAGCACGTCGAACGAGCTCGCCATCTCCGCCGGTGCAGCAGCCGCCCACGCCGTGAGCGCCTCTCGCAACGTCGCGGTCTCGGCAACAGCGGTCCCCGAGAACGTGGCGACGGCGCACTCGGTGGTGCCGCGCGTCGCCGTCGACAGCGAACTCTCGACGATGGCGTCGCTGGCCGCGACGGCGGTGCGGGCGTCGAGATAGCCGGCGAAGACCAGGTACCAGAACGAGCGATCCTTCGCCAGCGGCGACGTGGTCGCGATGTCGCCGTCGAGCAGGGTCGGGCCGGCGGCCAGGTCCGGAGTCTCGCGGCCGAAGATGCCGGGGCCGGCCGTGCCGATGCCGGCGAGCGGGTTGTCGCGGCTCTCCCGACTGAGGTCGGCGTCGAACTCGGCGAAGACGTGTGGCGCCAGGAGCTGGTAGCCGACCACGACCGGCAGACCGTTCACGACCTCGCTCGGGACCGATTCGACCTCGGCATCGAATGTCGACGACCGCTGCGTGGCGCGCACCTGGCGCAGCACCTCGGCGGACGTCGCGGCCGCGGCGTCGAGCGTCCGCTCCTGCTGGTCGGCCGACCAGGCGAATTCCTGGTCGAGCGACACCGCCGCCATCGTCTGGACGAGCTGTGCGTCGAGTTCGTCGCCGGCAGCGCCGAGGTCGTGGTACACCTGGCCGTCGGCGGTCGAGTAGACGGCGTCCTGCCATCCGGCGAGCTGACGAGCGAGGGTGGTGTCGTCGACGACACCGGTCGACAGCCCGAGCGCTCGCCACTGTGTGAGCATTTCGGGGGAGACGGGTGCCAGCTGTGCCTGGAGGCGATCGGCGAATGCCGCGCTCGGCTCGGCGGTGACGGCGAGCGGTTCGGCGAAGTCGATGCCACGGGAGGACTCGACGGCTTCCGCGTACGGTGCAGCAGCCTCGTCCCACTCGCTGGGGAACAGGTATGGCTGTCCGAACACCACGCCCGCCGCCACGAGCCCACCGAGCACGGTGATCGTCGCGACGAGCTTCAGACCGCTGCGCTTCTTGCCGCCGCGGGGCTGCCGGGTGGGTGGTGCCGCCACCGAGGCGGAGTCGAACTCGAACGGTGAAGGAGCCGCCGGACGTTGGACGGCCGCAGCCACCGAGGGGAGCGACGGCCCACCCGGCTCGCCCACCGGTGTGGCCTCTCGGATCAGGGGGAGCGCGTCACTGACGGGCGCCGACTGCGATTCCCCCGCTTCGGCCGGCGCCACGGCTGGTGCGGGCGCCACGGCTGGTGCGGGCGCCACGGCTGGTGCGGGCGCCACTGCTGGTGCAACGGTCTCGGGTCCGGAGGTGACGTCACCAAGGGCCGGCACGATGACAGCCGGCGGGGTGGTGCGAATGACGTCCACGTCGTCGGGCTCGACGCTCGGCGGCGCGAGCACTTCCGCGCCGGACGGCGGCTCGGGCACGGTCGTCGGCGGCGCGAGTGGCTCGGCCGTCGATGCGACGCCCGATGACACCTCGATGCCCGGTGGGTCGAGGTCGAGGTGCAGCGGTGACAACGCGATCGCCTCGCCGGACGAGGGCAGTTCGTCAACAGAGGCGCGGTCGGCAGCCGGTGTCGGCGTCGCGGTGCTGTTGTCGTTCGAGTCGACGACCGACTCCCACGAGAGGGTCGGGAGACGTGTGGCGCGAGCGCCGTCAGGCGGAACCATGCAGTGTCATCGGCACCGTACGGCGCCCGCTTGAGCCCCGTGTCACCCTCGAGCGGTGTCGGCCTCGAGCGGTGTCAGTCGTCGGCGCTCGCCGCCGCCTTCGCCTGGAGTTCGTCGACGATCGACGCGTCGGCGAGGGTGGTCGTGTCGCCGATGTTGCGGCCTTCGGCGACGTCGCGCAGTAGGCGACGCATGATCTTGCCCGAGCGGGTCTTCGGCAGGTCCGGCGTGATGTAGATCTGCTTCGGTTTCGCGATGGCACCGATCTCGGACGCGACGTGGGCGCGCAGGATCTCGGCGTCGACGTCCTCTCCGCCACGAAGGATCACGTAAGCGATGATCGCCTGGCCCGTCGTCGCGTCGGTGGCCCCGACCACGGCAGCCTCGGCGACGGCGGGATGCGCCACCAGGGCGGACTCGACCTCGGTGGTCGAGATGCGATGCCCCGAGATGTTCATCACGTCGTCGACCCGTCCGAGCAGCCACAGGTAGCCGTCGTCGTCGAGCTTGGCGCCGTCGCCGGCGAAGTAGCGGCCCTCGAACCGAGCCCAGTAGGTGTCGTAGAAACGCTCGGGGTTTCCCCAGATACCACGCAACATGCCGGGCCAAGGGCGGGTGAGCGTGAGGTAGCCCCCGCCGACGTCGACGTGATGTGCCTCGTCGTCGATCACCTCGGCCGACACCCCGGGCAGCGGGAAGGTCGCCGAGCCCGGTTTGGTGGTGGTGGCGCCGGGCAGCGGACTGATCATGATGCCGCCGGTTTCGGTCTGCCACCAGGTGTCGACGATCGGGCACCGGCCGCCGCCGACGTGCTCCTGGTACCACATCCACGCTTCGGGGTTGATCGGCTCACCGACGGAACCGAGCAGCCGCAACGACGACAGGTCGTGTTTCGCCGGCTCGCCCGCTCCCCATTTCATGAACGTGCGGATCGCCGTGGGCGCCGTGTAGAAGATGGTGACGCCGTACTTCTCGATGATCTGCCAGAACCGGTCGTTGCCCGGATGGTTCGGCACGCCTTCGTACATCACCTGGGTGGCCCCGTTCGAGAGCGGGCCGTACACGATGTAGCTGTGCCCGGTGATCCAGCCGACATCGGCGGTGCACCAGAACACGTCGGTGTCGGCGTGGAGGTCGAACACGTACTTGTGGGTGTAGGTGACATGCGTCAGATACCCACCGGAGGTGTGCATGATGCCTTTCGGCGTGCCGGTGGTGCCCGAGGTGTAGAGCAGGAACAGCAGCTGCTCGGAGTCCATCGGCTCGGCCGGGCAGTCGGTGGAGGTGCCGTCCATCAGATCGTGGTACCAGTGGTCGCGTCCGTCGACCATGTCGACGTCGTTGCCCCCGCGTTTGACCACCACGACGTGTTCGATCGTGGGAGTGTCGGCGCAGGCGGCGTCGGCCGCCGGCTTGAGGGGGAACACCTCGCCCCGCCGGTAGCCGCCGTCGGCGGTGATCAGCACCTTGGCCTCGGCGTCGTTGATGCGATCGGCGAGCGACTGGGACGAGAATCCGCCGAACACCACGCTGTGTGCGGCGCCGATGCGGGCACAGGCGAGCATCGCCACGGCGGCCTCGGGGATCATCGGGAGATAGATGTTGACCCGGTCACCACGCTCGACGCCCAAGCCCTTCAAGACGTTGGCGAACTGGCTGACCTCGTCGAGGAGGTCCTGGTAGGTGATCGTGCGGGTGTCTCCGGGCTCGCCTTCCCAGTGGATGGCGACCTTGTCGCCCTTGCCGCCGAGCACGTGGCGGTCGAGACAGTTGTAGGCCACGTTCAGCTGGCCCCCGACGAACCACTTGGCGTCGGGGAGATCCCACTCGAGCGTGGTGTCCCACGGCCTGGCCCAGTCGACCAGTCCGGATGCCTGCCGGGCCCAGAACGCTTCGTCGTCCTCGGCGGCCTGGTCGTAGAGGAACGTGCCGGTGACCAGCGAGTTCGCCTTGAACTCCTCCGACGGTGGGAACGTACGGTTCTCCGCACTCAGCGCGTCGATGGTGTCGTGGTGCTCGTTCGTGTCGCCGTTCCCCTGCTCAGCCATGAGGGCGATGGTAGATCAACCGTCGCGACGATCGTTACGCATCGAGGGCAACGATCCCCACCGGCCGGACGGTGGCCGGCGTCGATGATCGCCCCCGCAACGCAGCTCCGGCTCGACCAACTCTGTGACACCCCTCTTCTACTGTTGGAGGTATGGAGATCGCAGCAGTCGTCGAGCGGGTCGAGCACATCGTCGACACGCGAGCGAACCCTGCCGCCGACGTCCCGTCGATCAAATCCGGGCTCGTCGCGATCCGCGAGGTGCGCGCCTGGTGCGACGCGCAACAGGCCGGTCTGGTCAACGTGCTGCGCACCATCGATTCGTTCCCCGAGAGCACCGTCGCCGACGCCGCCAAGCAATCGCTCGGCAGAGCCGCCAAGACCACCGAGCGTTCCGACACCCTGAACACGACACCGAAATTGGCCGGTGCGCTCGACGACGGCGCGATCACCGCCGACCACGTCGACGCGGTCACCCGAGCATCGAAGAAGCTCGACGGGGCCGAGCGCGACGAGTTCACCCAACGCGCCGACACGTTGGTCGACGTCGCGAGGGCGGCAACCGCTGAGGAGTTCGCACGCCGGTTGGACCTCGAGGCGAAGAAGGTCCGAGACGGCGACGGCATGGACCGATTCGAGCGTCAGCGTCGCAATTCTCGGGCACGGTCGTGGGTCGATGCCGAGGGCATGTGGAACCTGTCGGTCGGACTCGACCCGCTCACCGGGGTGAAAGTGGCCGCACGCATCGACGCGATGATGCAAGCGCTGTTCGCCGACGTCGTGCCCGCCGAGTGCCCGAAAGATCCGATCGAGAAACAGCGCTACCTCGCCGCACAAGCCGTCGCCAGGCTCCTCCTCGACGACGCCCTCGGCGCTGACGACAGCGACCAGCCCCGCGACTCCGCCGACTCCGGCGATCCTGGCCGGGTCACACCGCGACTGCGACCGTCGCGACCCCGGCCCGGTGCTGGCGAGTTCATCGCAGTGATCGACGCCGATGCCCCCGGCTGCGACGGCCCGGTCGCCGAGTTCTCGATCCCCGTCGAGCTCCCTGCCCGGGTACTCGCCGCTCTCGCGGCCGACGCCGACGTGCACGCCGTTGTCGTCCGCAACGGTGTCGTGCTCCACGCGCCCGGCGAGTTGCACCTCGGTCGCACCACTCGACTTGCCAACCGGGCGCAACGCCGAGCACTCCGCGGGCTCTACCAAGGCTGTGGCATCCCGGGGTGCACCGTCGGCTACGACCGTTGCAAACTCCACCACGTCATCTGGTGGCGGGACGGCGGCGCCACCGATCTCGACAATCTGCTCCCGGTGTGCAGTGTGCACCACACCAAGATCCACAACGACGGATGGATGATCGAACTCGGCCCCAACCGCGAGCTCACCCTCCGGCTCCCTGACGGCGCCGTCCACACCACCGGCCCACCAAGCCGCCGACGAACCGCCGCCTGACCGCCTCGGTCGGGCACCACGAGTCGAGGAAGGCCCTCCGGCACCCCTCTCGCAGACCAACGGCGTGCGCAGCGTGGCAACGCGACGATCGCGCCACCGGCACGTCGTCGACCCCGACGGCAACGAACTCGCCTGACGGCCGAATACCCGGACGACGGGTTCAGCCCGACAGTGCAGTGAGACGGACGTCGACGTCCTCGTCGCTCCCATCGGCGCGCACCGACACGTCGGCGATCTCGGTGATCGGCAGGATCAGCGAGGTGATCGACGTGCGTCCCTCGTCGGCGAACACCTCCACGCTCGCTCGATCGACCAGAACGCTGACGGGCCCCGAACCCAGTGGCGCCGGCGGCGTTGCCCCGGCGAATCCCTCCGGTCCCGCATTGGCGTCCTCCGGGCGCACGATCTGCACCGTGTCAGCGGCCGCGTCGATCCGCACCTCCGCCAACACGTTGCCGTCATCGTCCTCGAGGGCGAGGGTGACGACGCCCTCGTCCGGCTGACCGATGTCGAGGAGGAACGCCGGCGGTAGTCCGCCGTCGTCGGCCACGTCGTCGCGGTCGTCGAGTTCGGTTGCATCACCGGCCATGTCGGTCACCTGCTTCGGGAGTCGTTGAGTGAGCGCCAACCGACCATCGCCGGCGGCCGTCAGTTCGATGCGACGGGGGATCGTCATCGAGCCACGCCATGGGAAGGTCGGGAGTTCGGTGGCGTAGTTCCAGTTGTTCATCCAGCCCAGCCAGAGCGGGCGTCCCTGGTCGTCGTTGCCCTCGTGGAATGTCGTCGCACAGTAGAAGTCCTGACCCCAGTCGACCCACCGAGGCAACGGGGCGTCGGGTTCGTCGGGGGTGAACGTGGTGCCGTCGAACTCGCCGAGGAAGTACTGGCCGCCCGACCCTCCGGCGATGTGGCCGGGGTTGAGGTCGACCTTCATCACCCACTTCTCGAACGGACCGTTCGATCCCGCGTCGGTGACCGGCGCCGGGAACAGGTCGGGGCACTCCCAGATCCCGTCGATCGCGCCAATCGGGCCGAAGCGGCTGAGCTCCTCCCAGGCGACCAGGTCCGGCGAACCGAACAGCACCACCTGGCGTTCGATCGGCAGCACCACCACCATGATCCAGCGCTCGGTGCCGTCGTGCCAGAACACCTTCGGATCGCGGAAGTCGGCCGAGTCGAGGTCGATCACCGGGTTGCCCTCGAACTTGGTGAACTCGATACCGGCGCGGTCGCTGACCGCGATGTCCTGGGTCTGGATCGCTCCATCCGGCGTGGTGCGGTTCGTGGTGTAGATCGCCACCAGACAGCTCGGGTCCTGGTCCGGTTCGCACAGCGGCGAGGTTCCGCGTCGGTCGTTCACGAGGCTGCCCGAGAAGACGAGTTGGTCGGGTTCGGGGTCGATCGCCACGGGCCACGTCTCCCATTCGGTGAGGTCGTCGCTGACCGCGTGACCCCAACCGATGTCCCCGAAGTCGACGTCGAGCGGGTTGTACTGGAAGAACAGGTGATAGCGACCGTCGACGAGGGCCATCCCGTTGGGATCGTTCATCCATCCGTACGGCGGTGCGTAGTGGATCGCCGGCCGCCACGGCTGGTCGAGACGGAGCGCGCTGGCATCCACCGGACTCGACTCCCTGCTGTCGCCCGGCAGTTGCGGGCCGTCGGCAGGGGTGGCCTCGTCACCGTCGTCGCTGCACGCCACCACTGCCACTGCGCCGATCGCCACCCCGGCCGCGAGCGCCCGCCATCGTCTCATGGCGAGTCGATACGGGTCTCGGCTCCGTTCAATTCGATCGGCACGAGCGGTGCCAAGGTTCCACCGAAGTGCTCACGCTGCCACTCGGGCGACTGCGCCGCGATACCGCTGAGCCCGGCGTCGGTGAGATCGAAGTAGTTCGCGAAACTGAGCACCGAGCCGGTCGGCAGCACCACCCACGAGTAGGTCTGCTGTTCGGCGCTGGTGGGGTTGGTCAACACGAGCCCGCCGTCGTTGAGCGGCAGGAACTGCCCACCGATGCCACCGTCGGACACGAACCCGTACAGCCCCGGTGGCGCCTCGACGTCTCCGAGGAACGAGAACCCGTGCGTCGACACGAACAGGTACAGGCCGTCGTCTCGTCGTACCAGGTGCGGTCGTTCGAGTTGGTTGTTGACACCCGGCGCGGCCAGGATCGGCTGCAGCGGCACCCAGGTCCCGCTGTCGTCGAGCATCGCGAGCCCGACGACACCGCCGGCATCGTCCGTGGTGAGGAACGCCGGGGACGCGCTGAACAAGATGTACTCGCGTCCGCTGTCCTCGTCCCGGAACCACCACGGATCTCGGAACACGTACGGCCCCTGCTGTGCCGCGGCCTGTTCGGCCGTGCGGTAGATCTCGCCATCAGCGGTGAGGATGATCTCGTGCTCTCCCATGCCGGTGAGCGTGGGCTGGTCCCCGTCGAGCGAGAACTCGGCGGACACCGCCACCATCTGCTGGCGGTCGGGCCCACGTGTCGACAGGTTCTGTCCCCCGGTCCAGTTGACGTCCTCGTAGGGGTCGGTTGCCGGGCCGCCGGTGAGCGCCTCGTTCGACGGCAGGTCGCCGAGTGCGGTGTAGTACAGCGTCACCTGCATCGTGTCAGGGTCGATCATCGCCGAACCGGCCCACTGACGCCCGCCGAGCGCATCGCCGTCGGGCCAGACGAGTCCGAGGTCGGTCCACTCGCCGCCGTCGAGCGACCCCATCATCCGCCAGGTGGCGAGCCCGTGCCGGTCGCCGGGAACACGGTCAGGGGTGATCTCGGCCGACAATCCGAACAGGATCTCCCAGCCGTCGATGTTCGCGACCTCGCCGTTCGGCAGGCGCAGCGGCCACGAGTCCCAGATCCAGTGGCCCTCGGCCACCGGATCGAGCGAATCCTGCACGAGCTGACCCATGACCACGTCGTCGGTTCGTGAGATCGAGGAGGCCTCGGTTGCCGCCCACGTCGACACCAGCGCCCCGTCGAACTCGAAGCCGTCCGGCAGCGAAGGAGCCGACATCTCGTCCTCGTCGTCCGATTCGAGGTCGACGTCGTACTCGTCCTCGGGCACCGTCTCGGTCGGCGCGGTCGGGGTCGGGTCAGCGTCGTCGTCGTCGCCGCTGCACGAAGCTCCCACCAGCGCAGCGACTGCCAACACCGCGAGTGCGCGGCGGGGGCGGCCGCCGTTGGAACGCATCACCCGGATCCCTCCTGACCAGGCGTCAACTCGTCGTCACCCGCGTCCTCGCTCCCGCCGCCCGTGGTGTCCGGGGGCGGGGGGTCCATCGGACGAACCGCCGAGGCGGGTGGCTCACCGTCGAAGGCGATCGCGGTCGTTGCGCCGTCCATCACGATCTGGAACATCGGCGATGGGGCGCCGACCCACGTGCCGAGCGGCGGCTCGCCGCCGGGTGTCCCGGCCGTGTTGAGGTAGCTCATCACATGGCCCGATGGCAGCACGAGGTAGCTGTAGGTCTGTGTCGGCGCCGCGGTCGGGTTGCCGGCAACGAGGCCGCCCCGGTTCAGCGGTACGTACTGACCTTGCCAGTCACCCGAGGGTGCGACCATCCCGTAGAGACCTTCCGGACCAGAGCCCGGCTCGGCGAAGGTGAACGAGTGGGTGCTCCAGAACAGGTAGACAGCATCGTCACGCCACACGAGGTGCGGACGTTCCAGCTGAGAACTGACCTCCGGGGCGGCGACGATCGGCATCTCGAGGACCCACTCGCCGTCGACTTCCTGGGCCACGCCGACGACACCGTTCTGCGGCCCCGGGTCGAAACCGGCGTTCGCGGTGAACAGCATGTAGCGGTCGCCGCTGTCGGGGTCTTCGAACGCCCACGGGTCGCGGAAGCCGTAGATCACCTCGTCGGTGGTGGCGTCGGCGATCGTCTGATAGATCTCACCGTCGGCCTGCAGGATCTCGCGGTGTTCGTCGACGTCGGTGAACCGCACGCCCTCGTCGTCGACCTCGACGGACGTCTCGACCACGGCGATCGTCTGCTCCACCGGCGGGCGGCCGGCAGCAGGGTCACCCTGCGGGAACGATGCGGGCAACTGCTGTGCCGCCTCGGTCGGGTCGCCGCCGACCGCTGTGTAGTAGAAGCTGGCGATCTCGGTCTCCGGGTCGTACTTGGCGCTGCCCGCCCACTGGCGGCTGCCGAACGCTTCGGCGGGATCGAACACGAGCCCACCCGGCTTCCAGTCACCGTCCTTGGTGAACCAGTAGCGCCACTCCGAGCGGGTGTAGAACGCCGGGACACCTTCGGTGGTGCGCTCGGCGGAGAGTCCGACGAGCACCTTCCAGCCGTCGATGTCGGCGATCTCGCCGTCCCAGGTGCGCAGCGGCCACGAGTCCCACATGAACACCGAGTCGTCGAGGATCTGCTCGGGCGGGATCATCAGGGGCATCCGGTTGTCGGCCCGCATGTCGATGGCACGCATGTCCTCGGGACTCCACAACGACACCACGCTGCCGTCGAACTCGAAGCCGTCGGGGAGTTCGCTCTCCTGAGCGAGGGCGGCCGTGGCGCTGATTCCGAGAAGGCCGGCGAGTGCCAACGTCAGCCCGGAGAAGTATTTGCGTGCCCGCATGGGTCTGCACCTTTCGTCGTGGTCCATGCAGGGACCGGTACCCCGGCGTCGGGCAGTCAAACAGCCTCGCGAGTTCGACGGGTCAGTCGGTGGTGTCGGCGCGCCATTCCGCGACGAGGAAGCCCCCCAGCCCCGCAGGGTCGAGGAGTGCCTCGGCCTCGCTCACTCGGCTGCGCATCCTCATCGCCTCGAGCCCCGGGCGCGCCGCTTGCTCCTGCCAGACCCGCTTGCCCTCCTCGACCAGTTCGTCGATACCCCACAACTGCAGGAACTGCGCCTGCGCACGCACCGTGTCGGGTTCGGGCAACTGGTCGATCGGCACGTCGATCGTGATGTCCTGCAGACCCGGTGCGGCGAGGTAGTGCTCGCCGCGCTCGTTGCCCCGGTAGGTGCGCAGCCAGTCGCGGTACGGACGACCGGCGAGCATGGCGGTGATGGGTGTGCCGTAGTCGGTGACGACGACCGAACCGGACTGCACGAGACGGCGAGCATCGGTCACGAACCCGGCAGCGCGGTCGATGAGCGGGGCGCGTGCCCCGAACTGCGCGGTCGGCGGCAGGAAGGTCGGTGGGGGATCGAGCGGGGCGGAGAGCACCTCGACGAAACGACCGTCGCCATCGTTCTGGACGAATGCTTCGCGCCAACCCTCGTCGAAGACCGTGAGACGGAACGGCAGATTGTCGAGCAGTTCGTTGGCGATCACCACACCGTCGAACGGGTCGGTGGGCATCGCCCCCACCGAGTCGACGCCGTCGGGGTGCCGCTGGCGCTGGCCCGCCGAGACCTCGACCGCCACGTATCTCAGCGCGTCGACGCACGCCGGCCGTGCGGCCAGCACGGATCGGGCCAATGTTCCGGGTCCGGCGCCTGCGTCGACGACGGTGAACACCTCCGGTTGTCCGATGCGTTCCCACTCGGCATCGAGGTACCGGGCGATCACCGCACCGAACAGCGGGCCGACCTCCGGCGACGTGATGAAGTCGCCGCGCCGTCCCGCCGATCCACCACCCCCACGCGTGTAGAACCCCTCGGCGCCGTACAGCGCCAGCTCCATGAACCGCTCGAACGGAATCGGCCCCGACGCAGCGATCTCCGCCCGGATCTCCTCCGTCATTTCTTCAAGCGAGCCGGGATCGGCTCACCCGGAGAAGGCGCCGGTGAGGGCATCGAGCGCACCCACGCGGGCGACGAGGTTCGGGAGCACGCCCACGACGATGGTGCCGACGACGGTGATCGCGAGTGCCGCGACGACGGGTGCGGGCGGGTTGACGGGGCTGGTGTCGCCGTCGGGGGCTTCGTCCATCCACACGGTGCGCAGCACCCGCATGTAGTACGCCGCGGCGATCACCGTGTTGACCGCAGCGATCGCGGCGAGCACGTAGGCGGCGGTGGTGCCGGCGTCGAGCACTGCCCTGAACGCGTTGAACTTGGCGAACCAGCCGCCGAGCGGAGGGATCCCGGCGAGCGAGGCGAAGAAGATCGTCATCGCCACCGCCAGGCCCGGCGCATATCCGAACAGCCCACCGAACGACGAGATCTCGCCGCTGTGCGTCTTGCGCGACACGGCGATGACGATGGCGAATGCGCCGAGGTTCATGAAGGCGTAGACGAGCAGATAGACCATCACGGCGTTCATCGCCGAGCCGGCCGCGTCGGAGTTGCCCGCGAACGCGAGCGGCATCAGGATGAACCCACCCTGGCTGATCGATGAGTAGGCGAGCATGCGCACGATGTTG